>DATGGL010000108.1:0-44671 GCA_035308605.1 Bryobacteraceae bacterium
GACGCGCCGGTTCATCGGCCAGGACCACGCCCAGTTCGGATGAATACCCAGCCCCGAGGGATCGGCCGGATCGCGCCGTTGGATCAGTGCGCCGGCTTCGGTCCACGAGCCGCACCAGATCCAGTTGCCGCATGACGTCGAACCGTCGTCACGCAGCCAGGAGAATCCCGCAAGCTGCTGGCCGGCTTTCGTCGTGGTATTCGTGGGTTTATCCTCGACGTCGGCCAGCGCGCGCCCGTTCAACTCCCGCGCGACTTCGGAAAGCGACGGACTTTCGGGGACCGTATAGTTCCAGGTGAGATTGAGAATCGGATCCGGGAATTTGCCGGGATCCTTCTTATAAAGTTCACGAACTTTCAGGAAAATGCGCGCGAGGATCTCATGGTCGAGCTTGGCATCGCCGGGAGGCGGAACGGCGGCCCATTTCCATTGCAGCCAGCGAGCCGAGTTGACGAACGTGCCGTCTTTCTCCGCGAATCCCGCGCCGGGCAGCCGATAGACTTCAGTCTGGATTTGCTTGGTCTCGTCCGCTGTAATGCCGGGCGCTCTCCAGAAATCGCTGGTTTCCTCCGGATAGATGTCGCAGACCACCAGGAACTCGGCCTTCTTGAGTGCGTCGATGTTCTTTTGCGAATTCGGCCCAATCGCCACCGCGTTCATGCCGAAGGCGATCAACCCTTTGACATGTCCCTTGTACATATCGTCGAAAATGTGCGACCAGGAGTACTCGCGATCCACTTTCGGAAGATAATCGAAAGCCCAGCCGTTTTCTTTTTTCGCGGCGTCGCCGTACATGGCCTTCAGAAATGAGACCGCGAACTTCGACGTGTTGCTGTAATAATTCCAGGAGTCCCATTCGCTGGGTTTTGAGGATGTAGGCGTGATCCGCTTCATCCACCCGTCGAAATTCGTGTCGGCAGGCGTCGGGACCTTAAGGTAGCCCGGAAGATTGTCGAAGATGCCCGCCACATCCGTCGCGCCCTGGATATTCGAGTGGCCGCGCAGCGCGTTGACGCCGCCGCCGGCCCGGCCCACATTACCGAGCAGCAACTGCAGCATCGCCGCCGTGCGGATGATCTGGCTGCCGAAACTGTGCTGTGTCCAGCCGACTGCGTAGATAATGCTCGCCACCTTAGACACATCGCCGTCCTTTCGAATCGACGTGAACGTGTCGGCGGCTTTCAGAAACTGATCCTTCGGAATCCCGGTGATGCGCTCGACCATCTCAGGGGTGTAGCGCGAATAGTGCTTCTTCAACAGTTGATAAACGGTCCGGGGATGCTCGAGATTCGTATCAAAAGCCACATTGGGCGGCAACGCCGCGGGGGCGCCTGCTCCAGGAACCGCACCACCGTGAGCCTCGTAATTCCAACTCGAGCGATCGTAGGTTTGTGTCCCTTCGTCGAAGCCGGAATAGAGTCCGTCTTCTGGCAGCTTGAATCCTTCCTTGACGATGAAGGCGGCATTCGTAAAATTAACCACGTATTCTTTCGCGATGCGCTGATTCTCGATGGCGTAGTGGATCAGGCCCCCGAGAAACGCGATATCCGATCCCGCTCGAATTTGCAGGAACATATCGGCAGTTGCGGCCGTGCGCGTAAAGCGCGGATCCACCACGATCAGCTTGGCATTGCGCTGGCGCTTGGCCTCAATCACCCACTTGAAACCACAAGGATGGTTCTCAGCTGGATTGCCGCCCATGATCAGCATCATGTCGGCATTCTTGATGTCGACCCAGCCATTGGTCATCGCACCGCGTCCGAACGTGGGCCCCAAACTGGAGACCGTGGGACCGTGTCAAACCCTGGCCTGATTTTCTACAAATGTCAGCCCGAAACTGCGCATGGCTTTCACGACGAGATAATTGAACTCGTTCGTGTCGGTGCAGCCCCCATTCCAGGCGATGCTTTCACAGCGATTGACGGTACGTCCCTGGGCGTCTTTAGTAATGAACGTTTCGTCGCGGGTCTTCTTGATATGATGCGCGATTTCGTCGAAAGCCTTGTCCCATGGGATGTCTTCCCAATGGTCGGAGCCGGGCCGCCGGACCTGCGGTTTCAACAGACGGCGTTCGTTCAGAATGTCGTGATACAGCGACGAGCCTTTAGGGCAAAGCGTGCCGCGATTGATCGGATGGTCCGGGTCGCCTTCCACGTGTACGACCTGCGGGGTGACGTTTTTCGCCTTGTCGCCTATCGTATGGATTATGATGCCGCAGCTTACCGAGCAATAGGGACACGTCGACCGGGTTTCCGTCGTCCGGGCGATCTTCAGTTCCCGGGACTGCGCGTAAGCGGGGCGAACATCAAACCCCAGCGCCGAAGCCACTACAGCGCCACTTCCTACTCGAATAAACGCCCTGCGCGTTACATTCATAGGCCACCTCGCCGCGTTAACTACCCGAATGCTATCACGCCGAGATCGCGACTGCGATCCCCCGATAGGGTTATCAATTCGTCCTCAATCTGAGGAGAATTAACCGTAGAGACACTCTACCAAGAGGTTGTTGAAGAACGTCGAGGCCCGCCGCTGTCGCTTGCGGTTTTGTGTCGGCTTGTGAAATCGACAGCTCCGAACTGAACCGCTGGTCTCGACGTTTTTTCAACCGCTCCTAGTGTTTGAGGGCTTCGGTGATTAACGGCGCAACAGAAGAGGCTTCGAAGGAAACATTTAATCGCCGCCCGTTGATAAAGAACGTCGGAGTCCCTTCAACGCCTGCGGAGTCGCCTTCGTTCGACTCCGCCTGTACTCGGGCAGCATACTTGTGGCTGTCGAGATCGGCGCGCAGCTTATCGACGTCGACTCCGGCTTCTTTCGCCCACGCGAAAATCTTGTCTCGCGAGATGCTGCGGAAGTTCGCGTACATCTTGTCGTGAAGCTCCCAGAATTTCCCCTGCGCGTTCGCCGAGAGGGCCGCTTCGGCCGCGATCTCCGCCTGGGAATGAATGTCCAGCGGATACTGCTTGAACACCAGCCTGACGTCCTTGGGGAACTTCTGCATCAACTGGTTCACTTCGCCAACGGCTTTCGCACAGTACGGGCACTGGAAATCCGAGAACTCGACAATCGTGACTTTTGCGTTGGCCGGCCCCCGCATGGGATCGCCGTCGATGGTCAACTTTGCCGGCTTCTCTTCGAGCACCGGCAGTGCGCTGCTCGACATTTTTGCCAGGCCCTCTTTGATCACAGCGGCCGTTTTTCCTGCGGCTGCTTCGTGGACCACGTAATCCGACAAGCGGCGGCTAAACGCGCACTTCGGATCTTCCACCCGGCATTCGGCGATTTTCATGTCGCAGCCGCAGACGCAGCCTTCGGTGCGCATCACGCGGAGAGCCACATCAAGCTGCGGTTTGGTGAGACCGGTTAGATCCACGCCGGGAAGCACCGTCGCCGTCTGCCAGCCAGTCTGCGCGATACTCAACGCGACGAAAACGAACAGCAATGCGGATCGGCGAATCATGCTATCTAGTCTGCCTCATTTCCATTCCGGATTCTTGCCCAGGCTGACCAGGTTTGCCAGCAGGCGGTACGATCCCGGCACGCCCTCGGGCAACTGCCGGTAGAGGGCGAAGGCATCGTAGATGTAGAAACCCTTGCCGTAGCGCGCCAGAAGCAATCCGCCTTTTTGCGGATCCTGCTCCGGATCGTGCGTCTCCACCAGCGGGATATAGCGCGGATCCCAGCTTCGCATGAAGCCATGGCCGCGTTCTTCCACCCATCCTTTGAAGTCGTCCGGAGTGATCCGGTTCGGCCAGCGCAGCGCGGGATTCGAGGGATCCAGGAGCGTCACCGGCGAGTTCTCATCCACGACTTTTTGCGGGTTGCCGCCCAGCTCGAACGGGTACGGACCATAATTGTGATCGAAATCCTGAAGATTGTACTGGACGATCAGCACACCGCCGTTCTTGACGTAATCCATCAGCCGGCCATTGGCGGCTTTCAGATCCGCGCGCACGGCATAAGCGCGCGTTCCCAGGATGATGGCGTCGTAACCGCTCAAATCGCCGTTGGTAAGATCGCTGGTCGCGATTACGCGGACGTTCTGTTCGAGATTGTCGAGGGCCTTGGGTACGTCGTCACCGGTACCAGGCAGGAAGCCGATTTTCAGGCCGGGCGCAGTTTTTACTTCCACGCCGACCGCGTGATACGTGGCTGGACGATAGTACGGATACGGCCGCAGGCCGGGATATCCAGTGAGCGTGTACCCCTCTGTGTAGGAATGTCCTTTGTATTCGGCGACCGCGGTGATCGTGTATTCCGAAGGCTTCACCAGATCCGGCGCAACTGAGAAAACGATGGTCTGATCCTCACCGTCGCGCGTGAAGGAGAATTTTGCTTCCGGCGGCGTCGCTCGCCATCCGGACGGCAGTTGCAGCCGCAGTACGCCCTCCGCGGGACCTTTCACGTTGCTGTGAACCAGACAAGTGAACGCGAACGACTTCGAACCCATCGGAACAGCGCCCGCGGATGGGGAAACTGTCACCGAAATCGGCGGACCCACCAGCAGCGGGTTCTGAATCATCCCGATTCCCGGCACGCGATCGCTGGTTTGGACTACCTCGGCCACCTCGAACGGCACGCCACGATAAGACACTTGGGCTCGAACGGCTAACGGATATGGAGCGACGGGCAGGTTGCGATACCGAGTGTCCTTGAAATCGTAATAAGGTTGTTCGTCGTTGGGACGGGAATAATACGGCCGAGTGAGCTGCGCATCGGCGGGCGTGATCACGCCGAATCGCCATGCAACTTCCTTCCCGGCCCCGGCTTCGTTTACAGGCGCAGACGGCCCGTGAATGTTCCAATTCTTGCCGTCCGAAGCGATTACTTCCACGCGGTCGACCTTCAGATTCTCAGGACCTTGATTGAACAGCCGCGCCTCGACGCCAAACGATTGTTCTGGAATCGCGATCGTAAAGGTCGGCCCGCGGCCCATGAATGCCGCGCGCGCGGCGGCAAAGGCGGCATCGGCAGCGGACTGCGTTCCGCCACGTCCTCCTCTTCCGCTGCCCGCGGTGCTTTCTTCCGCGACTACCGTAGTCTGGAACGAAATCTCCAATGCGGCTGCCAGAGCCTTCGCGAATTGCCGTTCCTTGACGCCCAATTCGAACAGAACGTCACTCTTGCCGGGCTCGGCGAGAGAACTCGCGCGAACCTGATCCGACAGGGCCCTGGCCGCCTTCAACCCGTCTGCCAGAACCGGCGCGATCCCCGCCGGACGATCGGAACCGTACTGATTCTTTGCATCGGCCGCGAGCCGGGCGATTTGCGCCAGCCCGTCTTTCAGGAATTTCGCGTCGCCCGACGCAAGCGTCGCGATTCCACCGACCGTAACATCGATCCCATCGAAGAAGCCGTTTTCATGCTCCGCAGCCTGCACGCGCGATCCGTAGCGGTGATACGCGACATTCGTGGGCGTCGCGTTGGGAATCGTCCCGCCGCCGTTCTGCGTTTTCTGAAATCCCAGACCCTCGCGCGCGATCTGCAAGAAGGTCATCCCCGCTGCGGGCGCGGGTGTGCCTTCCGGAATCTCTAGCGTTGTCGAAGGCCGCGTATCCGACGATTTCTGATTGACATAATCGAAAAATTTCACCGGCACGAACTTGTCGATCGCATAGTCGTACATGCCGTCAGAAGTGATCTGGAAACTCGGCACGCGAGCGTAAACTTTCAGCGGCGACCAGGGACGCAAGCCTTCGCGGATCTGTTCAGGAAACTTGTTGGGATCTCCCGCGGCTAGAAACGCTTCCTGCGCCATCTGTCCGGCAACCTGGTGATTCCCGTGCCCGTCGGTCGCCGCGCCCACGAATACCGACATCAGCACCAGCGGCCGGGTCATCCGGATCACCCGAACGGTTTCCCCCAGCACCCGGTCATGCCCCCACTTTTCCAGAGCCTCCTCGCGCGTCTTCGAAAACCCGTAGTCCACCGCCGATGTAAAGTATTGATCGACGCCCATATAGCGATCCGCGATCAGCAGTTCCTGCGTGCGGACGATCCCCAGGGCATCGTAATAGTCCATGGACATGACGTTCTGCCCGCCCTCGCCGCGATTCAACGTCATCAGCAGCCCGCGCGCGCCCAGCCCGCGAGTTTCGTAGGCGAGCATGCCGCCGTCTTCATCGTCAGGATGGGCGGTAAACAAGGCAAAACTGGCGCGCGTTTGCAGTTCCCGCAGAAGCCGCGAAAGCCCGGCAGCACCGCGATCGGGAGGATCGGCGAACGCGTTAACTTCCGGAGCCTGCTGGGCGCGGCTTTGTCCCGCGTAAAT
The DNA here is from genome assembly GCA_035308605.1 of Bryobacteraceae bacterium. Classification (GTDB taxonomy): domain Bacteria; phylum Acidobacteriota; class Terriglobia; order Bryobacterales; family Bryobacteraceae; genus Palsa-187. The sequence goes on from DATGGL010000108.1 coordinate 6,272, forward strand.
TCCAGCCGCAACCACGGCGATAGTTGCCAGTCCAAAGATTCTAGAGGGCTTTGTCATATCAAGCGAAGCAGTATGATCCAATGATACAGCGTTGTCGAATTCGAATTTCCATGGAAGAAAATCGGCTCGGGCTTCGTCTAAGTTGGAGGATTCGGCATGGTCTTGGAGAGCAACGACCTCGAAGGGAAAACCCGCGACGTAATCGCCGCCTGCCAGCGCGGTGAACGAGATGCCTTCCGCGCTTTGTTTGAGGCCTACCAGGACAAAGTCTATTCCATCGCTCTGCGCTACTCTGGCGACCGGGCGGTGGCGCTGGATATCGCCCAGGAGATTTTCTTGAAACTGCTATCCAGCATCGGCGAGTATCGCGGTAACGCCGGTTTCGAGACGTGGCTTTATCGCGTGGTAGTGAATTGCTGTCTGGATCACCGGCGGCGCACGCGGCGCATCGGATTGTTCATTGAAAGCCTGTGGCAGGGCTTCTCGGCTCCGAAGCAATCGGTTTTGCAGGATCTGATGCGCGCTGAGATGGAGGAGCAGGTTCAGCGAAGTGTCGCCAGCCTATCCCCCGACCAGCGCATCGCCATCGCGTTGCGTTACACCGAAGGGTTCTCCTACGAGAGAATCGCGGAAATTCTGAATTGCTCGATGGGGACGGTCGCATCGCGTCTGAATCGGGCGCACAAAATCTTGGAGCGCAGGTTATCGCACTTGCGGGAAAGGCGATAAGAATGGTGGAAACTCAGAATACGGCGGTCGAGGCCCTTCTGGAGCGTCATCTCGGAGCTGTCCAGGCGCCGGGCGAATTGTGGGCACGCATCCAGAATCCCGCACGAAATGTTTCAGCCACCCGCCGGCAAACGGTCGCGCGAAAGCTCGCATGGGCCTTGTTGGCAGTGGTCGTGTTCGCCGGAACCGTATCGAGCTTCCGGGAGCCGAAATCCTTTGCCGTGAACGAGGCTGCGGCTCTCCAGGCGCTCGCGCGGGGAACCGACGATCTCGAATTCAAATCCGCCAAAGCGATGGAAATTCGAACCTGGGTTCGCACGCGAACCGGGATTGAGCTTCCATTGCCGCAAGATTCGCCTGTCCAACTGTTGGGCGCGCGCGTAGCGGCTGCCGATACAGTCGAAGTCGCGTACCGTGTCGGGGATCGCCCCGCTACGTTGGTGGTATCGAAGACAAGTGCGGCGTTTTTCGAACGGGATCGGCATCGCAAGCTAAACCGCGAGGCGTTGCAAGTAGCGCGAACCTATTCATGGGCGGAAGGCAGCCAGCTCTTTACGCTCGCCTGCGCGGTCCCCGGCGGGTTGGAGGCGGCCTGTTCGCTATGCCACGTGTACGGCAAGCAACTTTAGAATTTGGACGGTCGCGTGCATTCGACACAGCATGGGATACGACACGAGGGTGAGGGTACGCACCGCTGTCGTGACGGGATTAAGTGGTTTCCGCGAGAAGTGCGGGGGCTGGCTGCGTGAAAAGACGCACCAGCCTCGCTGGTTGCCCCAAGGAGGCGACCCGATGGGGCGGCGTTATACTGGAATGTGCTGGTTGTCGTCTCTTAAGCAACAGGAGCCAAAATGAATAACTACGTGAAGTTCGGCGTGCTCATCGCGGGGATTATCGGCACTCTCTCCTGGCTCGCCGTCGATGGTGTCCGCGACACCAAGACGTACTACAAGACCATCAAAGAATTGAATCAGATGGGGGATCAGGCTAAGGAACGGAAGGTACGCGTCGGGGGTGACGTCGCGCCGAACTCGATCAAACGCGAGGGCCGCGACGTATACTTCACGCTCGCTCAAGACGATGTGCGGCTGAATGTGGTCTATAGCGGTATCGATCCGCTGCCGGATACGTTCAAGGACGGCGCGCAGGCGCTGGCCGATGGCAAGCTCGGCACGGATGGAGTTTTCCGCGCCTCGAAGATTCAGGCTAAATGCGCTTCGAAGTACGAAGCCAAGCCGACCGACGTGAAGCCGGTTCGTTCGGCCACCTAAGAAAACCATGGAAAATATCGGCTCGCTCGCGATTCTTCTCGCGTTCTGTTTTGCGATTTACGCGGTAGTGGCATCGCTGGCCGGGAAATGGGCCCGCCGCCCGTTTCTGGTCTTGAGCGCCGAGCGGGCCGTCTATTGCATCTGGGCGCTGCTAACGACGGCGGCTGGCCTCCTGATCTACCTGCTGCTGTCGGGCGATTTCCGTCTTTCCTACGTTTGGGAACACAGCAATCGGGCGATGCCCGCCATTTACAAGTTCACCGCCTGGTGGGGTGGACAGGCTGGATCGCTGCTGTTGTGGAGCTGGCTGCTCGCGTCTTATTCCGTCATCGCAATTTTCAGGAACCGCCGCAAACTCCGCGACGTGATGCCGTACGTCACCGCGATCCTGATGACGACCGAAGGCTTCTTCATCACGCTGATCGCCTTTGTGGCGAAACCTTTCGACATGATCATGAAGGGTCAGGTCGTAGTCGAACCCCCGGACGGGAATGGCCTGAATCCGCTGCTCCAATACTGGACCATGGTGATCCATCCGCCAATGCTGTACCTCGGCTATGTCGGATTCGCCGTGCCCTTTGCGTTCGCGATCGGATCGTTGATTACCAGGCAGCCGGGCGATTCCTGGATCAACACGACGCGCCGCTGGACACTGGTCACATGGATGTTCCAGACCACGGGAATCCTGCTCGGCGCTGGCTGGGCTTACGCGGTTCTCGGCTGGGGCGGTTACTGGGGATGGGACCCGGTGGAGAACGCCTCTTTGCTTCCCTGGATCACGGCTACCGCATTTCTACATTCCGTGATGATGCAGGAAAAGAAGGGGATGATGAAGGTGTGGAACATCGTCCTGGTGTCTACCACGTTCTTCTTATGCATCTTCGGAACGTTCCTCACCCGTAGCGGCGTGGTCAACTCCGTTCACGCCTTTGCGCAGTCCTCGATCGGGACTTATTTCGTCACGTTCCTGGCCGTCGGAATTGCCGGGACGGTCTATCTGATCCTCAGCCGCCTGGATTTCCTGAAGAGCGAATCGCAGCTCGAGAGCGTCCTCTCGCGCGAATCGAGCTTCCTGTTTAACAATCTGATTCTTCTGGCAAGCTGCTTTGCGGTTCTGTGGGGGACCTTGTTCCCTGTGATCTCGGAAGCGGTTTCCGGCGAAAAGATCAGCGTCGACGCGCCCTTCTTCAATCGCGTGGAAATCCCGATCGCGATGTTCCTGATGTTCCTGACCGGCGTCGGCCCGCTGATCGCCTGGCGGCGCAGTTCGGTCGAGAGCCTGAAGCGGGCATTTCTCTGGCCGATGCTCGCGGGCGTCGCGCTGGCGGCCGTGCTTGCGGCAACAGGGGTCCGGAGCGGATGGGCGCTGGTCTCTTTCATGCTCTGTACGTTTGTCGCGGTCACGGTCTTCATCGAGTTTTTCAAGGGCGCGAACGCGATTCGATCCAAGAGCGGTTCGAATCTTCTGGTCGCCATGGTCGAGCTGACGCATCGCAATACGCGGCGCTACGGCGGCTACCTGGTTCATGTCGGCGTGGTGCTCATGTTTGTAGGATTCACCGGTAAAGCGTTCGACAAGGACATGACGGTGGAAGTCGCGCCCGGAGAAACGATCACGCTGGGCCACTATCAGCTCAAAGTCGCCGCCGTCGAGTCGGGCCAGAATCCAAACTATACGTGGAGCAAACTGCCGATCGCGGTTTCGAAAAACGGAGAGGATCTGGGCATGCTCACTCCGGAACATCGCGTGTACATCGCGCAGAAGCAGCCGACCTCGGAAGTCTCCATCCGCCGCCGTCTGAATGAGGATCTGTATTTGAACTACGCCGGCATGTCCGCCGACGGCAGCAAGGCGGTTCTGCAAGCCTACGTCTTCCCGCTGGTGAACTGGATCTGGATCGGATATTGGGTGGTGCTGATAGGCACGCTCATCTGCCTGACACCGAGCAAGACCAAGCTCATCTGGGCCAAGACAGAAGTAGTGGGGATCGCGAAACATGCGAAAGTTGAAGACTAGCCTGCTGCTGGCGGCTGTCGCGGCGTTAGCGCTGGCGCAGACGGCCTCGGATCTCGAGTCCGGCCCCGTCAACCGTATCGCCGAAAAGTTGAGCTGCCCGTGCGGTTGCAAAATGAACATGGCCTGCCGCATGGACCCGTATCCATGCCCGGTTTGCCGGAAAGCCAAAGTCGAGATTTTTGAAGCGCAAACGCAGGGCAAATCCGACCAACAGATCTTCGATCAGTTCGTAGCCGAAAACGGAAAAGACATTCTGGCCATCGGCCCGGGGCTGTTAGGCGTGTTCGGACCCTATGCGGCGCTGCTGATGGGGCTCGGCGTGGTGATCCTGGTGGTTCGCCGCATGATGCACCGCCCCCCAGCGGCCGCAACCGGCGAAGTCGACCCAACCGTTCTCGACCGCTATCACGACGATATTGAGAAGGACCTTGCGAAACTCGAATAGGGAAATCGTCAAGCTCGATTCATGACACTCGTCGCCGCGGTCGTCCTGGTAGTCGCCGCTACAACTCTGTTCACCTTGTTCGTCCGCGCCAAGGACATTCCCGCGCCCGATCCGGTTTCACCAACCCAGCACCTGGACGAGCGCAAGGCTGCCATCTACGAAAACCTCCGCGACCTGCAATTCGAATATCGCGTCGGGAAGCTTTCGGACGACGACTATCAGCAAACCAAGCTGGCTCTCCAGAAGGAGCTGGCCGGAGTGCTCGCCGAAATCGACAAAGCGAACCAGGAAACGCCGAAAGCAAAGCCGTCGACGCCGAAGGTGAAACCGCCGGCTGGTGTCGTATGTCCGCACTGCGGCGCGAAATTCTCCAACACGATGAAATTCTGCGGCGAGTGCGGGAAAGCGATGGCTTCATGAGACTGCTTTGCCTGCTTCTGCCATCGGCCGCCCTTATGTTCGGCGCCGTTGACGGTGTGGTCATCAACGGCACCACTGGGAAGCCAGCCCCCTCGGTAATCGTCAGCCTGGTGCAGCCCGGCGCAAGCGGCATGCAGACCGTTGCCAGCGTCAAGTCCGATGCCGACGGCAAATTCCGGATCGACAAAGAATATCCACCGGGCCCCGCTTTGCTGCAAGGCCTACTCGGCGGCGCCAGCTATCCGTTGATGATCACGCCGGGCTCGCCGACCAGCGGCTTGAAGCTGGTCGTCTTCGACCCCACTACAAAGCCCGAGGCCGCCAAAGTCGCGCAACACATGATCCTGATCGAGCCAGGCGCAAGCGCCCTTCAGATCAGCGAAACCTTCATTTGCCAAAACGAGACGCGAACGACTTACGTCGACACCGAAAGGGGCTCGCTGCAATTCTATTTGCCGGATTCGTCCGCTGCGAACGCTCGCGTGACGGTCAACGCTCCCGGAGGCATGCCAATTCAGCGGTCACCCGAAAAGGCCGGGAAGCCGGGGCTTTACAAGATCAACTATCCGATCAAGCCGGGCGAGACGCGATTCGATCTCACTTACTCCGAGCCCGCGTCCACCACGTTTTCGGGCAAATCGGCCGATCCCTCGACGCCTACGCGTCTTGTGACCCCTGCGTCCGTGACCTTGACCGGCGAGAATCTCGACAGCCTTGGGCAGGAACCGCAGACTCAGGCGCATATCTATAGCGCGACCGCACCCGCCTACAAAGTCACGATCGAAGGCACCGGCTCCTTGCGTGGACCGGAGGCAAACGCCCCGGAAGAGGATACCGGGGAGCCGCCTGTCGAAGTGAAGCCGTCGCGCATTTATTCGCGTTTGTACTGGATTCTGGCCCTGACGTTCGGAATCCTGGGCCTGGGCGGTGTCATGCTTTACCGGAAAGGCGCGGCGTGAACGCGCTGGAGATTCATGGTGTCTGGAAATATTACGGTGATTTTCCGGCGCTGCGCAACATCGCGCTTGACGTGACACCGGGATCGACTGTCGCGCTGCTCGGCCGCAACGGCGCGGGCAAGACCACACTACTTCGCATCATTGCGGGCCTGTCGCGACCTTCGCAAGGCGGAGTTCGCATTCACGGCTCCGACGTCCGCAAAGATGTGACCCGCCGACGGATCGGCGTGCTCGGCCACGGCATTTCGCTGTACGACGAGCTTTCCGCGACCGAAAATCTGACTCTTTACGCGCGCCTCTACGGCCTCGATGAACCTGGAAAGACGGCTAACGAATGGCTGGAACGCACTGGGCTGGAACGCGTGCGCGATGGCCTGGTGCGCGAATTTTCGCGGGGTATGCGCCAGCGCCTGGCCGTCGCCCGGGCATTTCTCCACGATCCCGACGTCCTGCTGTTCGACGAGCCATTTACGGCTCTCGACGATCGCGCCATCGCGGTTCTGCAAGGCCTGCTCGCCGACGCACATCAGCGCGGACGCACCATCGTCATGTCGACGCACCAACTGAAGGAAGCCCTGATTCTGGCCACGCACGTCGCTCTGATCCGCCGCGGCGAGATCGCGTACTCGGGCGTTCGCACTCAGGAAATGGTCGACGATACCGGCTGGCTATATCGCAACTACGAGGAAAATTGATCGTGCCCGCTTCGGAACAGAGAGCGGAGCACAGCGCGCAACAGAGCACAGCCGCGTTCCGGGCGGAACCGGCGGCCGGCATCACGCTCACCCAATTCACGCAACTCATCTGGACCATCGCGGCCAAGGACCTGCGTTCCGAATTGCGAACAAAGGAAGCCATCAACGCGTCGGTCGCGTTTTCCATCGTGATCCTGGTTCTGTTCAGCTTCGCGTTCGACCCGTCGTCGGAACAGCTTCAGGAATTCTCCGGCGGCTTGCTATGGCTGGTGTTTTCGTTCGCTGGCGCGCTGGTGCTGAATCGCAGCTTCGCGCGGGAAACGCAGAACGATTGTTTGGACGGCCTGCTCGCCTCGCCCGCGCCGGCTTCGGCGCTGTTTTTGGGGAAATCGCTCGCAAATTTCGTACTATTGATCGTTGTGGAATTTGTTTCGCTCCCGGTGTTCGCACTGTTCTACAATCTGCATTGGTCGGGGCAGTTCTGGCCGTTGGTGCTGGTGATGCTGCTCGGCACCTGGGCCCTGACGATGATCGGGACCGTGTTCAGCGCGCTCACCGTCAATCTGCGCCTGCGCGAGTTGATGCTGCCGACGCTGGTTTACCCGCTGATGATCCCGGCGCTGATGTCGGCCATGACGCTGACCACGGATTTTCTTTCCGGCATCCCTTTGGGACCCGACAACATGATCTGGGTCCGTCTTTTGGTGGCTTTTGATTTCATTTTCACGGCGGTGTCCATCGCCGTCATCGATTCTGTTCTAGTGGGGTGATTGACGCTATGCGCGACAAAATTCTCTATGCCCTGGCAGCCATTGCGGCTGTGTTGCTGACCCGCAATCTCTACACGATCTTCTTCGTGCTCGGTGAGGAGAAGAATCAGGGCGCCATCTGGCGCATCTTCGAATTCCATTTTCCCGCCGGCATCCTCGGCCTGATGGGATTCATCGTCGCGACAGTCTTCAGCGTGGTTTACTTGATCACGAACGATCTGCGCTACGACGCAATCGCCGCGGCAATCAACGAGGTTTCGCTGATGTTCGCTGCCATCGTGCTGGTCACCGGCAGTATTTGGGCGCGAATTATCTGGGGCGTGTGGTGGGCCTGGGAGGCGCGCCTAACGTCCATGCTGATCTGCTGGCTGATCTTCGCCGGCTATCTGATGCTGCGCCGCGCCATCGATGAGCCGACGCAGCGCGCCCGCCTCTCCGCCGTGGTCTGCATCTTCGGCGGCGTCGACGCTGTGATCGTCTACAAATCCATCGAATGGTACCGGACGCTGCACCCTGGCCCGGTTCTCACAATCCGCGGCGGCGGCGGAATGCCTCCCGGCTGGCAGGAGACGGCGTATTGGAACCTGCTCGCCATGACATGCCTCGCCATCATCCTGGTGATGGTCCGAATGCGCCAGGAGACGGTCTCGCGCGAAATCGACTCACTGCGGCGTCTGGCGCATTCCTTTTAGGAGATCCGAGTGGACAATCGCAACTTCCTCTACATGTTTTACGGCTTCTTAGCCGCGTGGCTGATCGTGATCCTGTATGTTGTGCTGCTCGCGATGCGCGAGCGTAAACTGCGCCGCGAACTGGATCGCGTCCGTCAGATGGTAGAGAAACGATAAAAACACACCGAGCCACAAGCGACAGCGCGTGGATCTCGAATTTCCACACATCGACACCCGCTCACTACCGTTCGCGGTTCAGTAAGCGGCGCACGGAACCATAAGCGATGGCGTGGCCGCGAAATGGGTCAAATCTCCGGGTAAAACTCGAAGAACGCGTCGAGTGATTGTTCGAGTTGCGCACGGATCTCGCTCTCGCCGCCCTCGATCAAATGCATGGTGACGTGCGCGGTCTTATCGTTTTTCAGGCGAATTTGCGCCTCGCCCACCTGTTCGATCTCTTCGGCCGGTAACAGCCGCATTCCGTACACCAACGCCAGTTTGGCCATAGCTACTTCTTGATCATGACGAACGTCAGGTCGAACTCGCCCTGCGGCAGCGCGATGTGCTCCGCGTCGGTCAGAGTCTTGCCGTCGGCCGAAAGGGTCCACTTGTAGGTCAGCTTGATCTCATTACCGCCGAAGTCTGCCTTCTGCGCGATCACCAGGGCGCTGCCGTCCCAGGACGCCGTCGCCTTTACGTCGTTGCCCATCAACTGGTTAACGGTTTCCTTGCCGTCGGTCGAGTACTTCATGGTCACGGTCTGATCGCCCTGAGGACCGCCCGTGGTCGCCTGAGTCACGGTGAGTCCCGGATCGCTGTGGTCGATTTTTCGCGTCATCGACGCGGGAGCCGGCATGGGACCGAATTCGCTCTTGCTGGCGTCCAGGGTCCAGTCGCCCGAAAAATTGGGTTTGTCGGCCGCCGGAGCCACATTGGCCAGAACGGTTAGGAACAACACGGATTTGATTAGCGTCCTCACGGATTTCCTCCCGCTATTGCTTGTCGAAAACGTATTTCAGATCGTACTCGCCCTGTTTCGGCACCGTAACGTGATTCTTGATGGTCAACGTCTTGCCCCCGTCGGACAGCGTCCAGACCTCAGTCGCGGTAATCGCAGTCCCCTGGAAATCCCGCTCGCTCTCGATCGTCAGGCTGTCGCCGTTCCATTTCGCGACTCCCTTCGCTTCGGCCCCTTGCACGGTATTCACGCACGGTTTACCGTCGGTGGTGTATTTTAGTTCGGAGTTGACCTCGCCTCGGGCACCCTTCTGGTGGGTCGAAATTTCCAGCGTGGGATCGTGGTGCTTAATCGAGCGGGTGAGAACCTCCGGGGCGGGAACTGGGCCGAAATCGCTCTTCGCAATATTCATTTTCCAGTCGCCCGAGAAATTCGGTCCGGCCTGAGCCGGGCAAACGAAAGCCGTCAGAAAGAGAGCAAAAAGGGCAGTGAATACGGCAGGTTTTGACATCTGGATCCTCGGCGTGCGCCTCGCAAACTCCCCTCAGTATACCAGCGGATGCCGTAAGGTACCGTAAATAGGGTGATTTCAGACACGCGCTGGAACCATCTGGGGCTTGACAACCTTAGCGCGTTCATTAGAATAGGGATAATCTGCATCCTATATGCCGGGCTGTGAACACAAGCGCACGGAGTTCCTGATGCGGCGTGACGGGGTCGATTACGTGCGTTGCAAGGACTGCGACCAGGTCTTCGAGGCCGACGACCTCGAGCAGATGCCTCCTTACGACGACGCAGTCGAAGAAGACGTCCAACCTCGCCGCAAGCGCGCGTCGTAAAAAAGTGGTCGGAACAACGCACAGAACCGGGTGCGGAGAGCAAGCGGAATCCGCTACGCGCCGTAAATGCCGAACCTCGGAACCGTCGTCTTCTGCGCGTACGATCTTTGCACTCGCCGCCCCCACTTCGCGGCGAACCAGCATTCCAGACCGAAGTTGACCATCGTCACTGCAGGAATCAACGCAATTAGAGGAGCCAGCAGGATCGCCGCCCGATGCTCCCGCATCAGGTCCGTTCCAATCTCGAAGATCGCGCGCGTCAGTCTCCAGTAATCGCCCGATTCGCCGGCGACTACGCTACGCCCCTGCCGCAGACCGGCGAGATATTCCTCGCGATCTCGCGCTCCCGCTACCTGGGTGTACGTTCTGCCGAGGCTTGCCAGGGTGTGGGCATCACTCCCTCCGACCGCGACTTTGCCGGTGAGCGCCGCGAAATCGGCCGCATGCTGGTTCGCCCGCTCCAGCATCTGGCCGTTTCGCGTCTCAACGGCGGGAAAGCGGCTGGCGAACTCTTCGAAATCGCCGTCCGTTCTGGGACCCGTCAGGCCGGAAAAAACATGATTCACGCTGAAGAGCAGGCGCTGTTCGTCCAAATACGCCAGCAACGCCGCCGCATCGTCGCTGCGCCGCTGAAGCTCGAGATGGTGCCGTTCTTCGATCGCGTACACGCCCATGTGGAGATGCGTGCCGCTGCTGGTGGAACAGCTCACTTCTTCGCTCAGAAAGAAGTCCTGGTGCTTCCGCAGTGGTTCGACCGCGTCAATAGAATCGTGATCGGTCACGGTTACCAGGTCCATCCCACGCCCCTTCAGCGTTTCGTAGACCTGGAGCGGATCGTTATAGCTTTCCCGGCAGATTCTGTTCAGCACGGGAACCGTGCACATGCCGGAATGGACGGTGTGAACGTGCAGATCGCACTTCATGCGCCCTTTTTAACAAAAGATTGTTACAATTGCGGTTCCTGTGGAAAAAACATCGGTTACATATTCTGTTTTTTAGCGTGGAGGGCTGAAAATGTTTGCGCGCCAGCCTTCCCCAGGTACTTTTCGAGCAGCGTACTATCCATCCGGGCCAAATCAACCATCACCAGCCCGTCGACGACGTCTGAAAACCCCGGGTCCACGTTGAATGCCAGAATTTGCCCGCCGACGTTGAGGTACTGCCGCACCAACACGGGAACTCCTTTGCCATCCGGCTCCAGATCCGACACAACGTCGGAAAGCTCGTCGACATTGGCAATCAGCGACCCCAGAAGCTGCGTATCGCAGGTCCGCAATCGCCGAGAACGGAACTGCCGTTTCGGCTTCACCAACGTGGCCAATTCGGTGTTGCCGCACTTGGCCTTCAGAAATCCCACCATCAGTTCGCGCGACGCCCGATTGTAGGCGCGGCTGATGCTCACCGGACCAAATAGCACGCGATAGCGCGGGTTGCGAGCCACATACTGGCCGATCCCCTTCCAGAGCAGCAGCAGCGCAACGTAACTCCGCTGGTACTCCGGGCGCACAAAGGACCGCCCCAGTTCGAGCGCCGGATGAAACCTCTCGAGCAACCCAGGGCGAAAACGGAAGAGCGTACTGGTATACAGATCGTGCGGCGAGCGTACCGCATCCGTGCCCTGCAAGCGATACGCTCCCACCACTTCGTTGGTTTTCGAATTCCAGATCCATAGGTGCTGATACCGCGAATCGAACTTGTCCAGATCGAGGGAGCGCCCGGTTCCTTCACCGACCTGGCGGAATGCAATCTCGCGCAAACGTCCGATTTCCCGCAGAATGTTGGGGATCTGCCCGGCGGACGCGGTGCAAACCGCGTAGCCTCCGCTCTCGATCAGGCGCTGGCTGGAATCGAGCTGCTCCATTTCGGCGCGCATCGCCGGCGGGTCCACGGCGCCGGCGATGCGAGCGCGCGGCATCTCGATGCGCCATGCCCACTGCGCTTCGCCCGGCGTCTCCCGCGCCTGAAGCACATGCGTCCGATTCCGAAGATACTCGATCGCCTGGCTCTTGCCGTCCCCAGCCGCGTGCGTAGCCAGTTCCGCTACGCGGTCCGGCCCGATCCGTTTGCCTATCGAAACCCGGATGGTGCGCCCGCGTTTGTTCAGCAGTTCCCGCGGCAGAAGCGCCGTGCGCAGGCGCGGATGGATCATTCCCGCCAGATGAAATCCAGGCCCGTTGGTGCCGTGAAAGAAGGCCGGCACCGACGCCGCGCCGGTGATCTGAATCAGCCGCGTGATGTTTTCGTTCCAGGCGGGATCGGCAATGGCCATATGCGAAAACTGGAGCGAAGAAACCTCGCCTGCCGGAAATGTGACCAGCATCCCGCCGCGCTGCAGCCAGTCGATGCTGGCGCGCAGGGATTTCCAATTGCTTCGCGCGGCGCCTCCAAACGGGTTCACTGCGATTACGTATTCCTGCAGAGCCGGGATGTCCGCCAGCAGCGAATTCGCCAGAAAGCGGAAGTCCGGCCGCACGCGCGCCAGCAGCGCTCCGAAGATCGCGCCCTCCACCAGGCCGAACGGGTGATTGGCCACCAGCACCACGGGCCCAGCCGCCGGGATACGCGCCAGATCTTCCGCCGCGCACTCATAATTCACGCCGAGCGCGCCCAGGAATCTGGCGAATACGTCCAGCCCCGCGCCATCGCCGGCAGCCGTGATCCAGGCGCGATCGAGTTCGGCGGGGAGCAGAAATCCCTGCATGAATTTCCCCGGAGTATGCTCCAGAATCGCTCTCGCGGCGTCGAATACTCCGGGCGTTTGCGCATTCATCGCATGTTCCTCCGGCTACAGAATATTCGGCGAAGGTAAACATTCAATGTCAGAAATGTTTACAACGGATCGCACTGGTTTCCGCAGGTACTTCATGCGATCCTCAAAGGAATAGTGGCTGCGTCATCCTCAAAGCGTCCCATCCGGATCGTCTCGATCGGAGGCGGAAACGGGCTATCCGCGCTGCTCCGGGGCTTGAAACGTTACGTCAAGGCGGGCGACGGGGCCGTTGAGATCACGGCGATCGTGACTGTAACCGACGACGGCGGCAGTTCCGGCCGTTTGCGGCGGGAATTGGAGGTTCTGCCGCCCGGCGACATCCGCAATTGCATGGTGGCGCTCTCCGAAGATGAAACTTTGCTTTCACAACTGTTTCAATATCGTTTCGCCAGCGGCCGCGGGCTGAAAGGACACAGCTTCGGCAATCTGTTCCTTACGGCGATGACGCACCTGACCGGCGATTTCAGCCAGGCCGTCAAACTTTCATCGGAGGTTCTCGCGGTCCTGGGCCGGATCTATCCGTCCACCGCGGCCGATGTCGCGCTGGAAGCCACACTCGCCGACGGTACGAAAGTTCTGGGGGAAACGCGTATCAGCCGCAGCAAGTCGCGAATTCAGAAAATCGAGTTGCGGCCGCGCCGGCCCAAACCGCTGGCCGAAACTCTGGAAGCGATCGCGCACGCCGATCTGATCACGCTGGGTCCCGGATCGTTGTTCACGTCCGTCATCCCCAACCTGTTGGTGGATGGAATTTCGAACGCCATCGCCGCTTCCCCGGCGCTCAAAGCCTATTTCGTCAACCTGATGTCGCAACCGGGCGAGACCAGCAATTTTCGCGCGTCGGATCACGTGGAAGCCCTGCTGCGCCACGCCGGGCGCGCCAATAGCCGGTCTTTGGTCGACGTGTGCGTGGTCAATACGCGCCCTATCGCTGGCCGCATTCTGGCCCGATATCAGAAGCATGCGGCGCGTCCGGTGGAAAACGATATTGAAAATCTCGAGCGTATGGGCCTGCGCGTTATCAGCGCCGATCTTCTGCGCATGTCCGGTCAGACCAACCAGAAGAAAATCCGCCATGACCAGACCGTGGTTGGGGCGATTGTGCTGGAATTGGCTCAACAGGGCCGGCGCGCGAAGCTGAAACTCTCATCATGAACATCAACGTTGTCATACTGGCCGCGGGCCTGGGAACTCGCATGCGGTCGAAGCGCGCGAAAGTGCTGCACTCGGCCGGCGGCATGGCGCTGATCGAACACGTGGTCACCGCCGCAGGCGCCGTCGCGCGACCAGATTCTATTGTCGTTGTTACCGGTCATCAGGCGGAAAAAGTGGAGGACCTGCTTGCCCCGCGCGGTGTCCGCTTCGTCCGCCAGACCGAACAGAAAGGTACTGGACACGCGCTGGCGTGCTGCCATGGATCTGTAGAAACCCAGTCCGGGCTCTTGATGGTCCTATACGGCGACACTCCACTTCTCTCGGCGGCGACGTTACTTGGCCTGCGCGATACGCAGGCCAATTCGGACTCCGCGGCGACACTGATCACCACGGAACTCGCCGAGCCCACCGGTTACGGCCGCGTGATCCAGGACAGCGCCGGCCATGTGACCGCGATCATCGAAGAGAAAGCCTGCACTCCGGAGCAGAAAAAAATCCGCCTGATCAACTCCGGGATCTATTGCTTCCGGTCAGACCTTTTGTGGAAGCATATAAGCGAGATCCAGCCTAACAATCCCGCTCGCGAATTCTATCTGACCGATATGGCGGAAATCCTTGCGCGACATGGCCATCATGTCCAGGCCATGCACGTCGACGATCCGGGCGAGCTGCTCGGAATCAACACGCGTGTCGAGCTTTCCGATGCCGATCGTCTCCTGCGCCGCCGCAAGGCCGAGGAACTAATGCTCTCCGGCGTGACCATCGAACGGCCGGAGACGGTCTCCATCGACACCCAGGTTCAGATCGGCATAGACACGATCGTCGAGCCCCTCACCCGCATTCTGGGCAACACGGAAATCGGAGAGGACTGCGTCATCGGCGCGGGCTCGATTGTCGAGTCCTCGGTTCTCGCCTCCGGCTCAATCCTGAGACCGTACACTTTGGTCGCCGATTCGCGCGTGGAAACCGGCGCACAGGTCGGCCCCTTTGCGCGGTTGCGTATGAATGCACGCATCGGGTCGGACGTGCGTATCGGTAATTTCGTCGAAGTAAAAAACAGCGCGCTGGGAGCGGGCGCGAAGAGCCAGCATCTTGCCTATCTCGGCGACGCCACCATCGGGGAACGTGTGAACATCGGCGCGGGAACCATCACCTGCAACTTCGACGGGGTGAAGAAGCACGAAACCAAAATCGGCTCGGGCGCTTTCATCGGCAGCAACTCGACGCTGGTCGCTCCGGTGGAGATCGGCGTTGAAAGCTATGTGGGAGCCGGCAGCGTGATCACTGACCCAGTTCCCGATCAGGCGCTCGCGCTCGGCCGCGGCCGTCAGGTGGTTAAGCCGGACTGGGTTGCGAAAAAGAAAAAGCCGGCCGAAAAGTAGTTACTTCTTGGGTTGCGATGTGCGCACGACGATAAGCGTAGCGACATCTTCCTCGTCTTCACCCGACGTATAGCGAACCGTCACGCGCACTTTCATACGCAGTTTGCCTTCGACCTTCGTATCCGGCGTGACGCGGAATGTGCGCTTTTCCATCTTCCCTGACACGACGCGCGAAATCACGATCCGCTCGGCCGTAGTTTCGGCTACGGATCCGGCGAAAAACGCATCCACTTTCTTCGGAGGCGAGGAATCCTGCTGCGCGGCGACAGCGATCCCTACAACAATCATCCAGCTCGCAAAGCAAGACGAGATTCGGCCCACTGTCACAGATATCTTTAAACCCGTAGGTCTATTATTTCACTCGAAAATGAAGTTTCTTTCACCCTGCGCGGTTAGAGAACCAGAACCGGGTGATAGAGATGCGGCAGCCGGGCTTCGCCGATCGCGATCAGTTCCCCATGCGCGGTAACGGCCTTCACAAACCGCGCGCCCTTCTTGGTTTGAAAAGGCGAAACGCGAAAATCGCGGCCGTTCCGAATCTGGCCGGCGGTAATCGAGTCCACCATCTCCAAAGGAAAGTCCGGCAGAAGCTGCGCCGCTTGAATCAGCGCCTCCTGCAAGCGCCCTTCAGGCGCTAGTTCGCCCAGCGCGTCCAGTGTTCGCGCCATCTCGATCTTGAAATCCCCCGACGCTGTCCGCCGCAATGCCTTTAAGAACGCCCCACATCCCATCGCCTGCCCCGCTTCGTGCGCGATGCTTCGCAGATAGGTCCCCGCCGAGCAATGTACCCGCACCGACGCTTCGCACCCCTCGATCCCCAAGACCTCCAGCGCGTACACTTCCACGTCCACCGGCTGTAGCTCCACCGGAAGATTCTTGCGCGCCAGTTCATACGCAGGACGGCCGGCGATCTTCTTGGCCGACACCGACGGCGGAACCTGTGAGAACGGCCCACGGAATTGATCCAGAGCCGTTTCGAGCGCATCCCGATCGAGCGTGACGGCGATCTCGGGCGAAGTTGCCTGGCCATCCCCGTCGTAGGTAGTGGTCGAGTAGCCGAAATGGATAACGCCCTCATACACCTTGTCGTTCCGGACGTAGAACTGCGCCAGGCGCGTAGCCCGTCCGATCACCAGCGGCAGCACACCCGTCGCGCCCGGATCGAGCGTCCCCAGGTGCCCTACCTTCCGCGTCCCGGCGAGCCGTCGCATCCGGTTGACGACATCGTGCGAGGTCCAGTCCCGCGGTTTATCGACGACGATTACTCCGTCCACCCTGTTAACTTAACCAAACTCGACGGCAGGAGTCTAACCGTCATGGTCCACGACCTTCGCTACGCGATCCGCATTCTGATCCAGGGCCGGGGTGTGACGGCTCTGGCGATCCTCGCGCTGGCTCTCGGAATCGGCGCCAACACCACCATTTTCTCGGTGGTGAACGCGGTGCTCTTCCGGCCGCTGCCGTATCGCGACCCGGACGGCCTGGTATCCGTTCTCCAGCGCAGCAATAATCCGCTGGGCGCAGGCGATTTCTCCGATATCCGTACTGAGTCCCGATCGTTCGACCGCATCGCCGCCGTGGAGGCCTGGAGCGCGAGCCTCACCGGTCGCGAAGCTCCGGAAGACATCGTCGGGATGCATGTCACTCAGGATTTCTTTACGCTCCTCGGAGTCGCGCCTCTGCGCGGCCGTGCTCTCGACGCTTCCGATTTTTCTCCGGGGAAGGATCACGTCGTCGTCATCGGCTACGGCATGTGGCAGCGCAGCTTCTCCGGGGCCGGAGATATCGTCGGCAAAAAGATTCTGCTGGACAACGATCCCTACACCGTCGTCGGCGTCATGCCGCGATCGTTTTATTTCGCGCCCTTCTGGATCACACAGGCTGAAATGTGGGCTCCCGCGGATCTGGCGGCGAGCTTCGCCCAGCGCGGCGGCGGATCCCTGCGTGGCTTCGCGCGTCTTGCTGCTGGCGTCGATCGCTCGCGGGCGCAAGTGGAAATGAACCAGATCGCGAGCCGCCTCGCCGCCGCGTACCCCGACTCCGATACCGGTCTGACACTTGTCCTCGATTCCCTCCCGGAACAGGCCAGCCGCAACATTCGCCCCGCACTACGCTTGCTTCTCGGCGCCGTCGGATTCGTCCTGTTGATCGCATGCGCCAACGTCGCGAATCTGGCGCTCGCCCGCGCAACCGCCCGGCAGCGCGAAATCGCCGTCCGTCTGTCTCTCGGTGCGCCCCGCTCGCGGATCGTGCGCCAGCTCCTTACGGAGAGCGTCGTACTCGCGCTCGCAGGGGCTTCGTTGGGTCTCGCGCTTGCCGCTTGGGGAACGCGCGCGCTCGGTGGTCTTCTTCAGCCCGACCGTGGCGCGTACAACGCGCATCTGCTCCGCTGGGACCAGGTCAATCTGGACTGGACGGTCCTGCTGTTCACACTCGCACTGGCGGTCGGCACCGGCATTCTCTTTGGACTGGCGCCCGCGCTCACATCCGCGCGCGGGAACGTCAACGAATCGCTCAAAGAAGGCAGCCGTGGATCGACGTCCTCAGGCGGCACGTTGCGCCGTTCGCTCGCCGGAGCTGAGATTGCGGTCGCCCTGGTGCTGTTGATCGGCGCGGGACTCCTCTTGCGCAGTTTCCTGCGCCTGCGCGCGGCCGATCCCGGCTTCGATCCGCGTAATGTCGTCACGATGACCATCTCGGTCGCCGGCCGGCCTGATTATGTTGGGGCAAGCCGCGAGAATCTATATCGCAACATTCTCGAACGTGTATCGGCGGTTCCCGGCGTCCTTCAAGCCAGTATGACCAATCATCTTCCGCTTGCCGGCGATCAATGGGGCTTCCCGTATTGGATTGAAGGCCAGACTCCGCCGCCGCACGGGAAGGAATTCATCGCGGTGTATCGCTCCAGCCGCCCCAACTATTTCGCGACCATGCGCGCGCCGATGGTCGCGGGCCGCGATTTCAACGATCGGGACACCGCCGCCGCACCCCTCGTCGTGATCATCAATCAAAAGCTGGCGCATCTGCGTTTCGCCGGCCAGAATCCGCTTGGCCAGCGCATCTGCTTCAGCGACCCGCGCCGCGATCCGAAGTGGATGACCATCGTCGGCGTCGTCGGCGATCTCGCCCAGGCCTGGGGCACGCCCCCGGACGCCGAAGTGTACACGCCCTATCAGCAAGACCCCCGGCTCACCGGGTCGACGAAGTCCTTCGCCGCCTATATGACCCTGGTCGCGCGAACCGGCATCGACGCCACCTCAGCGACTGCCGCAGTCAGAAACGCGGTCTGGTCCGTGGACCCGAATCTCCCTCTATCTCACGTCCAGACACTCGATCACGCCATCGGCAATTCGACCTGGCAATCGCGTTTCTCGCTCATCCTGATCGGTCTGTTTTCCGTGATCGCGCTGATCCTCGCGATGATCGGCATTTATGGCGTCATGGCTTACGAGGTCGCGCAGCGGACGCACGAGATCGGGATTCGGATGGCGCTCGGCGCCCGCCGCGCGGTCATCATGCGCCTGATCGCCCGCCAGAGCCTGCCCGTGGCGCTGATTGGCATCGTATGCGGTCTGGCCGCCGCGGCAGCGCTCGTCCGCCTGATGCGCAGCCTGCTGTATCAAGTGGACGCGACCGACCCGCTGACTTTCGCCTCCGTAGCCTTCATCGTGCTGATCGTCGCGATCCTCGCGGCCGTCATCCCCGCCCGCCGCGCGATGAACGTCGACCCAATGATCGCGTTGCGTCAGGACTAGGGTCGCTTGCCATAGGACAGATATCGAACGCCGACACAAGCGCGCGTCAGCAAGCGGGTCCTAAAAAGAGTTCTCCCGCCGCGTTACCGTAAGTCTTCGTCCGCTCGCACGCTCCTGCGTTACGCTAGTGGTTAGACCCCACCTGTGGAAGAAGAAGTCCTCGGCAAAGCCTACGACAGCCGCCTCATGCGACGGCTGGTCCGTTACCTCCGCCCGTATCGCGGTGCGGTTGTGGTATCGCTGATCTTCTTAGTCTTTCAGTCGGTCGCGCAGGTTTGCGGCCCCCTGCTCACGCAACTCGCCATCGACCGCTATTTGACCGGTACCGCTCACGCTACACGATCGTGGCTCGACCCCTGGCTCGCCCACGACGCCTGGACCGGCCTCGGACAGATTTCGGCGCTATATCTGGCCACAGTACTCATTGGATTCGTTTGCGAGTTCACAGAAACCTACTTGATGGCGCGCACCGGCCAGTTCGCCATGCTCGACCTTCGCCGGGAGCTGATGGAACATCTCCAGCGCCTCGACGTGGCTTTCTATGATCGCAATCCCATCGGCCGCCTGATCACCCGCGTCACCACCGATGTCGACGCGCTCAATGAACTGTGGGCATCCGGCCTCGTCACGATTCTGGGTGACGTTCTCGCGCTCGGCCTTGCCCTCGTCATCATGCTCCGGATGAGCCCCGGGATGACCGGATTTCTGCTTCTCGTGATGCCGCTTGTGATTTTGGTCACCGCGCGTTTCCGCAGTTCCGTCCAGCAGAGCTATCGTCGAATCCGCGTATGCATCGCGCGCATTAACTCTTATCTTCAGGAACACGTCAACGGCATCGCCGTGTTGCAGCTTTTCAATCGCGAGGCCCGGAGCCGCGAGGAGTTCAAGGCAGTGAATCGCGATCACATGGAAGCCTTCAAGGACGCGATTCAGGCCTATGGATGGTTTTATCCCATTGTTGAGTTCCTCGGGATGCTGGCCCTCGCGCTGCTTCTCGCCTATGGAGGATTCCGCATCCGCGGCGGCGCTGTCTCGCTCGGCGTGCTGGTGGCATTCTTCCAGTACGGTCTTCGATTCTTCCGCCCCATCCAGGACCTGAGCGAAAAGTACAACATTCTGCAATCCGCGATGGCCGCGAGCGAACGGGTCTTCAAACTCCTGGACACGCCGCCGGCGATTGTCTCTCCAAACGCGCCGCGCGCTTTCCCGAATGGCCTTGCAGCCGTCGAGTTCGATCACGTCTGGTTCGCCTACAAAGACGAAGACTGGGTTCTGCGCGACCTCAGCTTTCGCATCGAACCCGGCGAAACCATCGCCGTTGTCGGGCATACCGGAGCAGGCAAGACGACGCTCGCAAGCCTGCTGCTCCGGTTCTACGATATCCAGCGCGGATCGATAAAAATCGGCGGCATCGACATCCGCGAATTCCGGCTCGATCAATTACGCCGCCATTTCGGCGTGGTCCTTCAGGATCCGTATCTGTTTACCGGAACCGTCGGCTCCAATGTCCGTCTTGGCACGGACTCGATCACGGATCGCGCCATCGAAGACGCCGCCGCACAGGTTAACCTGCTCGACTTCGTCCGATCGCTCCCGGAAGGCTTCCGTCAGCCGGTACGCGAACGCGGCAACGGCTTCTCCACCGGCCAGAAGCAGCTCATCAGCTTCGCCCGGGCTCTGGCTCACGACGCGCGCTTCCTGATCCTCGATGAAGCCACATCCAGCGTCGATACCGACACGGAGTTCCGTGTGCGTGAGGCGCTGGCGCGCATGGTGGAAGGCCGCACCTCGCTGGTGATCGCGCATCGGCTTTCAACGATCCAGCGCGCGAATCGTATTTTCGTCATGCACAAAGGCCAGCTTCGCGAAAGCGGCACGCACCAGGAGTTACTCGCGCAGCGCGGCATTTATTGGAAGCTGTATCAACTTCAATACAAAGACCAGGAGATCCCCCATGGCTACCCCGTCAACCGACACTCTGAGCTTCCCGATCGGAAAATTTTCGTTCCCGCAGTCGATAACGCCAGCCCAAAGGCAACAGTGGATCGCTGAGATCGCCGAGACTCCCGCAAAATTGCGCGCCGCCGTCGCTGGTCTCACGCCGCAGCAGATCGACACGCCCTATCGCCCCGAGGGATGGACCGTCCGCCAGGTCGTGCATCACGTACCGGAGAGCCACATGAATGCGTACATCCGTTTCAAGCTCGCGCTCACTGAGGACGATCCTGTGGTGAAACCCTACGATGAAGCCGCCTGGGCGAGACTTCCGGACATCCCAGGCACTCCCATTGAAACCTCGCTTACGCTGCTGGACGCTCTACACGACCGCTGGGTGCGCGTCATTCGCCTTCTCGACGACTCTGGGTTCAAGCGCAAGTTCCGCCATCCGGAAATCGGCGAAGTCACCTTGGAACGGAATCTGGCGCTATACGCCTGGCACGGCAAACATCACGTGGCGCACATCACTTCGTTGCGCGATCGAATGGGCTGGTAGCGAATACCGCTTTCCCGCCAACCACGGTCATCGACACCTTCATCTGTTCGATGCGTCGATCCGGCACGGTCAAGAAGTCCTCGGCCAGCACGACGAAATCGGCCAGCTTCCGGGCTTCGATCGACCCTTTGGTCTTCTCCTCAAACGTCAGATAAGAATTGTCCGCCGTGCTGAGCCGCAGGGCCTCGGCCCGCGTAATCTTCTGATCCGCGCCCAACACACCCCCGGAAATCGTATCGCGAGAGATGAAGTGATACATGGTCCACAGCGGAGGAAACGGCACCACCGGGGAATCGGTCCCAGCAGCAGCGCGAACCCCATGATCCAGGTACGCGCGGACCGGCGTGACCCATCCGGCTCGGTCGGGCCCCCAATACCGCACCAGCACCGGGCCGGCGAGGTACAGATGATCCTGCACCGTTACCACCAGGCCGAGCGCTTTCATCTTCGCGAACTGCTCCTCGCGAGGAATAAATCCATGCTCGATCGCCCATCGCCTGCCCGCGATTGGCCGCTCCGCGTTCGCCGCTTCGTATCCCGCGAGCACCTGATCAATGGCCGCATCGCCTACCGCGTGTGTTCCCACGCGCCATCCCAGCCGGTTCAGCTCCTTGACGATCTCGGTATATCGATCCGCCGTAATCAGCCGCAATCCGCGATAGGTTCCATCTTTCCCGTAAGGCTCGCGGTACGGCTCCCGCATCAGCCCGCCTTCAAATCCGCCGTCGATCAGCAGTTTCATCCCGCCGACGCGAAGCCATTCGTCCCCCTCATCCGCCTTGACGCCCGCGCCTTCGATGAACGCCCGAACCTTAGCGGCATCGGGATTCGCCGGCGCCGACAGAAGAATGTTTAGCCGCATCGTGAGCAGCCCGCGACGTTTGATCTCCTGAAACAGCCGGTACTGATCGAGACTGATTCCCGGCTGACGAACGCTGGTGAGCCCGGCGGCGTTGAGCTTGCGAAACTGCGTGGACCAGGATTCGATCTGCTCTTCGGTTGTCATTGCAGGCGCCGGCAGAGTCACCAGCGTCCGCGCGCGATCCATCAATTCGCCGTTAGGCTCGCCATCGGAATACCGGCTGATCTGCCCGCCCTCGGGAGCCTGCGTGGTTTTCTCGATGTGCCACTTCGTGAGCGCAGCCGAATTGAGAATGTACTCATGCCCTCCGCGAACCAGCACTACCGGATTCTTCGGCGCAACAGCGTCAAGATCTTTGCGCAGCGGCAGCCGTTGTTCCTTCAACTGCGCCTCATGCCAGTCGCTGTTCGAAACGATGACCTCGTCAGGCGGCGCCGCCTTGACCCTTTGCGCGA
This sequence comes from Bryobacteraceae bacterium, assembly GCA_035308605.1. GTDB lineage: Bacteria > Acidobacteriota > Terriglobia > Bryobacterales > Bryobacteraceae > Palsa-187. The sequence goes on from DATGGL010000108.1 coordinate 28,919, forward strand.
TCGCGGCATAAACGTCGCCGAGCGACCGCGCCGCCGACAGATCGACGCCCGGTCCTCCACCGGCTCCGTGCAGATGACTGTCCGCGAATCCTGGCGTGACCGTCCGCCCGCCCAAATCGATCACGCGAGTCGCCGGACCGACCAGCTTGCGGATCTCGTCATTCGATCCCACGGCGGTGAATTTGTCTCCCGCAACCGCAAAAGCGCTGGCAATCGAAAATCGCGCGTCAACTGTGACGATCTTCCCGTTTACATAAATCGCATCGGGCGCTGCCGCAAGAGCAAGCCCCGCCATAGCCGTACATACGACCATCCGCTTGCTACCGCGCGCGGTTCTGTGTCCAGCGTTTGTCATCACTTTTTCGTGAGCGGCTCCGGACAGGTTTTTAGCGCCCCTACTGATTCTGCTTCTTTGGCGCAGGCTTGTCCGAGGCTGCCGGCTGCTCCTTGAGCTGATCTTCCGGGATTTCCTCCACATCCCCGAACGTGATCGTCGCTTCCGCGCCGAACTTGCGATACAGCTTGTAGTCCGCGTCATTGTGGACCACGGCCTTGCTCGCCCGCGAATTCAGCTCAAAATGAAACGGCAGCACATACTCCTGATCCCCGATTTTCGTCGGCGTGTAATCGAGCGTGATCCCGACCTCGTGAATCGGATAATCCGGCGGGATGTCGACGCAGTCCATTTTGATGCGCATCACCACTTTGGTCTCGCGGTCCGCGTACACCAGCCCCTTGTACGCCGATGTGTACTCGCGCTTCGTTTCGCCGTCGTACATCGTATAACCCGCCGATTTCGGGACACGGAACGAGAACACGTACATCCGGCGTCCCCGCAATGTCGTCCACCTTTCCCAATCGAACTCCGTGCCCGTATCCGGATCGAAAATGTGATGCAGCATCGTTCCGAATTCGCCCGACGAGACTGCTCCGCCCAGTTGATTGTGCTCCACGTTCGCCACGGATTGATGGTTGATCATCTGGACCTTGTACGTTTCCTTCTGATCGTTGAACGAAAGCAACTCCTGAATCACGTCGCCATAAGGAGCGTAGCCGCGCATAGTCGGATCAATCTTCCGGCGCGTGGTCTGCACGCAGATGTAGTTCGGTAGATTCTTGGTGTAATTGAGCGCGTAATCTTTCATCCCGGCCATTGCCGCGGCCTGCTCGATCGAATCGGGAGGCGGTGGCGGCGGAGGTGGCGCCGGCGGAGCTTCCGGTGGCGGAGCCGCCCTCAGCCCAGCCGAATCCGCACTCAGCTTCCTCAGCGCTTGAACCGTCTTCGGTCCCGCGCCCTGCCCCTGCAACTCCTCGATGGCCCGATCCTCCAGTTTCTCCGTGAGCTTGATCTTGTGCAGCAGAAAATCCGCCGTAGTCCGGTCGTCACCCTTGAGTTTTATCTGGGATTTCACGAACGTGGTCAGTTCCGCCACGGTCATGGCCCTTTGCGCATTGGCCGTAATCGAAAAAAACAGGAGCGCAACCGGAACGAATATCTTCATCAACATGAGTGAGCGTGCTCCTCTTTCATTTTGTCATTAGTACAATGGACTCCGAGTGCCCACCCGCCCGCGCGCCAGAGATCTTGGAATTGTCGTCGGAATCCTGCCCACCGGCCCGATGAACGCCATCACCGACGTCCGGGGCGTAAAAGTCGGCCATGCGACGCTGAAACGCGGGGACAGAGTCCGTACCGGCGTCACAGCGGTCCTGCCGCACGGTGCCAATGTCTTTCACGAAAAAGTTGCAGGGGCCGTCTTTATCGGAAACGCTTTCGGCAAGCTGGTCGGATCGACGCAGGTCAATGAGCTGGGCGAGATTGAGACACCCATTTTGCTTACATCGACACTGAATACCTTCAAAGTCGCCGACTGCCTGATCGATTACATGCTGTCGCTGCCCGGAAATCGCGATGTCCGCTCGATCAACCCGCTGGTAGGCGAAACTAACGACGGCGTTCTCAACGACATTCAGGGCCGCCACTCCGGTCACGACGAAGTCTTCGGTGCGATCCAGGGTGCAAGCCCTGGCGCTGTCGAAGAAGGATGCGTCGGCGCGGGAACCGGGACCATCGCGTTCGGCTGGAAGGGCGGCATCGGGACATCTTCTCGCAAAGCCGGCGAGTACACGGTCGGAGTTCTTGTTCAATCGAACTTCGGTGGACGGCTGACCATCTCCGGCGTGCCTATCGAGCGCCCGCGCCAGTCGCCACCGGCCGCCGTCGACGGTTCCATCATGATGATCGTCGCCACCGACGCTCCCGTGGACCATCGCAACCTGCAACGCATGGGCGCCCGCACAATGATGGGATTGGGCCGCACGGGCTCGGCCGGATCGAACGGCAGCGGCGATTACGCAGTAGCGTTCAGCACTTCACACGACCCAAAGCTGTTGTCGAACGACGCCGTCTCAGCTTTGTTCCCTGCGGTCATCGAAGCCACGGAAGAAGCAATCTACAACTCGTTGTTCCGCGCCGAAACCACGACGGGCAATGGCCGCACCATCGAAGCCCTGCCCATTGAATCGACCGTGGAAACCCTAAAGCGCCACAACGTAATCAAATAAGATTCGAGTTCAGTGGCGTGAATCGCGGCCAAGAATGCTTTAGGGCTGGTACTTGCGCACAAAACTGTTAAGCCCGATCTGGTCGATCTTTTCCTTGGTCTTCCGGAATCCTTCCGCATCGCCCAGCGGCCCGATCAGTACCCGGAAAATCGCCTCGGTCGGTCCTGGCGCCGCGAATGCCGAAAAGCCTCGCTTTCGCAGCCCGTCAACCATGATCACGGCGACGCCCTTCTCTACCGCGCCCATCTGCAGATAGACCCCATTTGCCGACGGATTCGCAAAAACGGGAGCCTCCGGGACGGGAATCGGCTCTGGAGCCTTGGGAGCGGGCTCCGCGATCGGAAAGTCCGGCTTGACGATGGTAGCCTCTACTACCGGCGCCGGTGGAGGAGTCGTTACAGCCGCCACGGGTACAGCCGCCACGGGTTTCGAAACCAGCGCCCTGCCCGCCACATAGGAGATCGCGGAAAAAACGACTACGGCCACAATGGCGACGAATAAGACCCCGGCCACCTGAGTCCGCCCGAGAACGATTTCGAATTCAACAACCTTTTCTTCGGGCTGCGACGGTTCTTCAGCCACAACTGGCGGTGGCGCCACGGTTTGTGGTTCCGGCTCGGCGTGCATAGCTTCTGCCGGGGACTCCGAACGAAGTATGCTAAGCATCACCGAATCTATCGGCCGTTCCCCGATTTTCCTTAGTACCGGAGTACTTAAAAGTACTCGACCTTACTTACTTTTCTTGGCCGCAGGCGCACCATGCGCCGGTTCGGGCGCTCCGTGCAAGATCCGCGCCCGAGCTTCAATCTTGGCGGCATCCGCTTTCCGGCGCATCTTTTTGAGCAGCGCGGCGTATTGATCCAGCGTTTCGGCCAGCAGCGGCGGCGGCGGATCGGCCGGATTCAGCACCGGTTTGCGCGACGCCACGAAGCCGTTCTTATCCAACACTCCGATCGCCGTCTTGTACATGGCTTCCGCTTCAGCGTTGCGATCCCGCGCGGCCAGAAGCGCCGCCAGAGAATTCAGGCTGCCCACCAGCTCGACTTCTTTCGCAGTCAGCATGGACCGGTAGAGCGGCTCCGCATCCGCATGCCGTCCCTGTGCGCCATACACATTCGCGACCTCGGTCAGCGACGCCTGGGTATCCGGCGCCATCTCGCCATGCGCTTTGGACCGGATGAACAGCGTCCGCTCGTAGCAATACGCCGCCTCCGGATATTTCTTTTGTTCGAAATAGAATTTTCCCAGCCGGTCGAGTGTTCCGGCGACTTCCAACGTCGACGGCCCATACGCGCTTTCTCTGATCGACAAGGCCCGCCGCCAGGCGGCCTCAGCGTCGGAAGCCCGATGCTGCTCTGCGTACGCGAAAGCGAGCCCATCCAGCGCCGGCAGCAGATCCGTTGCCGCCGCGCCGGAATGCTTCTCGATAATCTTTGCTGCGCGATCGTACTGCCGCTCCGCGCCCGCAAAATCCTTCTCAGCTTCGAAGACATCCCCCAGCGCGATCAAGGGCGACGCGAGTTCGGCCGCCTCGGGTCCCTTGGCCTTCTCCACGACGGCGACGGCCCGCCGGGCATACTGTTCGCCCTGCGGATATTTCTCGAGCGTCTGATAAACCTTCACCAGCTTGGCCAGCGGCCCGGCAACGGCGACGTCCTGCTTGCCCTTCGAAGTCTCCATGATCTGCAGCGACCGCTCATAGTACGTCGTCGCCTGCTGGTACTTCATTTGTGCGAAATTAACGCGCCCGAGGTCGTTCAGATCGTTGACCAGTTCCGGACTATTCAGCCCCAGCGCGTGCTCGCGCTCTTCAAGCAGCTTCGCGTAGAGCTTCTCCGCTTCCGCATACCGGCTTTGCGCGCACAGCAGTTCCGCCGCGTCATGCCACTCCTGCGCCTGCTTGGCATCGAACGGCCCGACGCCGCGGCTGGAAGCGACATCGACAGTGTTCGGAAGGCTGCTCGGCGTCGCACCTTCCACGGCCGAGCGCGCCCTCTGCGCCGAGGCAATTAACGCCCCTAAAATCAATACAATAGCGATTTTGGACAGACCTCTGCCTATCATACGCAACAGATCGGCGGAAAACGGACAGGACTCCACACCGAACCGCGCGGCGAGAGTCAGCAGGTCCGGACTGCGCCTAAAGATTTCTCTTTAGAAAGTTGCAGATATGATAGCCGTCAATAAACTTGAACGGCGTCTCACCCAGGGTATAGTGGCCGCATGGCATAACCACCGCCTTGTGATCCATCCCCAGTTCCTTGGCCTTTTCGATCACCTGCTCGGAAAATCGAATGGGAAATGTCGTGTCGTAGCGCGCATAAATGAACATCGTTTTCTTGTTCATCTTCGCGTAACGATCGATATAATTCGGCGGGCTGATCACCATCCACGTTTCCCGCAACTGTTCAAGCGTGATCGAAGGCTCCAGGCCCTGCCGGATGTGCTGTGACGAAAGCCCCTCCCACACGACGTCCGCGAAATACGTCGAGCAGTGATTGAAAACATTTACTTTGATTCGCGGATCGTGGACGCTGGCCAGAAACGCGTAGCACGATCCTAAACTGGTGCCAACCAACCCAACGCTCGCATAGCCTTCTGAATTGAGCCAGTCGACGCAACTGCGCGTGTCGATGACGGCCTGCCGGGTCGCGTCCACGGTGCGTGCGACGTTCGCCGAAACCGCGTAATCGGCGCGCTCCAGCTCGGCTGGCATGCGGTAATCGTGATACGGCATGCTCAGCCGCAGCGCCGAAATCCCCAGCTTCGCGAGCCCCGCGCACAGCGCATTGTGCTGCGTCGCCGATGCATTCCAATGCGGCAAAACCAGCGCCGCCACGCGACGTTTCGCCTTCAAGGCAGGGAACCACTGCCCATGCACCCGGTTGTTCTCCGGATAGGGCGTTTCGACGGCGCTAGTGAATTTTAAGAATTTCCCGTCAAGCGAAAAATCGGAAGGAGTTTGATACGCGAAAAACTCGTCGCTCTCCGCGAGCGCCGCCTGGTTCAGCAGCTTTAGATAGGCTTCCGGATCATGCCCGTTGCGGGGAAACTTCTGTGCAAGAGGCCATCGATGCGCCCAGTCGAGCCCCCAGTCGAACGGCCGCACGACGCGATTCGTCGCGCGCGAACACAACCGGTTCTCCCAGGCGAGCATCCATTGCCCGTACAGGCGTCCATAAAACGTCTCCATCCCTGCAGACTAGATTAGCAAGGCGCCGACGCTAACTCCCAGCGTTAGTTCAGCGTCAACCGCGCCGGAGCCGTCCCCTGAGTCCGAAACTCATATTGCTGGATCTCGATCGCAGCCCGTCCAGCGACGAATCGGACCACGCGCCCGCGAGCCACCAGCTTCAACGCGCAGCGGTTGTCCAACTGTGCCGGCCAGCTAATCGACAACTCCAGCCGCCGTCCGGGTAACAGCACATGTTCCGAGGTGAACAGAACACCGGAGCTCGAGATATTGATCGTCTTCCCTTCGCCCATCTCTTCGCCGCTCCGCTTGTTCAGCACGCGATAGCGGACTTCGCGCTCCACGGGAAAACGATCGGAATGACGCCGGTCGGTCTGGACTGTCTGTTCTAAGTTCATGTGATGTATACCTCGATCCGTGCAGGAAACATTTCGATCCTGTTGCGCTTTTTGAGTTTGCCGTTCGGTGTCTTTTGCCGCAATAGTACCCGCGTACTTCGAGATCCATCCCTGAGTTATCATTACCTGCATGTTGAAGATAAAGCTTGTCCCTCGAGTGTTCTTTGCCACGCTTCTGGTCGCCGCGCTGATCTACGCCGCTGGATCGAAGAAAAAGGTCGTCGCGCCGAAGGGCGCCGCGCCCAGCCCCAACTTCAGCTCCGGCATACAGGTTGGCGACACGTTATATGTCTCGGGTATGACCGGCAACAAAGACGGCAAGATCCCGGCGAGTTTCGAAGATGAAGTCCGCCAGACCCTGGAAAATATCCATGGCACCTTGCAAGCCGGCAACATGGATTATTCGGACGTCGTGGCAGTCACGGTCTATCTCACCGACATGGACCTGTTTCAGCGCATGAACGCGGTCTACACTACGATTTTCAAGGAACCGCGGCCCACGCGAACCACGATCGGCGTAACCCGGCTGGCCGGCGCCGGGGCGCACATCGAAATCACGGTGACAGCTCGGAAGTAGGCCTGCACCGTTTAGCCTACTGTCGATGCGCTCTGGCAACTTGTTGCCTCGCCTCAAGCGCGCTCGGCGGCAGCGTGACTTATCAGGTCCCTTTGTACCCGGACACCTGCCACGAAGTGCATCTCGGCAGTTTCACGGTGCCCAAGGGCGCCGCGGCCGGAATGGACCACGTAGAGGCCGGCAATTGCCATCCTGACATCAGTACCAACAACGAAGTGGAGTTATACGTCGGCATCGAATGTACTAACAATCTCACTCGCTGGCTGTTGTCTCCGCAGAAGTATGCTGTCGATCTCAACCGAACGAGTAGGTATCATCGCATAACAGAGGAGGCATGGCAGGCTGCGAAACCACTACTGCGGAGCACCGATGGATTTTTTCCACGAACTGACGAACCGGGTGTCCGCTACAGAGGACCTGTTCTTGAGAGATCCGGTCCAAGTTGGTCAGGCAAGGGGTTCAATGCTCCACTTCCAACATTTCTGAACAACAGCAAGAATCGCATTGCGGTGAATAGCTGGGACGGGATTAATGACGTTGGAAGCATCCTGGATCCCACTTGGAGTGGACGAAATCACATCAAGGGTGATTTCTGGGTCGATATCTACGAGACGGAATCCGCTAGACCGCTTGTACGGATCAAGGGGTCATTCAAGAATGCCGAGCCATATCATTTCCAGAATGAAGCGGCGTGGTACGGCGACCGTTACTACGTGCTGCCAGTGGGGGGAACCTTGGGAAACGGAGAATTCGGCTTGCAGCGATTGCTAATCTGCGACGCGGATGCTGCGGCACGCAAAGACAACACTCGTCTAAAAGACCGGAAGTAGCCGCCCGTCACGCCTACTCTTTTCGCCGCGCCCGGATCTCCTCGATCCGCTGCCTGATCCTCTGCTCCACGCCCCGATCCAGCGGCTCGTAAAAGACCGTCCCTCGCAGACTCTCCGGCAAACATTCCATCGTATTCAGAGCATCCTCGAACTGATGAGCATGCTGATAACCCGAGCCATACCCCCACTCCTTCATATGCCGTGTGGGCGCGTTACGTAACTGCATGGGGACCGGCTCGGCGGTGGTCTTCTCGACGGTCTCTATCGCCTTACCCAGCGCTTTGTACGCTGCATCCGACTTGGGCGCGACGGCAAGGTAGATCGCCGCCTGCGCCAGCGCAAGATCGCCTTCGGGGACGCCCAGGAAATGCACGGCCTGCTGCACCGCGATGGTCTGCTCTAGCGCTCGTGGATCGGCGAGCCCGATATCCTCGATCGCCATCCGGACCAATCTGCGCGCGATGTACATCCGGTCCTCGCCGCCCTCCAGCATTCGAGCAAGCCAGTACAGCGCCGCATCCGCGTCCGACGAACGGATGCTCTTATGCAGCGCCGAAATCAGGTTAAAGTGCTCTTCGCCCGATTTATCGTACAGCAGGACCTTGCGCTCGATCACCGATTCAATCGCCGTCTGATCGAGCACGCCGTCGCGCGCCACCGACGATGCCAACTCCAGTATGTTGTACGCCGACCGCGCGTCGCCATTCGCGTAAATCGCGATCTGCTCCAGCAGCTCGCGCGTCGCGGAAAGCTGCAGTACTTTAAGGGCCCGTTCAAGCAGCAGGACGATTTCGTCCATCGAAAGCGCCCGCAGGGCGAAAACTTTGGCGCGTGAGAGCAGCGCCGACACCACCTCGAACGACGGATTCTCAGTAGTCGCGCCAATCAGCGTAATGTCGCCGCGCTCGACGTACGGTAGAAACGCGTCCTGCTGAGCTTTATTGAAGCGGTGAATCTCGTCGATGAACAGCACGGTCCGGCGTCCCATGCGCCGCGCGCGCTCCGCGTCCGCCATCACGGCTTTGATCTCTTTGATGCCGGAGAGCACGGCGCTGAACGGAATAAAATCGGCTTTGGTCAGGCCGGCGATCAGGCGCGCCAGCGTGGTTTTTCCCACCCCAGGCGGACCCCATAAAATCAGCGATGTGAGCTGGTCCCGCTCAATCTGCGCCCGGAGCGGCTTGCCCGGACCCAGAATGTGCTGCTGCCCAACAAAGTCATCGAGTTTGTCCGGCCGCAACCGTTCCGCCAACGGGCGCTTAGGGTCGTCGGTGGGAGCGAGCGCGGAAGTATCGAACAGGCTCATTTGGCGATCAGGATATCAGCGACGCGCAAACCGGCATCGGAGCTGAGCGCCGGCGTTCCTGCGTTCTGCGTCCCCGCCACAATATAGCCGTTGTCCAGCCGGTTAATGGGATACCAGTCGCCTGTTTTCTTCGTAAAAGTACAAAGCCCGAGCTTCCCGCCATCCGTCTCGGAACACTGTACGATGTGACCGCCCTTGAGCACTTGCACGTGGAACTCATGTTCCGCGATGAACATCCGGTACGTATGCTCGGCATTCGTATCGAGCCCGTAGATCCTAAACCCGTGCTCGCTCATTTTCGCGTCTTCCTGCTGGACGTTTGAAAATCCATTCCCCAGCCCGGGATCGTTCGACTTCCGGCAGACGCTCACCGCATCCGTTCCACAATTGGCAAACGTCGACCAGTAAACCAGCACGCTATTCGTCGCAAGATCCTTCCCGAACCCGTACTCAACTCCCGCATCCGAGCATGCGCGGCTCGTGTAATACGCGATCTCCATTGCAGCGCCGTCACCCTTCGCGGTTCCTATGAAAGCCGCGGTCACCGCGAACCCCTTCATATCCGTCTGCAAGGAACTTACGTTGTATTCCGACGGCGCAGGCGTCGCAAATGCCTGATCCAGATGCTTCCCGTCCGGCGTATACCAATACACGGGACTATCCGCGCCCGCCGGCCGATCCGCCAGTTGGCATGTGGTCCGCTGCGCCACCGGTCCCGAGAAGAACCCATACTTCCACGGTGGATGCGGATTCGCGCGATCGTAGTTCGCATGTTCCAGCGCCCGCGGCCCGCCGTCGTTCCAAAACTTGAAATATTGAAACGCCTGATCGGAGATCGAGGTCCATTTGGGCTCCGCGCCCCAACACGGTAGCGCCAGGAACAAGAGCAACCGAATCACGCCGTGGTCCTCTGCCGCCGGGCCTCATACAGCATTACGCCGGCCGCAACTGCGGCGTTCAGCGACTCCACGCCCGAAGTCGGGATCTTCACACCCATCGCCCGAGCCTGCATGCCGGGACTCACGCCCCGCCCCTCGCCTCCAATTACGACCGCCGTGCGCCCTGAAAGATCCGCGTCGAACAGGGTCGCCGTCGCCCGCGGCATCGCGGCATAGAGCCGAATGCGTTTCTGATCGAGCGCCGCAAGAAGCAGGCTCTCGTCTACGCCCGCGACCACCGGCAGCCTGAACAACGACCCTGCCGATGCCCGCACGCCTTTGGGATTATACGGGCTGACTGTCCCCTTCAAAAATGCCGCCCCACTTGCGCCGAACGCCTCACCCGCACGAAGAATAGCGCCCGCATTGCCCGGGTCCTGCACGCCGTCGAGCACGATTACCAAAGCCTTCCCGCGCAGTAGCTGATCGAGCGTCCAAGCCGGCGGCTTCACCAGCGAAATCACGCCTTGGGGCGCATCGGTCGAGGCCAGCTCATCGAAAAGCTTGTCCGGGATCGCCACTAGCCGAGTTCTCTTCAATCCACGGATGTGCGTCGAGATCGTGCTCTTCACGGATTCGGCAACGATTACCGCGCGTATTTCACAATCGGAAGAGAGCGCCTCTTCGAGCAGATGAAAGCCTTCCGCCACCGCGTATCCGTCTTCGGTCAGCGTCCCGCGCGCCACCGCACGGCGCACCTGCTTCAGCAGCGGATTCTTGTCGCTAACCAACGTTTCCGTCATGCTTGCTATTCGGGCTGAGATCAGGGCCGCTCCCATCCGGGCACGTCCCCGCCCTACAATGTTTGCATATCGGGTATAACGGGTTCCCAGATGCGGCGCTTCCTGACCACTTTCGCCGTATTGCTGCTCGCCTTCGTCACCGGCGAGCTTCTCGCGTCCGTGTCGCGCGTCGCCAAGGCCATCGCTCGCCAGTCAACCGTGGACGAAGCTCATCCCGCGGATGTAATCCTGGTTCTCGGCGCGGCCGAGTACAGCGGACGCCCTTCGCCCGTGCTCGAACGCCGTCTCAATCATGCTCTCTTTCTCTATCGCCAAGGCCTGTCGACGCGCATTTTGACCACGGGCGGCAAAGGCGGCGACCCCCGATTCACCGAAGGCGAAGTCGCGCGGGCATATTTAAGCAAGCACGACATTCCATCCGAGGCAATCCTGGTGGAGTCCGAAGGCGAGAGCACGGTTTACAGCACCGCCGCCGCGGCCGAGATCATGCGCCGTATGAATCTCCGGTCCTGCATCGTCGTCAGCGATGGCTATCACATCTATCGTGTGAAAAAAATGCTCGAGTCGCAGGGAATGAACGTCTACGGCTCCCCCCGCCCCGAAATCCAGCGCGACGACTGGCGTCAACAGTGGCTGTACTATCGCCAGGCCATTGCCTACGGCTTCTGGCGCATCGGAATCCCGATTTGATTAATATCTCCTCAGTACGGCCAGCACCTTACCCTGAATCTGCAGCGCCGCCCGCGCAACGTAAATCGGAGCCATCGATGCATTCGCCGGCTGCAACCGCACCCGATCCCCGGGCTCCAGATAGAACCGCTTCAGCGTCGTCTCCATCCCATCCACCAGCGCGACCACGATGTCCCCGTCGCGGGCCCCGTCCGTTCGCTGAACCAGCACGTAATCGCCGTCGCAGATATGGTCCTCGATCATCGATTCTCCGCGCACCTGCAATGCGTAGGTGCCCGAATTCCCATCGAAGTCCGCAAAGCTCAACGAATCCTGCCCCGCGATCGCCTCGACCGGCGCTCCGGCCGCGATCCGTCCCAGCAGCGGTATCTCCAGCGAGGGCGGCCGATGTTGACGCTGTTCGTCGTAGTACTTCGGCGCAAGCTCCAGCGACCGGCTCTGATTGAACCCGCGCTTCAGATAGTGTTTCGACTCGAGCGCCAGAATATGCTTATGCACGGTGGCGAGCGAAGCCAGGCTTAATCCTTCGGCGATCTCCTCGTAACTCGGGCTATACCCCCGCTTTTCGAGGAACCCGGAAAGAAACTCCAGAAACTCCTTCTGACGCTTGGTGAGTGCCATACGCCAATTCTAGGCGAAGAAAAGGGAAATGGCAAGCGTTTTCAATCCGCGTCACCGCGGCCTTGAACCCTTCGCCGCCCGCCCGCGCTGCTATTCTGTCACTTATGGAGACTCGCCACTCCGTCTGCGCTCTCGATTGTCCGGACTGTTGCTCCCTGCTCGTTAACGTCGAAAACGGCCAAGGCTCGCGGCTCCGTGGGAATCCGGATCATCCTGTCACCCGCGGCTTCCTTTGCGGGAAAGTCGCCAAATATCTCGAACGCGAGTATTCGCCGGATCGCCTCCTCTACCCTCAAAAACGTATCGGCGCGAAAGGCGAGGGCCGATTCGCGCGCATCTCCTGGGACGAGGCCCTCGACACCATCGCAGAAAAACTCACTACTATCGCAAACGAGTTCGGCTCCGAAGCGATTCTCCCGTACAGCTACGCGGGCACTATGGGAATCCTCAACGGCTCCGGCATGGACCGCCGGTTCTTCCATCGCCTGGGCGCATCCCGGCTCGACCGGACCATCTGCTCCTCCGCCGGCGGCGTTGCGCTGACGGCCACTCTAGGCGTGAAGTATGGAACCGAGCCGGAGCAGTTCCGCCATTCGAAGCTCATCTTCGCCTGGGCCGCGAATATTCATGGGACCAACGTCCATCTGTGGCCCTTCATCGTTGAAGCCCGCCGCAACGGCGCAAAGCTTTACGTAATTGATCCCATCAAGACCCGCACGGCCGCTCTCGCCGACCGTCATTTTCGAGTAAATCCGGGTTCCGATCTTGCCCTTGCGCTCGGCCTGATCCACATCATCATCGGCGAAAAGCTTTACGACGCCGATTACGTCGCGCGCTACACCAACGGCTTCGAGGAGCTGAAGGCGCTGGCCGCGCAGTATCCGCCCGAGCGCGTCGCGGCCCTTACGGGAATCGACAAGGAAGACATCATCATGCTCGCCCGCGAGTATGCGACCACGCGGCCCGCCGTGATCCGTCTCAACTACGGCGTCCAGCGCAGCGAGCACGGCGGCGCGGCCGTAAGGGCCATCACGGCGCTGCCCGCGCTCACCGGCTCCTGGCGCGAAGTCGGCGGCGGCTTGCAGCTCACGACGTCGCAAGCATTTCAATTCGATCGCCCCAGCCTCGAAATGCCCGAGTTACAGCGCAAATCGGCGCTCGGACGCGAAGCCCGTCTGATCAACATGACTGAGCTGGGCAAAGCGCTCACGGCGGTCGACAACCCGCCCGTGAAGGCGATCGTGGTCTACAACTCCAATCCCGCGACCATTGCGCCCAATCAGAACCTGGTGCTGCGCGGATTTCGCCGCGAAGATCTGTTTACGGTCGTCCTGGAGCAATTCCAGACCGACACTGCCGATCACGCCGATATCCTGCTGCCGTCGACTACCTTCCTCGAGCATACCGACCTGTACTTCGCCTACGGCCACTATCACGTGCAGCTCGCCCGCCCCGCGCTCCCCGCCCCCGGCGAAGCGCGCTCGAATGTGGAAGTATTCCGGGCTCTTGCCAAACGCTTGGGGTTCGAGGATGCCTGCTTCCACGACACGGAAGACGACATGATTCGCACGCTGCTCGGCTCCGGCCACGCGTTCCTGGAAGGCATCACGCTGGAACGGCTGGATCGCGAGCATTCCGTGCGCCTGAATCTCGGCGAGCATTTTCTTCCCTTCGCGAACGGCTTCCACACGTCCTCCGGAAAATGCGAATTTGGCGCGGAGCATCTGGCTTACACGCCGCCGGTTGAATCCCGCCTTGGCGACGCCGCCCTCAAGAAACGCTATCCATTGGAAATGATTACGTCCAAAAACGACGACAGCATGAACTCAACCTTCGGCCTCCGCCCGGACGTCCATCGGCAGACCGCTGTTGTGCAGATGCACGCGTCCGACGCGACCGTCCGCGGCATTCACAATGGCGATCGTGTCCGCGCCTTCAACGATCGCGGCAGCTTGATCGCAACCGCCGAGGTGGATGGCGTCGTCTCGGAAGGCGTCGTCCGCGCCCCCGCCGTGCGGTGGAACAAACTTTCCCAAGACGGCCGCAGCGCGAACGTGCTTACCTCGGACCGGCTGACCGACATCGGCGGTGGACCCACTTTCTTCAGTTGCCTGGTCGAGGTTGAACGATGCGGCGACTGATGGCAGCTTCCCTGCTGCTGATTGCATTTGGTTCCACCAGCTGCCGCATCAAGAAAAAATCCGCCGCGAAAGCCGAGGACGACGGCCAGCTTGTCAGCATGATCAATGTCGCCGACCCGCGCGGATCGGTGCAGCTCACGCGCGGCTTCCACGGCCTGGAAAACCAGTCCTGGCGCTGGACCATGAAGAGCTTCACGGCGACTCTTCGTCCGCCCGCCGGGTCCGCGCAAAAAGGCGCGAGCCTTCAACTCAAGTTCACCATTCCCGACGTCATGTTCAACCGTGTCGGACCGATGACGGTCGATGCCCGGATCAACGGGATCGATCTCGGCGCGCAGACCTTTTCGAACGCGGGCGACTATACCTACACCCGCGACATCCCCGCGACCGCGCTGGCCTCCGATGCCGTCGCCATCGACTTCGCGGTTGACAAGGGGCTGCCGCCCGGCGATCCAGACCCGCGTGAGCTGGCCGTCATCGTCACCTCCGTTGGCCTTATTTCAAAATGACTGGTCTTATTACAAAATGACCGGTCTCATTTCAAAATGACGCGCGCGCTCCGGGCGCTCTATTTCGCCGCGGCTCCGCTCACGTGTCTGATCCTGTTCTGGCGCGTTCCGCACATCTGGTTCCTGAACGACGATTTCGCGTGGCTGGGCGTCCCCCTGGAATTAAACCGCGCCAGCGATCTGATCCCGGTCCTGTTCGCCCCCAAGGCCCAGGGCACCATCCGATTCTTGAGCGAACGTCTCTTCTTCCTGACTTTTTCCTCGCTGTTCGGATTGCACGTCCTGCCCTATCGCATCTGGGTGCTCGCAACCTGGTTCGCCGATCTTACACTGGCCGCGCTGATCGGCACGCGCCTCACCGGATCGCGCGCCGCCGGTGTGATTGCCGCGGTCCTCTGGACGGCGAACTCTATCGTGGTAACTCCACTCTCGTGGACCTCGAGCTACAACGAAGTCCTGGTTGCGTTCTGCATCTTAATGGCTTTCTACGCGCGACTCCGCTGGCTCGAGTCCGCCGAAAGAAAATGGACGGTCGTCGAGTGGATCGCCTATCTCACCGGCTTCGGCGCGCTCGAGATTATCGTCGTCTACCCCGTCATCGCTGCGTTGCACGCCGTCTGCGTCGCGAAAAAGAAATTCCAAAGCACGCTCCCACTCTTCGTTCCCGCGATCATCTTTGGCATCCTGCATCTCTTTGTAATCCCGAAGAGCGCCGGGCCGTACTATTCGCTCACCTTCGATTCACGCTTGCCGTCGACGCTCTGGCAATACCTGGAATGGGCGCTCGGCCCGAGCCGTCTTGGAGATCTGACGGGTCACTGGCGCCGCTTCGGCATCCGGACTACGATCGCCGTCAGCGTCGCGCTTGTGCTGTTCGTCCTCTGGCGGACCTACAAACGCGAATTCGCCGCCCTCTTCTGCGTCGCATGGTTCCTGCTTTTCCTCGCGCCCGTGCTTCCTTTGCCGAATCACATCCAGGATTATTACGTCACCGTGCCCATTCTCGGTTTCTGCTGGCTCGCCGGATGGGCCGCGGTCGCGGGATTCAAGCAAGGCTGGCCCGGACGCATCGCCGCCCTCGCACTCCTGGGAACATTTCTCACCGGATCCACGCGCGAGATCGACGCGTACACGCACTGGTATTACAACCGGGCTCTTCGAATGCGAGCCACCGTCCTGGGCGTCCGAGAATCCGCCCACGCGCACCCCGGCTCCGCGATTATCCTGCAGGGCGTCGACAAC
>DATGGL010000109.1:0-15656 GCA_035308605.1 Bryobacteraceae bacterium
TCCCCCAATTCCTCCCGCAAACTCGGCGGCAGTAACAGGTCTTGATCCGGATTGTAGAGAATATATCGGCTCACCTCTGTGAGTCGATTTTTAATTTACTAACGTTACCGGTTTTCACACAGACTCTGTCGCTCGCGGCTCAGTGGGGGGAATAGCGACACAGAGCCGCGAGCGACAGCGAGGGGGTCCCCTGTGCAGAAGGCTGGTGGGATGGTACTCGGCGTGCGAAGATACTGGACATGAAACACGAGGACATCAATCGGCCTTACGATACGGTTTCAGCGAAACCACGTGGAACTGGGCCTGACTCAGGCGGGCAATCCGGGGATACCCAGGGACTGCCCAACCAAGCCGAAGCCGGGGACGAGAGCGTCGAGGAGCTGGTCGAAGAGGGGCAATATCTGGAAGCGGACGCGATCGACGGGGTGGAGGATGCTCCGGACGAGGACGTCAAAGAAGTCCGCACGCGCCAGGTGCCGGAGGACGACGTTCCGCAGGAGTATCTGGACCAGGACTGAAGATCGGGTGCAGAATGGGGGCATGGAAATCACACGTGCTCGCCTGACTGCAACTTTGATTTCTGTCTTCGTTCTGGCCGCTGCTCCTGGATTTGGCCAAGCGAAGAAAACCGATCTGATCGAACGCGGCCGGTACATCGTCGAGGATGTCGCGATGTGCGAACGGTGTCATACGCAGAGAGACCCCCACGGGAATCCGGACCGCGACAAATGGCTGATGGGCGGACCGGTACAGACCGAGCCCACCTACCCGGCGCCGAACTGGGCGCAGGTTGAGCCGCGGATCGCCGGGACGCCGCCCGGGACGGATGCTGAGTTTATCCGGCTTCTGACCACGGGAATTTCGCGCACCGGCCGTCCGCCGAATCTGCCAATGCCACCTTTCCGGATGACCCGGGAAGATGCGGAAGCGGTACTCGCTTATTTGAAATCCCTGAGGCGCTGAAGCGACAAAACGCCCATGATCCTGGCCAATAGTCTAAAACTGTCCCGTTGAATTCTGCCGGACCTCGGCCGCGCGCTAAGGTTTCAGAACAGATTTAGCTAGCAACGGGCAAGATATAGATAAAACAATGCTAGCTCTGCATGTCGTTTGCGTACGCAAGTACCAGAATGACCGCCTTTTATCGAACGGCAATTAACGTGTTCTGGGATTTGTACTATGAGTACGCTAGCCATCGCTGACGAACCCAAGAACACCGTGCCGCTGGACAGGCTCCGCTGGACGTGGGAGGCGGAGGACGCTTCGGTTCGGATTCAGATTCCACTCGAGATTGTCGCGCGGCTCCGCAAGGAGATGGAGAACGATGCGCGGGCAACCGTCTCTGAAATTGGCGGCGTGCTATTGGGCCGGGCTGGAAAAGTTCGAGGATCGGTTGAGGTTGTCGATTACGCCTGGGTAGAGAGCGATTCGCCTCCTGGCGCAGAATATATATTGGATATAGCGTCGCTAGAACCGCTCCGAGAAGCCCGGCCGGATCTCATGGTTCTGGGATATTTCCGGACTCAATTGGAAGGCGCGCTGCATTTGCGAATCTCCGAGACGGAGTTCGTCACCGAGCACTTCCATGATCCCTCGAATGTGATGATGTTGATCCGGCCCTCGCGTGAAGCGTTCCAGGCCGGCTTTATGACCTGGAAGGGCGCGACGTTCATGCCGTTCTCTGTGCAGGACTTTCCGTTCAAGGCGGAAGCGCTGCGGGAGTCCGCATCGTATATACCAGTTGAGATCCCGGAAGTGGTGAGCGTCGCCGAGGCAGAGCCCGCAATTATCCGAATCCCAGTCAAGCCGGCTCCGGTGTCCCGTCTGAGTCCGGCACGAGTAAGATTCAAGATCAAGATTCGAATCAAGACGCCAACTGAAACAAAAAACTACGTTAGGCGAGCTGCCGTCGGGCTGTCAGGGCTGGCGGCGGCGGGCGCGATGTCGGGCTTCGCGGTGATGGATAGCCTGCTCCCCACGCCTCGAATATCCCCTCCTGTGGTGGTGGCCGGTACTCCGCTCGAACTTCAAGCGGAGCTTCAGGATCGGGGTCTGGAGGTTCGTTGGAACCCGGAGAGCGCACCGGTGGCGGAAGCTCTTGAAGGTCGTTTGGCGCTGGTGCAGCCGGATGGACGGCAAGAGATCGTTCCGTTAAATGCCCACCAGCTTAGCAACGGGCACATGGAACTGCCTTCGGGCGTTGATGCGGTCGAGGTACGATTTGAGGTCGTCGACGGAAGCGGCAGAACGTCCAGAGAGTCGTTCTCTGCGTTTCAGTTAGGGAATGAACCGCAAGTCGTGGTTGAAGAACCGCTGATTCGCGTTGCCGTCAAGCCGGAGGCGGAGGCGGTGCCAAAGGCCGCGGCTTTGGAGGCGGATGACGAGGACGCGTCCACGCCGCAGGATTTTGCCGGGGGTTACGCTACGGAGCAAGCGGGAAAGATTGTCCTGTTAAAGAAGTAGAATCGATGTTGTGAAGAAGTTCCGTGGATGACGGAGCGCGCTAGTTTCAGTGCCGCTCCGGCCGACCTGCCCAGCGTTCGCGCCGCGTTTTCGAAGCTGGCCGAGGCCGGGTATTCGGAAAGCCTGGCAGCCCAGCGTCTCGGGTTGGAGGATCTTGCCGACCTCCAATGGCGTCCTGTGCCAATTTATCGGGCAGAGCGGCTGGCCCGGCGCGACCGTCTGGATCTGGCGATCGACCTGTTTCTGTTGCAGGGCGCGCTTTGTCGGGACGAACTTGCGAGTTTGTTTTCCGATCGCGAATGCCGTGCGCTGGTCGACGCGGGGGTATTGGCAGTCGATGAGACAGGTGCGGCGCGAGCTCGGGCGGGGCTGTTTCCAGTGGGGCACAGGCTGATTTTTTCCGACCATGCCTGGCCGGAGCTTCCGCATCCCGGCTATTCCGAGGTTCCCTCCGATCAGGTGATGTGGATCGGGATGGACAGCCGCCATCTCGCCCGGTGTACTTCTAGGCGGCCGTTCGGATCGGCGCTGGATCTGTGCACCGGATCTGGGATTCACGCGCTGCTGGCTTCGACTCATGCCGGGAAAGCGGTTGCGGTCGATATCAATCCGCGGGCGGTGCGGTGCGCCCGCTTCAACGCAGAGGTGTGGGGCTCCGGAAATCTGGAAGTGGTCACCGGCGATCTCTATGAACCCGTCGGGGAAGAGCGATTTGATCTAATTACGGCGAATCCGCCGTTTGTGCCGTCGCCTTTAAATACGCTGGGATTTCGGGACGGCGGGCGATCGGGCGAGGATATTTTGAGCCGCATTGTCGCGGGACTGCCGGATCATCTGGCGGCGGGCGGAATTACGCAAATTATCACCGAGCTCGGAGAGCGTGACGGCGAGCCGCTGGCGGCGCGTTTACGCCAATGGCTCAATCTGACAGCGCCCGATCAGCCCATGAATATCCATATTCTGCGGCTGGGCGAGCACACGGCCATGAAGTATGCCCTGGGACACGCCAAGGGCGACGATTATCAGACTTTTCTCGATTCGGTGGAGGAATGGTCCGCGAATCTTAGGGCGCAGGGATACGCGCGCGTGGTTTCGGTGGTTATTTCTTTCGAGTGGAGCGACGGAGATGCGTGGGAGCGCGAAGACAGATCGCCGCCGCCGCGCCGGCCCGCGGGTGCGGAGATCGATGCGGCTTTTCTGGCGGAAAGAATGGCTCGACACCCGGATTGCCGCGAGGTTCTCAGGACCAGCCGCGTGTGCCGGGTGGGGCCGATCGCGCTGCTTGACGCGAAGGTCTTGGGAAGTGGCATTGACGCGAAAACCAGGGCTACCTTGCTGGGCCAGGCCCTGACTATGGAACATCACCTCAGCCCGCTGGAGCGGGAGATTCTGGAACGGCTGGAAGGATCGGTGGGGATGCCCGATTTGATCGGGAGCCTGGGCATGGGCGAAGGGGCGGTAATCGAAGCGGCGGCTTCCCTGCTCCGGCGGCGGCTGATCCGGATCGAGCCGGGATAGATCTCGATTAAAAACGGCGGCGCGGCTGCCGATAAGCGCGGCATGAGTTCCATCAGCAATCTTTCGTCGAGTTATCTACAATCGCTGCAAAGTCCGGGGGCGACAGGCGGTGCGTCAACGCCGAAAACGGCCAAGAACAACGGCGGTGGTGCAAAGGCGGATAGCGCTCAGCTTTCGACGGTGGCTCGGGTCACCAGCGCGCTCCAGCAGATTCAACAAAACGATCCGGCGAAGTATCAGCAGGTGACCAAGCAAGTCGCCACGAATTTGCAGAGCGCTGCGCAGTCGCAGGGGAATTCGCAGGCGGCTGGCCAGCTCAATCAGCTCGCGTCGAGTTTCACGGAAGCATCGAACTCAGGCCAGCTTCCGAGCTCGCAGAGTTTGACGAAGGGACTCAGCGATCATTCGTCTGAGGACTCGCTGAATCCGGCGGCGATCGTTTTGAGTACGTTATCGGGCGGGGACGGCCATTAGGGACACGAAGACCCGCTCACTGGCGTGCGCGGTTCGGTGCGAGGGTAGGATGACCTGGGACTGTTACGCGAGGGCCAGGTTTAGATTCTCGATGGCCTCGTCGATTTCGGCGATGCTCTTGTAGCCGACCGTAACGCTATCGACGCCGGCTGTGTTGAAGGCGAATTTCATGGCTGCCCGGCGGTCTTCGCGATTGGTGAACGCGCCTTCTCCGATCAGCTTCATGCTGATCACGCCCATGCCGTCTTTGCGGACTTCCTTCACGTGGCTGACAACCTCGCTGACATTGCCTGCGCCGCTGGTGTTGTAATCCTCGGCGTCCATTTTAGTGCCGCGATGATTCATGCGGATCATGGCGATTTCCAGCCACTGGTTGCCCGGGAAGCGGCGCAGCGCGGGTAATCCGTGCACCGACGCGCCGTGGCCGATTACGATTTTCTTCGTTTTTGCCTCGAGGATTCCGTCCTGCCAGCGGACGGTATCGGTGGGCCAGGATGCGACGTGCTGATAGTGCATCAGCATGATGTCGAAGTAATCGGTATTGGCAAGTTTGCGAAGTTCGTCGATTTTTTCCTGCGGATTTACGCCTTCGCGGGTGGTCAGCTTGGACATCAGCTTGTACGAGTCGCGCGGAAGACCTTTCAGGGCGACGCCGAGCATCTTGTGCATTTCGCCGTAGGTTTCCGAGGTTTCGAAGAAGCGAATGCCGCGATCGTAGGCGTGGCGGACGAGGGTCGTGAACGTTTCCTGGCCCAGATCCCGCTGGACCTGGCCGCTGAAAGTTCCCGTGCCGAAGGCGAGGCGGGTGACTTTGACGTTCGATTTTCCGAGAGTGACCCAATCGGTCGCCGAGCCTCGGGCGGCCCGGACCGGGAGAGCGGCGAGGGCGCCGGCGGCGAGGCTCGACTTTAGAAACACCCGCCGGGAGCAGTGGGGCATGGACGTACCTCCAACGCTCAATATCGTATCACTGGGGAAGCGCGGCTATTTCAGCATCGAGTAGTCGGTCGCATCCATATACGTGGAATCGACCTTCTCAACGATCTTGCCGTCCGCTTCCGAGGCCTTAGAGACTTCCTTCCACTCGGGATCGGCGCCGAATTCGGCCCAGTTCTTCTTCGCTTGCTCTCGGCTTTCGTGCGTAATGATGTAGATCAGCGTGGATTCCTTCTGGGGAGAATCCTGCGGTACCCAGTAGCCGATGCTGGTCATATGATGCTTGTTGAATAGGGCGATCGTGTGATCGCGAAAGCGGGCTTGCAGGGCCGGCAGCCGCCCGGGCAGAGTGTGATAAGTTCGCAGTTCGAAAACCCGCGACCCGGCGGCATGAACGCCGTCCGTTTTCAGAAAACGTACAGTCAGCAGCGACCCCGCTGCGAAAGAAAGCGCGACAAGCGCGCAGGTGCGGAAGAAGTTCTTGGTCATAAGTGGTGGTCCTGTCAGGGAATCATATCATTACAAAGGTTTGACAGAGTAATGCTAAAACTAGAGTAAGCATGCCTAAATCCGAATCCGCGGCGTCCGCGACGATCCGCAACCCGGCAATACCTTTAAGTGAAAACAAACATCTTCTGCGCTGGGTGGAGAAGATGGCGCAGCTAACCAAGCCCGCGGCGATTCATTGGGTCGACGGGTCCCAGGAAGAAAACGACGAATTGTGCGCGCAAATGGTGGAAAGCGGCACATTCATCAAACTTAATCAAAAGCTCTGGCCGGGATGCTATTACGCCCGTTCCGATGCCAGCGATGTGGCCCGCGTCGAAGACCGCACGTTTATCTGTTCCTTCTCCAAGGACACCGCCGGGCCGACCAACAATTGGGAAGATCCGTACGAGATGCGCCGTAAGCTGAAAGGCCTGTTCAACGGCGCGATGCAGGGGCGGACGATGTACGTCCTGCCGTTCAGCATGGGCCCGGTGGGCTCTCCGATGTCGCAGATCGGCGTCCAGTTGACGGATTCGCCGTACGTGGTCGTGAATATGCGGATCATGGCGCGCATCGGCATGCCGGTATTTCGCGAAATCGACAAGGATGTAAAGCGCGTGGTGCCGTGCCTGCACAGCGTGGGCGCGCCGCTGGCGCCGGGGCAAAAGGACGTTCCCTGGCCCTCGAATCCGGAAAAGTATATCGTTCATTTCCCGGAGACGCGCCAGATCTGGTCGTACGGCTCGGGATACGGCGGCAACGCGCTGTTAGGCAAGAAATGCTTCGCGCTGCGCATCGCGTCAAACATCGCGCGCGACGAAGGCTGGATGGCGGAGCATATGCTGATCCTCGGCGTCGAGGATCCAAAGGGCGAAAAGACCTACGTCGCGGCGGCGTTCCCCAGCGCCTGCGGCAAGACCAATTTCGCGATGATGATCCCGCCCGCCGGGTTCGAAGGCTGGAAAATCTGGACCGTCGGCGACGACATCGCCTGGATCAAACCGGACGCGAGCGGAAGCCTGCGCGCGCTCAATCCCGAAGCAGGATTCTTCGGCGTCGCGCCGGGAACTTCGGTTAAGACGAACCCGAACGCCATGGCGACGCTCGCTAAGAATTCGATCTTTACCAATGTCGCGCTGACGCCGGAAGGCGGCGTCTGGTGGGAAGGCATGACCGATCAGCCGCCCGCCGAGTGCACCGATTGGCAGGGCAAGAAGTGGACGCCCGAAATCGCCAAGAAGACGGGCGCGAAGGCGGCCCATCCGAATGCCCGCTTCACGGCGCCGGCCGCGCAGTGTCCCACCATCGATCCGGCGTGGGAAGATCCCGACGGTGTGCCGCTCAGCGCGATCATCTTCGGCGGGCGCCGCGCGGGAACCGTGCCGCTGGTGTATCAGGCTTTCAACTGGAGCGCGGGTGTGTACGCCGGCGCGACCATGGGGTCGGAGATGACCGCGGCCGCGACGGGAACCGTCGGCAAAGTCCGCCGCGATCCGATGGCGATGCTGCCTTTCGCCGGCTATCACATGGGTGACTATTTCCGTCATTGGCTGAAGATGCAGCGCACGCTGACCGAGACGCCGCGAATCTTCCAGGTGAACTGGTTCCGCAAGAACAGCGCGGGCGAGTTTCTATGGCCAGGCTTCCGGCAGAACATGCGCGTGCTGAAATGGATCGTCGATCGGGCCCGGGGCCGGGCGCTGGGCCGCGAGACGCCCATCGGCTGGATGCCGCGCTACGAGGACATCGAATGGAACGGCCTCGACTTTCCGCGCGAGACTTTCGAGCAGTTACAAGCCTTTGATCGCGACTCCTGGAATCGCGAGGTGATCGATCATGAGGAGCTATTCCTGACGCTGCACGATCATCTGCCGTCGGAAATGGTCTACGAGCGTGAATTGCTCATCTGCCGGTTGTGATGCGGTACTGAATGGTGGATCCGCTCACTGGCGTGCGATAGCAGGGTGCCGCTGCACGATGATCTGCCGTCGGAAATGGTCTACGAATGCTTGTCTGGCGGATGCAATGCGGTACTGGAGGGGCGGACCCGCTCACTGGCGTGCGCGGCTCAGTGGTCCGCGATCGTCATCGGGGGCCGACACTGAACCGCGCGCGATAGCAAGCGGGTGCGGCTGCACGATGGTCTGCCGTCGGAGATGATTTACGAATGCTTGTTTGACGGATGCGATGCGGTACTGGAGGGGTGGACCCGCTCACTGGCGTGCGCGGTTCAGTGGTCCGCAATCATCGTCGGGGGCCGACACTGAACCGCGCGCGATAGCGAGCGGGTGCGGCTGCACGATGGTCTGCCGTCGGAAATGGTCGACGAACGCGAATTGCTCATCTGCTGTTTGTGACGCGGTACTGGAGGGGTGGACCCGCTCACTGGCGTGCGCGGTTCAGTGGTCCGCAATCATCGTCGGGGGCCGGCACTGAGCCGCGCGCGATAGCGAGCGGGTGCCGCTGCGCGATGGTCTGCCGAATTGCTTATCCGCCGTTTGTGATGCGGTGCTAATGAAGCGTGACCTTCTGGACTCGCCAGTTCCCCAGCTCGCCTACATATAATTCGTTCTCGCCGCGGCAGTCGATCGCGTTCACGGTGCCGAATTCCTTCGGGGCTTTCCCTGCCCTGCCGAAGCGCCCGACGACCTTGCCGTTTAGATCCATTTTGTAGATTTCGCCGGCCGTGTCGATGTCTTCCAGCGGGTTCGAATCGGAGACGTAGAGAAACTGCCGAGAGCCGGGGGTCAAGCAGACAGCGGACGGCGTTCCGGCGTTCAGGAACTGAGTCTTGAACGTGCCGTTGCTATCGAAAACTTGAATGCGCCGATTGCCGGCGTCGGCGACGTAAACGTTGCCCTGCGCGTCGATGGCGATTCCATGCGGCGTGTTGAATTGCCCGGGCTCGCGGCCCCGCGATCCCCAGGACTTGATGAACTTGCCGTTCTTATCGAACTTCGCGACGCGTGAGTTGCCGTAGCCGTCCGTGACATAGATGTCCCCGGCCGAATCCCAAGCGACATCGGTGGGACGGCGGAACACGTCACTCTGCGCGCCCGCTCCGGGAAGTCCGCCACCGCGAGCGCCACCACCTTCCGCGCCACCTCCACCTCCACCACCGCCGCGGCCGCCGCGGCCACCTTCCGCTGGCGCGGGTGGAGGATTCAGCGGCAATGCCGGAACACGCTCGGCTTCATCTTTTCTACCGAGAATCATTTGCACGCGGCCGTCCGGATCGAATTTAATGATCGAGCCGGACATTTGGTCTACCACCCAGATGTTGTCCTGCGGATCGACGCGGACTTGCTGCGCGACCAGGAACGCGTACGAATCCTTACCGATTTCACGCACATATTTTCCGCTTTTATCGAATTCGAAGAGGCGAGATCCGCCGTGCGCAAATGGACGGGCGGTGCCAATCGAGATAGTCGCGTGGCCAGTGCGAGTGTAAACGAAGGTGTTGCCTTTCGAATCGTGCGCCACGCCGGCGACTTCGCCGAAGTTCATGCCGTCGGGAAGTTTTAGCGGGTCAACGTCTGTGTCGAACGCGATCTTCGGGATGCTCAATTGAGCGAAGGCTCCGGCTCCGGCGAGGAGCGTCGCGGCAAGAGAAATCTTCAGGGATTTTTTCATGGGGGCGCCCTCCTTATTTATCAGCCGAGCTGCGCGAAGTCATGGGCTTCAGAATCAACTTCTGCACGCGCCAGGATTCGATTTCGGCCACGTAGATTTCATTGGGATTCCGGCAGTCCATCATGTGAACCACCTGAAATCCGCCAAACTGCTTGCTGGCGTGACCGAACTTGCCGACGATGGTGCCGTCGAGCTCCATTTTATAAATCTCGCCGGTGTTCTCCCAGGATCCGGGAGGATTGCCGTTCGGATTCGAGTTCGACATGAACAGATACTGATGCGGACCGGGCGAGACGCAGGTGGTCCAGGCGGTGCCGACGTTGTCGTAGATCGCGCGCAGAATCAGGTCGTTATCGAAGACCTGGACGCGATTATTGGTGCGATCGGCGACATAGACGTTGCCTTGCAGATCGACCGAAAGTCCGTGCGGCAGGTTCATCTGGCTGGGCTCAGAACCGGGCTTTTCGCTGCCGACCTGTTTCAGGAAGCGGCCGTTCTTATCGTATTTCACCACTCGATGATTGGTATAGCCGTCGGAGACAAAGATGTTGCCCTGCGGATCCCAGCCGACATCGGTGGGACGGCCGAGCACGTATTTTTCAGCGGGCGGCGTGGGTCCGCCTGTCGGCACGGCGCCGGCGATCACTTCCGGATGGCGTCCGATGACCATCATGATTTTGCCCGCGGGATTGAACTTGATCACCATGTTCGTTCCCTCGTCGACGGCCCAGATATTGTCCTGCGGATCGACGCGAACGGAGTGGGCGAATTCGAATCCGTAGTTGCCTTCGCCGATCTCGCGCACGTAGTTGCCGTTCTGGTCGAACTCGAACAGGCGAGTATTGGCGCTGCGGGTGTAGACGAAGACGTGCCCCTTGGAATTGGTCGCCACGCCCATCGCTTCGCCCAGATAGAGATTGGGCGGAAGTTTGATGAAATTCGGGACCGATTCGTACGGGATTTCAGGGACGTTTTGCGCCTTCGCCTTGGCCTGCCCAAAGGCATGGCCGGCAAGCAGCGTTGCTGTGACAAACAGACAGGACGTCAGACTCCGCATTGAGACCTCCAAACAGTAATGTGTACGAATCTACCACACGACCGGCCAGCTTGGAGATGCGACAGCCGACTAATTGAAGCGTTCCAGGCCCTTCGCTTTCCACACCGTGCTTTCGGGGCGCAGCATGTACTTGATGAACGCCATGGCGTCCTCGCGATGGGTCGCCCTGGCCGAAACCGCGACCGACATATCGATCCATGCGGCGAGCGCGCGCGGCAGCGGAGCAACCAGTTCAATTTGCTTGTACGGAAGAATTTCGCAGATCGCCTGAATCGCCATATCGCCTTCGCCGCGCACCAGAGCCTGTCCGCCTTCTCCCTGGGTGCTGACCGGACTGTTGACGCCCGCGAACTCGGGACGCTTGATCACTTTGTCCTCGATCACTTTCGCCACCATGCTGCCGCCCGCGGGATTCGAACGCATGACAGCCTTGGCGCTCTTCAGAACAGCGACCAATTTTTCGACGGTCGAGATGTCCGGATGCGGCTTACCGGCGGGGACCGCGAGACCCATTTCGGAGCGTCCGTGAGGCTGGAAAGTTCCCGGCACCAGGCCGCCATCGAGCGACAGCGTGCTCATGAGCTCGAACGGCAGCGTAATCACATCCGGCGGCGGGTTGGCGGTGGTGGCTGCTTTAACGATGGTCCCCATGCCGACCGACGTTACCGCGACCTTTTTGCCTGTCATTTTCGTGTACTCGGCCGCGAGGTCGAGTATTCCGGAGTTATAGACGACGCCCGGAGCCATCACTCGAATATCGGCGGCAGCATATCGCGCCGCGGCTTCCTTAGCATCTCCGCGGCCGCCTTCTTGAGCGAACGCGGGCGTCAACGTCAGGGCGAGGACGGGCAAGTAAAGGCTGCGCATGTTGGTACCTTTCATCATGGAAATCATTATTGGGTTATCATACCGCGGCCGGTAGCACCCGCTTACTATAGAGTCTGTGTGAAAAGGGGCGAACCACCGCTTCCTTTGGTCGCGGCTCGGTGCCGGCGCTGTCCGAGATCAGTGGGTTAAAGAGCCACCACCGAAGGAAGTGGTGGATTTTGAGCGGTTATCACCCAGACTCTATAGTGCGCGGCACGGTAACGCTCGCAGCGAACCACGAACGACAGTGAAGTGGATGTTCAGCGGGCTCGCAACTGCTGAAGGACGTAGGGCAGAATGCCGCCGCTGCGATAATATTCCGCTTCTACCGGCGTATCGATCCGCGCCGCAACCTCGAAGGACTTTGCTTTCCCGCCGGCTGTCGCCGTCACCCTAACGCGCGATTTCCCGCTCGAATCGACCGCGGCGGGAATGCCTTCGATCGAGTACGTTTCAAGCCCCGTCAGTCCCAGCGACTCGCGGTTCTGCCCGTCCACGAATTCGAGCGGCAGAACCCCCATGCCCACCAGATTCGACCGGTGGATCCGCTCGAAGCTTTCCGCGATCACCGCCCGGACGCCCAGAAGCAGCACCCCCTTCGCGGCCCAATCGCGCGACGAACCGCTTCCGTATTCCTTGCCCGCGATAATCATCAAAGGCACGCCTTCCGCTTGATACCGGATCGAGGCATCGTAAATGAACATCCGTTCGTTCGAAGGGACATGCGTGGTCCAGCCGCCCTCCGTACCGGGCGCCATCTGGTTTCGCAGGCGGATGTTGGCCAGCGTCCCGCGGACCATCACCTCATGATTCCCGCGCCGCGCGCCGTACGAGTTGAAATCCGCGGGCTTCACGCCGAGCGAGATGAGATACTTGCCTGCCGGGGTATCGACCGCGATATTGCCTGCCGGGGAGATATGATCCGTGGTCACTGAATCGCCCAGCGTGGCCAGAACCCGCAATCCGCTCATATCGCGAACGTGGGTCTTCGGATCGACCATCTGATCGAAGTACGGCGCGCGTTTGATGTAAGTCGACTGATCGCTCCACGAATAGAGGTCGCCCGAAGGCACGCGGATCGAGTTCCACTGCGCGTCGCCGCCAAACACTTCGGCGTATTCCTTCGCGAACATTTCCTGTTTGACGGATTTCTTCACGGCCGACTGAACTTCCTCGGGCGATGGCCAGATTTCCCGCAGGAAGACATCGCCGCCCGCTGCATCCTGGCCGATCGGTTCCGTCGTCAAATCGATATCGACGCGTCCGGCGAGCGCATACGCGACTACCAGCGGCGGTGACGCCAGATAATTCGCCCGCACCAGCGGATTAATCCGCCCTTCAAAATTGCGATTGCCGGAAAGCACCGCCGCGACGGTCAGCTTTTCTTTCTGCACGGCGGCCGCGACGTCGTCCGGCAACGGACCGCTGTTGCCGATGCAAGTGGTGCATCCGTAGCCGACCAGATTGAAGTGCAGCTTTTCCAGATACGGGATCAGACCGGCATCGCCAAGATAATCCATTACGACTTTCGATCCCGGCGCCAGGCTGGTTTTCACCCACGATTTCGCCGTGAGCCCGCGTTCCACGGCTTTTTTGGCCAGCAGTCCCGCCGCGAGCATCACCGACGGATTCGAAGTATTCGTGCAACTTGTGATCGCCGCGATCACGACGCTGCCGTCGTGAATCGTCGCGCTCGAGCCATTGGAGCCAACAGCGGCGGACTTTGGCGCGGCGTTCAGCGTCGTCAGGAAATTCTGTTTGACATCGGGCAGGTTGATGCGATCCTGCGGCCGCTTTGGCCCGGCGAGCGATGGCACCACCGTCGACAAATCCAGGGCCAGCGTATCGGAAAACACCGGCTCCGGCGCACCTGGAACGCGAAACAGGCCCTGCTCCTTGGCGTACGCTTCGACCAACGCGATCTGGTCCGCCGGGCGATTCGTCATGCGCAGATAATCGAGCGAAGCTTCGTCGATGGGGAAAATTCCGATCGTCGCGCCATATTCCGGCGCCATGTTCGCAATGGTCGCCCGGTCGGCGACGCTCAGCGCACTCAGGCCGTCGCCATAAAACTCGACAAACTTCCCGACCACGCCTTTCTTGCGCAGCATCTGCGTGACGGTAAGCACAAGATCCGTCGCGGTCGCGCCCTCGGGCAATTTGCCTGACAACTTAAACCCCACCACGGCAGGCAGCAGCATCGACGTCGGCTGGCCGAGCATGCACGCTTCGGCTTCGATGCCGCCCACGCCCCATCCCACGACCCCGAGGCCGTTGATCATGGTGGTGTGCGAATCGGTGCCGACCAGTGTGTCGGGATACGCCGCGCCTTCCTGCGAAAAAATCACCGGGGCGAGATATTCAAGATTCACCTGATGAACGATGCCGGTATCCGGCGGCACTACGCGAAAATTCTTCAGCGACGATTGGCCCCACTTCAGAAACGCATAGCGCTCCTGATTGCGCTGAAACTCGAGCAGCGCGTTCACGTCGAATGAATCCGCTGTACCGAACTTATCCACCTGCACCGAATGGTCGATCACCAGATCCACCGGAATCAGCGGATTCGCTTTCTTGGGATCGGCGCCCTGCTTTTGCAGCGCATCCCGCATCGCCGCCAGATCGACGACGCAGGGAACGCCGGTGAAATCTTGCAGGAGCACACGCGCGGGCCGGAAATTGATCTCGCGCGGCGGAGCCGACGGGTCCCACGAGGCCACATATTCGATGTCGGACCGCTTCACTGTCAGGTCATCTTCAAACCGCAGCAGGTTTTCCAGAAGAATCTTGATCGAGAACGGAATGCGCGATAAATTTACGCCGGTCTTTTCGAGCGCCGCAAGACGATAAATCCGGTATGTCCGGCCGCCCACGCGAAGCTCGCCCGCAGCGCCGAAAGAGTTCTGAATTGTCATGGGTACTTTTATCTTAGCGTGTACGAACGACCGCTTCGATCAATCCGGGGATGGTATGGGGATCGGCCTCGGCGTTTACGCCTAGACCGTTTTCGCGGAGGGTAGCCGACGTGATGGGACCGATGGACGCGATGTTCACGCCGCTCAGAACTTCCTTGCCAGCCGCATCCAAAAAATTGCTTACCGTCGACGAACTTGTGAATGTGATCCAATCGGGTTTTCGCGCGAGCGCCCGTTGTGCGTTCGCCGCTGCATCGGAAGGCATCACTGTCCGATATGCCTCGACTACGTCGACCACCGCGCCGCGCCGCGTCAACTCCGCCGGGACCAGATCCCGCGCCACGGCCGCGCGCGGGAGAAGAATGCGGGCCGATCGCAGGTCATCCTGCTCAAGGGCTTTGACGAGGCTTTCCGCGACGTATTCGTCGGGCATTCGGTCGACTTTGAGATGCAGCGCTTCGACGGCCGCGCGCGTCGCGGGTCCGATCGCGCAGATTTTCGCCTTCAGCGATCGAAGGTCGTAAGCCGATCGATCCAGCCGTTCCGTGAAGAATCGGACGCCGTTCGCGCTGGTGAAGATCAGCCAGTCGTAGGACGCCAGGCGGGCGATCGCGTTATCGAGAGGCTTGGGATTGTCTGGCTCGCGAATCTCAATCACCGGCAGAAGAATCGTTTCCGCGCCCAAGGCTTCGAGCGGCTCCGCCAGATCCATCGCCTGCCGCCGGTCCCGCGTCACGACGATCCGCTTTCCGAACAGAGGCAAACGTTCGTACCAGTTGAATTTCTCGCGTAGCGCGACCACTTCGCCGATCACGATCGTCGCGGGCGGCTTCATTCCCGCCTGGAGGATCTTCCCCGCCAGATCGCCCAAAGTCCCCACGATGGTCTGCTGATCCGGCCGCGTCGCCCAGCGTACGGCCATCGCGGGAGTCTCGCCAGAACGGCCATGCGCGATCAGCTCCCGGGCAATCTCCGGGAAATTGACCAGTCCCATGAACACGATAATCGTTTCCGTCGCGCCGACTTTCCCCCAGTCGATTGCTGCGACGCTATGGCCGGTCACGAACGTCACCGCGGAGGTATGCTCGCGATGCGTGAGCGGGACTCCCGTGTAAGCGGCGATGCCCAGCGGCGTGGTCACGCCCGGGACAATTTCAAATGGAATGCCGGCGGCGCACAGCGCCTCGATCTCTTCTCCGCCCCGGCCGAAGATGAACGGATCGCCGCCCTTCAGACGGACGACGGTACCACCCCGGCGCGCGCGTTCGACCAGCATCTGGGAGATCTCGTCCTGCGAATACTCG
>DATGGL010000110.1:0-18576 GCA_035308605.1 Bryobacteraceae bacterium
TCGACGCCGTAATTCCGGGCTTGCACGGCCACTTGATCGGCGCGCTGCGAGACCTGCGGTCCACCGGCCGCCGCGTCCCGTTCAAGATTGGGATCGGCCTGCCTCCAGTTCCGGTACGCAGTACGATAAGCGTCGCGCGGCGCCTGCGCCAGCGCGCACATCAGCGCGATACCGACGCCGGCGGCGATCTTTGGAAAGCGTTTCACTGCTTTTTCCGTTGCGGCGCGCGCGGGGTTGCAACGGGATTCGTGACCGTGCACTCCATTTGGGCCCGCGACATTCGCGCGACGTAGTATTCACTCCATCGCGAATTCTCGATCACCAGGGCGCTGCGCTCCGTCTCGAGCGCTCTTTGCCGCGCCTCATTAGTAGACGCGACCTGCCGCAGCGCCGCCGCCAGGGCGTCCCGCCGAGCATCCTGCTGTTGGGTGCGGATGCCGCGTTCGCGGACCATGGCGGCGATCTCGGTCAGCTTGCGCTGCGCTTCGCTCAGCGATCCGCGCCGCTTGACGCTTTCGGCAAGATCCGCGGCCTGCGCCTCGATACCGGCGCGTTCTCCGTCCGCCTCCGCCTTCTCCGCGGCGCTTTCCTTGGTTGCGAATTCCTGCTCCGACAGCAGTCCCTGGACGCGATCCACGTCAGCCTTGGCCTGCGCGGCCGCCGATTGAAGATACAACGCGAGAGCCGCCAGACGGGCGTCGGAAGCCCGGCTGACTTCTTCGATGGATGCGCGCACCCGGGGATCGCAGGGCAGCATGCGCGCGAGTTTCACTTCCAGACCCTTGGCCAGCGCTTCCCAGTCCGCCGCCTTCCTGGCCGCGGCCTGCTGCAGCGGCGCGAGCGGATCGGGAGCATTCGCCTGGCCCCACAGGGCCGCGCTGGCCAGAGCCCCCAGGAATAAAGGGCTCAACTTCACTCGGCCCGCGACGTTTGCGCTCCGGCGTGCTTCACGTATTTGTCGAACCACTGGAACTTCTCCCACAGCAGGTGTTCGATGGTTTCCTTGGCGCGATAGCCGTGCGCTTCATCGGGCAGGAACACCAGCCGCACCGTGCCGCCGTTACCTCGGATCGCCTGATACAGACGATCGCTCTGAATCGGGAACGTGCCCGAGTTGTCATCCGCCATGCCGTGGACCAGCAGAATCGGATCCTTGATCTTATCCGCGAAAAAGAAGGGCGACATTTTGACGTATGTATCGGTCGCTTCCCAGAATGACCGGCGTTCGGTCTGGAATCCAAACGGCGTCAGCGTGCGATTATAAGCGCCGCTTTCGGCGATGCCCGCGCGAAATAGATTACAGTGCGCCAGAAGATTCGCCGTCATGAACGCGCCGTAGCTGTGCCCGCCCACGCCGACGCGATTCGGATCGATCACGCCCATCTCCGCTGCCTTGTCGATGGCCGCTTTCGCATCCGCGACAATCTGCTCGACATAGGTGTTGTTCACGACGTCGATTGTTCCCACCACCGGCATCGCGACATTTTCGAGCACGGCGTAGCCGTCCAGCAGGAAGAACAGCTCGGAGTACCCGGTAATCGTCGTGAACCGGTTGGGCGAGCCTTGAATCTGGCCGGCGGTATCGGCATCGTTAAATTCGCGCGGATATGCCCACACCACCGCCGGGAGTTTCGTTCCCGGCTTGTAGTCGGGAGGCAGATACAGCTCCATCGAAAGTGGCGTGCCATCGGCACGCTTATACGTCACGAGCTGCTTCGTAATCCGGCGGATCTGCGGCGCGGGATCTTTGAAATCCGTCAGCGCCTTT
Organism: Bryobacteraceae bacterium; assembly: GCA_035308605.1. Classification (GTDB taxonomy): domain Bacteria; phylum Acidobacteriota; class Terriglobia; order Bryobacterales; family Bryobacteraceae; genus Palsa-187. The sequence continues at coordinate 1,769 of DATGGL010000110.1, forward strand.
TCAGTCGAGCCAGTGTGCAGAAAATAATTCGGCGGCTCGGTCTGGCTCTCGCGCCGCGTGATGAAGCTCTTGCCCTGGTCGTCGAGCACGGCTTCGACGGTCTCGTATTTATCTTCCGGCGACTGGAAAATGCGCTCGGTCTTCTTGGTTTCGAGATTGAAGCGATCCAGGAACGGATGGTCGCCCTTGGGAGACGCGCCGTCACCCTTCAGCAGAATCTCGTCCCCCGATTGCAGCATTGTGGATTCGCCGACATTCGGTCCAAAAAATCCGCCGCCGCGTCCGCCCGGAACTTGCCGCGACTCGACCGGCCGGCCGGGATCTTTGTAACGATCCTGCGCATTGCGGCTCCAGATGATTTTCGGCTCTGAACCCGGCTTCACCTCGAACGTCCGCAGCATCCGCGAGATGCGCGCCTGATCTTCCACCAGGACGAAGCCTTTGCCGAATTGAATGCCGGCGAATCGCTCCTCGGTCTTGCCGATTTCCATGGGTTTGGCCGTGAACGGAGCGTTGACGACCATCACTTTGTCGCGGTTCGGAACCTTTTCCTTGGGATTGCCGCCATCGAGCGCCTCCACCCACATCAGCGATGCCGGATGGTTGCTCATCCAGCGAATCGACCGCGCTCCGGTTTGCACGCCGCCGAGCGGAATGCGCGCCGGAAGCGGCAGGCTCGCGACCTTATATACCAGCGCTCCCGCCGGGCTCCAGATCTCGACTTCTTTCGGAAATTCGCGATACGGATGCAGATAAGAGAACGGCCGGTGCTCGCGAGTGATCAACAGATTCTTTCCGTCGGGCGACGGCGTCACTTCATCCAGCAGCCCTGGCTTGCCGATCGGCGTCGCGGAGCTGGCCGCTGCGTCGACCCGAACTAACTGCGCGGTCGCGTAGTATTCGAACAGATCTTCGTCGTGCGGATTCTGCAGCAGATCTTCATATGTCGCGACGCCCATCGCGTGGCCGTCGCTCTCCTGTACCGCCGGACCCTTGGGAACGCGCGCCTCTGCTGGAGCGGGTCCGCGATTGGCGGGAACCGCTTTGACGATCAGGGTCTTGTTATCTTCCAGCCATTCGATCGGGTCCCCGAGCACGGCATTCAGCCGCACACCTTCGACGCGATGTGTCTTCCCGGTAGCCGGATCGCCCAGCCACAACTCGATGCCATTGGCTACGGTGTTTGAAAATGCGAATTGCTTCCCATCGGGCGACCACTTGAGCGATCCCGCGCGCGCGTTGGGAGGCAGGGCGACGGGCGTTTTCGTGCCCTCCGGTAGTTTTACGAGCGTGATCGACAGGCTATACGGGGCGAGATGCAGCCCGTTGGTGCGCGGATCGATGCGAATCGCCGCCAGGCGCAGCATGGGCGCGGAAACTTCGGCGATGGACGGATACCGGGCGGCTTGCGACAGCGTCGCGTAGGTCCGCGTGGGGTTGACGGCGAGCGCAGGCAACGCAGGTGCGTTCAGCACGTCGAGAATCGGTTTGGGCGGCTTCTGATAGGTCAGTTGGTCCGCGGTAATCGGTAGGGCAAGGGCCAATAAAAGCAGCGAGCGTCGCATGAAGATTCCCTTCTTATACAGCATCGCATCCCAACGCTGAACATCCGAGAGGCTATGCATCCGAAAGCTTAAGTAAGGTGGGGGGTGGATGTCAATCGAGTGGCGGGTTTACTCCGCGATCCTGGCTGGCTTCGGCCTCGCGAAGGTCTTCGACGTCTGCGAGGTCGCGCATCCGGCCGGCCGCTAGCTTTGATGTTATGAGGTCCGCTTTGGAAATGAAGAACGCGGTGAGGCCGCTGTGGGGATCGACAATCCCTTCAACGCGCCTGTTCCATGCTTCACCAAAAGCCACGCCATCAATACTCGGGAGAAGGTCGACGGCGACTGGTTCCCGGCCGAAACGGATAAATTTGAGCGGGTCGCTCAGGTCTTGGGTGCTTATGCCCGCCAGCGGAGTTCCAAAACTCGCCAGCGCGGCGTAGACCGCGTTCGCGTTGTCCGGGTCCGCTTGAATGAACAGGTCAAGGTCTTTGGTCGCTCGAGGTTGGGCGTGAAACGAAACTGCGTACCCGCCGACGACGAGATATTTAACGCCGTGGGCGTTGAAGGCAGACAGGAGTTCCTTGAAGTCGTCGAACATCCAGGGTCGTGTCCCTCATGGCGTAAGCCGCCCTGCTCAACTCGGCGGCGGCGACCATCCGTTCGTGGACCGGGCGGCTCTGCCAGTACCGGTATTCGTCCGCCTTCATCTCCTTCTGGCTGCCGTAGATGCGGATAGTCATATCCACGCCTCGGTTGTAGCACGCGCTCCCTGAACTTGCAACGTCGTACGATGGATGTCGCCGGCCTTTCCGCCGAACCGGACGTGCAGGTCCGCTGGCGCGGATATCACTTAATCCTGTGCTGAGCGGGTGCCATTCGCTCGCGTGGCGGCGACGGATTCGCGGACCAGCTTCTCCAGGACCTTGCGATCCACATCCGCGAGTTTCTTGATATACACGCAGCCCTTGCCGGTGGTGTGTTTGCCGAGCTTCGCGAGCAGCGCCTCCGAGTCGCCGGCCGCCCGCAACCCGTAAAGAACATTGGCGGCCTTTCGCGGGGAAAAACCCACGATCGGCATGTCGCCCTCGCGGCCGCTCTCGTATTTGTAGTGGTAGGTTCCGAAACCGATGATCGAAGGTCCCCACATCTTCGGCTTTTCGCCGGTGGCGCCTTGCATAAGCTTGGCGAGCTCCTTCGCGTCGGTCCGTTTGGAGGTGTCAGGAAGCGCGTCGATGAATGCTGCGACACTGAGTTTGGTGGGCTTGGTTTTGTTGTCCGCCATTGCTCTTGCCTTTCGCTTTCTTCAGAAGGCTACACCGGAGGCAAGGAGAGGCGCAACTCGGCCACTTAGTGACATCAGGGTGTCTATCTCGTGCGGTGACGACCTGCGCTCCGTGGTGGACGCGGACACCTCGATGGTCGCTGCTTCCACCCGGTTGAAAGATTTATACAATCTCACGTGAGAATGCCGACTGCCGATCTCGCGGTTCTTGTGATTGTAGGATGAAGAGCCTGTGATACTCGTTACGAGGTTCATTCGCGCCGGCGCATTAATCGTCGGTCATCTGCTAACTGCAATGCTGGGCACAGCGATCCTCGACAGCGAGATCTACCACCTCTTTCATCCGCCAACCTTGGCCGGGAGCGTGCGGCTGGAAGACGGTCTCAGCGCCTCAATAGCGTTTGGATTGGGATACGTTGTTTTCTACAAATGGGAATCCCGGTTTTCCCTCTGGATCTGGCTGATTGGAGCCTTCTGGTTTGGACAGCAGGCGATTCGGGCTTATTTTGACCCCGGACTTCACGGCGAAACAATATTCTGGGAGTTCGTCAGCCCGAATTTTGGGGGTCGGGAACGCCTTGAGAACTGGCTCACCTACACAATCCCCCTCGTCCGCACTGTCTTCTACTCTGCCGGTGCTTTCTGCTGCTCACGATTCGGTGGTTTCTGGACGGTCGTGAGTGCAGAAAACGCTGCCCGGCGGGACGAGATCGACGATGGAACGATATGATGGCTAGATGGCTACCATCGCCGAAAAATCTTTGTTAGCGCCGCCGGAAATCGCGAATCGCCGGCCGCGTTTTCGTTCGCAGCGCACCATGCGATTCACGGAAAGCGTCATCCGCGAAATGACGCGGCTGGCGGCGGATCATAATGCCGTCAATCTGGCACAAGGCTTCCCCGATTTCCCGGCTCCCGAGATCATCAAGAACGCCGCCCGCGAGGCGATCACCGATGACATCAATCAATACGCCATCACCTGGGGCGCGAAACCGTTTCGTGACGCGATCGCCGCGAAATATCAACGCACCTACGGCCTGGACCTCGATCCCGAGCGCGAAATCACGGTGTGTTGCGGAGCCACCGAAGGCATGATGGCGTCGCTGATGGCCGTCACCAATCCGGGCGACGAAGTGGTCATCTTCGAGCCTTACTACGAAAATTACGGTCCGGATACACTGCTCTGCGGCGCGGAACGCAAGTTCGTCCGGCTGCGTCCACCCAACTGGAAGTTCGATCGCGATGAATTGCGGAAAGCGTTCACCTCGCGTACCAAGGCGATCATTCTGTGCTCGCCAAATAACCCAACCGGGTACGTCTTCGACCGCGAAGATCTGGAATACATTGCGAGCCTGTGCCAGGAGTTCGACACGCTCGCGATTTGCGACGAAATTTACGAGCACATTCTCTATGACGGTGCACAGCACATCCCGATCATGACGCTGCCGGGCATGCGCGATCGGACAATTCTGGTGAACAGCATGAGCAAGACGTACGCCGTCACGGGATGGAGGGTGGGGTGGGTGCTGGCAGCTCCGGATCTCGCCGATTCGATCCGCAAGGTCCACGATTTTCTGACTGTCGGCGCAGCGGCTCCCTTGCAACAGGCGGGCGTGGCCGCGCTGTCTTTGCCGGACGATTATTACGCTCATTTATCCAAAGATTACGGCGCAAGACGCGATGCGATGCTTGAAGTGCTGGATGGCGCCGGCTTCCGTTGCTTCCGGCCGCGCGGCGCCTACTACATCATGGCGGATATTTCGGGCTTCGGATATGCCGACGATATGGCCTTCGCCCGCCACCTGGTTGAGGACGTCGGAATCGCGGCCGTGCCCGGATCAAGCTTCTTTGAAGACCCGCGCAATGGATCACAATTTATTCGCTTTTGTTTTTGTAAGAAGTATGAGACGCTCAAATTAGCGCAAGAGCGCCTTAAGAAAATCTGATTGCGACCAGGTAGGTTCGCCGGGTGTGGAGGATAAATGCCACGAAAATTTCTTCTCCCGGAAAGCGTCGCCCGCGAGGATGGAGCTGGAGCGGAAATCGCTCTGGACGCCTACTGCGGCAAGCCGTTGCTGCTGACTCTGGGCATCGATCTCACAGTGGAGCAGGAGAGCCTGGAGATTTCCGTTTGGGGCTCGCCGGATAAGCGCGCCTGGCGGCTGCTACAGACCTTTCCGCAAAAATTCTACTGCGGCACGTATTCGCTGCCGCTGGATCTCACCAGGCATCCCGACATCCACTATCTCCGCGCCCAATGGCGCATGAATCGGTGGGGAGCGGAGAAGTCTCCTCTGTTCGGCTTTTCTCTGGCTGCGCAGCAGGCCCGCGTGCAAACTGCCGGCGTTTCCTAAGTTCCTCCTGCTAAGCTAAATCCTATCCGCAGTTCGTCCTCTTTTGGAGCGTCCATCTTGCTAAAAGCATTAGCCGTTACAGCGGTGTTTTGCGCGCTGACCCCGGCGCAAACGGTGCTGAATATGTCGCACGATCTCACCACGCGGAACATCGCGTCGTCGAATCTTGTCCCTGACTCCCCGGGGTTGGATGCCGGGCCCCTCCTCACCCAGGCTATTTCCTACGCGCAGAAAAACGGGATCACCTCGCTGATCGCGGATCGTGGCAATTACTACTTCCTGTCGCTGGCGAACAACCAGACGCACGTCCAGATGACCGGTGTTTCGAACCTAACCGTCGATTTTCAGTACTCCGATCTCTACTTCCAGAAAAGCAATCGGGGCGCGATCTGGTGCAGCGCCTGTAATGCCGTCGTGCTTCAGAATTTCACGGTGGATTACATGACGCTTCCTTTCACGCAGCTCAGTGTCACTGCCGTGAACGCGTCCCAGCGAACGCTGACCGTGCAACCGATGGCCGGCTATCAGACGCCCGACGCCTTCAATACACCGCGCACGCCCGATCAATCCGACGACCTGGAAGCCTTCGTTTTCCGGAACGGCGTTCCCATTCCGGATGTCGGCCGCCTTCCCATGAATCTGCCCGCGACACCCACCGGTGTCTCCATCGGCGGCGCAGGCAATCCATGGGCGAGGCAGGCGAACCTGGCTTTGATCCAACCCGGCGACGTTCTCGTCTACACGGATCGCGGCGGCCCGCACACCATCCATTTCGTCAGCTCAGAGAACAGCACCGTGCACAACGTGTCCATCTATTCCGCGGGAGCCATGGCGCTTTCGATCCCGTCGTCCTCCGGCATGCTGATCGATCATGTCCAGCTCATCCCGCGCCCCGGGACCGATCGCCTGATCAGCGGCAATGCCGACGGTATCCACGCGACATACGCGGGCGCCAACAATAAGTTCTCGAACAACATCGTCCGCCGTAACTGCGACGACGCGTTCGCCTTCGACGCTCCCTGGGCCGCGGCCGTTTCCTCGGCGTCCAGCGGAACCACCGTCGCCGTCTCTCGATTCGCCGGATCGACGTTTCCGGAGGGTTCGCAGATCGCGTTCATCAACGCAGCGACGGAAGCCGTTTCGGGAACCGCGCACATCGTCAAGGAATCTCCGCCCTCTTCGCAGCAAACCGGAGCCAACGGCGAAAGCGTGACGCTGACGCTCGACCAGGCGGTCGCGGGCCTCAACGCGGGCGACGGCGTCGTGACTACCGATCCGACGATGCACGGCGGCGGTTCCAGCATGCAGTTCAATCTTGCCCAGGAAAACGTATTTTCGCGAGGCTTGTGGCTTTCCGGCGTGACCGGTATCTCCGTGCACGACAATTTCTTCCAGCGCACCAGCAAGCCGGGTATTTTCATCCAGCAATACAACACTGCCGCGAATTCCGTGGGGCCGTCTTCGAACATCACGATCCAAAACAATGTCGTCGACTCCGCGATCAGCTACGGCAATCCATCCATCGGGCCGATTGTCGCGGCGGCGTCGATCCACAGCGTTGCCGAAGACGTAAATGCCGCGCAGGTGGCCAGTAGCGCTCACGTTAATATTTCCGTCACCGGAAATCGCGTCACGAACTCCCCGCGCACGGCGATCCGGCTGGAAAATGTAACCGGCGGATTGATCACGGGAAACATCATCCAGGCATATGGCCTCGCGCCGACGACCAATGTCTTTCTGATTCCCTCCTGCTGCGAAACCAGCGCGCAGTATCAGGCGGATTTTAAGCAGGCCGTTCTTACGACGAACACTCTGTCCGTGACCAGTCTGCCCAATATGGTTTCCAGTGCCGCGCCGCTGGCGATCGGCTCCACCGCGAGCTACACGATCCCCAAGATTGCACCCGGATCGCTCGCGTTCGCGTATGGAGCGGGCCTCGCGTCGTCCTCCGCGGTTTCCGTCATCGACAGCGCTGGAACTTCGCGTCCAGCTTCCATCATCTTCGCGTCCGACGTCATCGTGAGCTTCCAGGTGCCCGATGGCACTGCACCGGGGATCGCGACGGTTTCGATCGGCGCGCAATCCGGAGGAGTGTTGATCGAAGCCGTTGCTCCCGGCATTTTTTCCGCAAACAGCAGCGGCGCGGGAGTTGCGGCGGCCACCGCCGCTTTGTATCACCAGGACGGCACTAACGATCCTGTGACCGTGTTTCAACCCGCGTCATCCGGCGCGCAAATAGCGACGCCGATGAGCCTCGGCAGCGCCACTGATTTTTTGCAGGTCACGCTCTACGGCACCGGCCTGCGAGCCGTCAGCTCTCTGAGCAACGTCGCGGCGAGCATCGGCGGGCAGCGAGCGCAGGTCCTTTACGCCGGCGCTCAGCCGACCTATCCGGGACTGGATCAGGTCAACATCATCGTCCCGAAAACACTTGCTGGCGCGGGCGAAGTCCCGGTTATCGTGACGTTTGACGGTCAGACGGCGAACGTCGTCACGATCAGCCTTCAGTAATACTTCTGCACCCGCTTACTCTCGTGCGCGGTTCAGAGGACGCACAGAACCGCGCGCGACAGCAAGCGGGTCCTGAAGTCTCACTACAGCCGATTCATCAGACTCGCCGCATACCCCGCGCCGAATCCGTTGTCGATATTCACCACCGTCACGTTGCTCGCGCAGCTATTCAGCATTCCTAATAACGCCGCCAATCCCTGAAAGCTTGCGCCATACCCCACGCTGGTGGGTACCGCGATCACCGGCGCCGCGACCAATCCGCCGACCACGCTCGGCAGCGCCCCCTCCATCCCCGCGCAAACGATCACCACCCGAGCCTCCGTCAGCCGCTCGCGATGATGCATCAGCCGGTGAATTCCCGCCACGCCGATATCGTGGATGGCGTCGATCGCATTGCCCATTACCTGCGCGGTCACTTCGGCTTCCTGCGCAACCGGAAGATCGCTGGTGCCAGCACACACCACCGCGATCTTGCCTTTGCCGCGCACGGTGCGCTCGCGCCACAGCCGGACGGTTCCGGAAAGCGGAAAATATTCCGCTTCGGAGTGCTCGCGCTGGAGCCTTTCGGCGATTCCCGGCTCCGCGCGCGTGACCAAAACGTTGGGGGATTGCGCCGCCAGCGTCGCCACGATGGCCGACACCTGATCCGGAGTCTTGCCCTTGCCGAAGACCACCTCCGGCATGCCATGCCGCAGCGCTCGATGGTGATCGACCTTGGCGAATCCCAAGTCCTCGAAGGGAAGATGCCGCATCCGCTCGATCGCGGCGTCGACGTCCACTGCGCCCGCGCGAACCTGGTCCAGCAGAGCGCGCAACTGATCCTGATCCATATTTATTTCGCGAAGGTCGCGTAGACCGCTTTCTCGAAATCGCCCAGCATGGCGATCGCGGTCTTGTCGACGAAGGGCAGAAACTGCATCATGATCACCGCGGTCAGCTTGCGCTGCGGATCGATCCAGTAAAACGTGTTGTCGATGCCGGCCCACGCGAGACTTCCGGCGGAGCGTCCCCCGGGATACGCCGTCGGATTCAGGAGAAATCCGAACGTGTATTTGTCGATCGCGCCCGGATGCATGTTCGCGTCGGCGGACGTTGCGGGATCCGTCGATTTCAGTTCCTCCACCGCCAGCGAGCCGATCTGATTGGCCATCATCAATTCGACGGTCTTGGCCTTCAGGATCTGCTGGCCCCCCGGGCCGCGTCCTTTTCGAAGGATCATCTGGGTAAAACGCACGTAATCGGTCACGCTGGAGTACAAGCCGCCGCCGCCGCTGAAGGCTTTCGGCACGGCCGGCTGCGTTCGGGTGTCCTGTTTGTACGATCCGTCACTTTGCCTCCGCGCCAGGTTCACCAGCCGGTCGAATTTTTCCGGCGGGCAGATGAAGCTGGTATCTTTCATCGCCAGCGGCTGAAGAATGTTGCGCTGGAAATAGTCTTCGAGGGTCAGCCCGCTGAGTTTTTCGACCAGCCGTCCCGCCCAATCGATTCCGGTTCCATATTCCCAACGCGCGCCCGCATCGAACCGCTGCGGGTATGCCAGAAAATCCGTGGCCGGCGGAGGATTCGCGGTGACGTATTTTCTGAGCGCCGCATCCCACGTCGGGTAAACGCAGCCCGAGGTATGCGTGAGCAGATGCTTCAGCGCGATGTCCTTTTTCTGCGCACGCAGTATCGGCTTATCCGCGCTATCGAACCCATCGAGCACTTGCAGTGTTCCCAGAGTCGGCAGATACTTCGACACCGGCTCATCCAGAGTCACTTTCCCCTGCTCGACCATCTGCATCGCCGCCGTAGTGGTGATGGCCTTGGTCATCGACGCGATGCGAAACAGCGAATCGGGCGTCACGTCGCGACCCGCCATTCCGTCCCGCTTGCCGAACGCGCTCGAGTACAGGACTCTATCCGGATTCGCAACGATCGCAGTCACCGCCGGAATCCCGCGGCTTTCGCGGCCCTTGCGAAGCACATCGTCGATTCCGCCGCTGGTACCTGCAAGTAATCTCCGGGCGCCCATCGCGAGCATCGTACCGCCAAACTGTCTGCGATTCATGGAGTAATTCTAGCGTGTCACCATCTCCGCGATGACAGGCCCCGGCATTGACGCCTCGGATTTCCCCATCAGCGTGAGTACCGTCGGCACAAAGCTCAGGCTGTCATATGGCGTCTCTACCCGCAATCCGCGTGGGATTCCGGTATCTTCGCCGCCCGCCGCCAGCAGGACGGAATGCGTTGAAATCCGAAGAAACGATCCGTGATTGCCGCCCGGATTAAACCCGCGCACGTTGAAATTCCAGTGATCGTTGGCGACCACCAGCAAATCGGCCCGGCGCAGCTCGCGTTTCCGCTCGAGATACCGCGAAGCTACCGGCTCGCTCAATAGCTGCTCGGTCAGCCCGATGATCCCGTTCGAATATTTTGTCCGATGCACGGCCTTCAGCCACTCCCGCTCGTCATGCCATTCGCCGAGCCATCGCGCCCGATCGGCCTCGGAAACGTTGAGCAAAGGATCTTCGAACAATTCAAGCGGAAATCCCGCGCCCCAAGGCGCCGCATCATAGTGCAGCTGGCCCGAATCATCCTGCCTCAGACGCGCCACGGGAACATAGCGCAATTCCGGCGCTCCCGAGGCGTTATGGCGCGTCTGAATCAACGCCTGATGATCCGCGTCGCGCCACAGCCAGATCGAATCCTTGACCGCCGCCGCGATGAAATCGATCGGGCGCGCACCCACGCCCTTTTGCACATTATTCCTCACCGAGATCGCGCTCAGGGCGGGGAAATAATTGACAGACCGGAAGCTCTGCTCCCAATCGAGCGAGCCGTCCGCCGCTACCGCGAGACCACCCGCGGCCGGCCCGGCGATGTAATGCTGCAAATCGCGAATCGAGTTCGGCTCCCCCAGCGACTTCCGTGGGATCAACTCTTCCATGTTGAATTTTCCAGGATCGAAATCCGCGGGATTCAGACCCAGCAGCCGGTTCATCGTGGTTACGTACACCGAATACGAGCGCTCCTCGGCTTTCCATGTGTCCAGCCGGTCGACTTCGCGCTTGGCGTCCAGTTCGGCTCCATTCTCGCGATCCTCTTTGGTCAAATGCCGCGGGGCGTTCACCAGCTTCTGCTGATCCTCGATGCGTAGATGCAGCAGACGCAGCTCTTCGCTCAACTGGTCCACGTTCCGCTGCCACGCCGGACGCACGCGGTCCAGCGTTTGGAACAGCGCTTCGAGCGCAGCATGCCGCACATGCCCCGGAAGTTTCTTGTGCATCAACTGGTCGAGCAGAATCTGAATCGCGTTCAATGAGTTATTGCGCAAGCTGATGGAGGCGCGCTCGTTCCCGTCCAGATCCATCACCGCCGTCGGATAGCGCCCGCTCTCCCCAGCCAGGTACGAAGATTCCGCGCTAGGCGAAATCACCTCCGAGACGAACGGGTCCAGGCCTTTCAGTTTGAACTCCGTCATCGGATGGCGGTTGGTCAGGACGTGATGTCCGCCGCCGGAGGCGCTATTGAACCAGTCGATCAGGTTATAGCCCTGACTGTAGATGTTCGTCGCCGTGTTCATTCCGTGGTCGGAAACCAGCAACAGAGCCGTTGTTTTCGGATAAGGGCTGGCCGCGATCCCGGCCCATACACGGCCTACCATGGCATCCAGCGATTCGAGCACGTGCAACAGCGCCACGCGATCCCCGGTGAGATGCGAAACGTGATCGAAATCGCCTGTGAAGTAGTCGATGTAATGGATTTCAGGATCTTTCAATTTTTCGACGACCTCGCGCTCGGTCTGTTCATCCACGGCGCTGGACAGAGAGAAACCAGTCTGCCATTCGTCGAACAGATCCTTGATCGGACGGCTGGTGAACTTGCCGCGCAGGCTCGATTCAAGGGTTTTCCAGCGCACGCCCCGCTGGTAGAGCTGAAAACTTTGATAACGCTCGTCGGCCGGAAAGCGGTCGATCAGCAGAGGCACATGGTTTTCGTCCAGGATCGCGACCCCAGGCATATCCGCCTGCCGCTTCTGCGCATATCCGACGTAAAAAGGAAAGAAATTCAGATAGTCGTAGACGCGCAGCGTGTAGCGATCGTATTCCGCGTTCCCCCGGATCTCGAGATGCCGGCCCGTGTCGAGCATCGACCAGGACGGCGCGGAAAGGCTGATGCCCCGCACGTAGAAGTTCTCCATCCACGTGCCGTTTTTCGCGAACACATGCTCGATCCATGGCAGGCGGCTGTGGCCGTCGCGAGCGCCGTCGCCGGATTCGGAAACGTAGCGCTCCAGCAGGCCCTCCGGCAGGCCGTCGACCTTGATGATCACCACGCGATCGACCTTGCGGTCGGCCGCGAGCAATGAGACCGCGAGAAGGAGACTACTGAAGCCCAGCCGAAGCATCGAAGCTCATCAGGGCGCGCTGGCATACCGCACGCGTCTCTTCGTCCTGGGTCTGATCCATGATCCGCTGCACCAGTTGGGCCGATCGCGCCGGAAGCGGGCTTGCGGCGATGTCGTCGATCGCCTGCCGCACCTGGTCCATGTTCCAGACGATTTCCGCCTGCGGACCCGATTTCGCGACAGTTTCCAGAAACTGGGTCTGGCGCGCCTTGCGGCGGTCGATATCCAGGCTCGCCTGGAGCGTCCCTTCTGTTTTCTCGCGATGCGAATAGATGCCGAGCGTCATCACCTTCGCGATGCGGAATCCGGCCCGTGCGCCGATACTGTGGTTGTAGGCCGTCAACTCGGCCTGCCGGTCGTTTTCGATCCGTGCCGGCAATCCCTGAGGATCCTGGGCGTACTTGACCAGCGCCGCATACTGGCGCCGCGCGATTTTCACTTCGCTCGCGACACTTTCCTCCATCGGATTCACGCCCAGCATATCGAGGCGCTTCTGCAACTCCGACCGCAGACCGCTGCTTACCGAGCCATCCAGCGCCAGCCATGCCCGCACCTGCGCGTAAGCCTTCAGCCGCGCCGAACGATCGTTGGCCGCTCCGTGCCGGACCCGAATGAAGTTGAACGCATACGATCCGGCGAAAAATGGCCAGTTCCCGTACTTCGAAATTCCCAGAACGCCGCTGACGGTATCGGTAGCCGCGTGGCGGATCATTTCACGGCGCTTGGGGGCGTGCGAATCGCGAAAATCCGCCAACAGCAGCGGCACCTTGGGATATTCCAGCCCATACATCGCCAGAGGAATCATCTCTTTGCCGTCGCGCACCTCGCGATACCCGGTCCAGCGCCGCAGCCTCTCGTCGTGAAACGGATCGGCGATACCCAGAAACTGGCCGTCGAACGCTCGGTTGTTATCCAGATCCTCCGTGGCGATCCACAATAAAGCGTGCGTGCTCGATCCCGGGTCGCCGAACGGCTCGAAATAGAGTCCATTCGCCTCGGCCCGCTGGCGCAGCAGCTCCCAGTTGTGGCCGCGCATTTCTTCGGTGCGCGTCCGCTGTTTGACGTACGCCGTCGGCAGTTTGTCAGCCGTCACCAGTCCTCCCAGCGTCTGGCCCGCCAGCGCCAGCCGGGTTTCCATTTCGAGCAGTTCCGGCTCGTGGAGCAAGTTCTTCACATCCGGTTCGTCCTCCAGCTCGGAAAGGACAGCCAGACCTTCCAGGAGATGGACCCGGCGGTGATCGGCCAGGTTGTTCCGGTAGCTGCGCGTCGAACTGCGGACGATCGCGCCATTGGGATCGAGCGCCAGCACCTGCGTCATCTGTCCCGCAAGGCTTCGCCAGACTACGTGGGACGTCGCGCCCAAATCCAGCACCGGAACCGGCCGATGGTCGGCGTTGCGGACCGAATCGGGGCGCCAGTAGAAGAAAGGGAGGGAGCCCGCGGCACGTTGCAGGAGGCTGGGACGGGCCGACGTCAGCACCCAGACATAGCGGAGACGATTATTCTGCGGGTTCTCGTCTCCCAGCGTGTCGCGCAGGACGCTGAGCAGCGGAACGTAGGATTCATCGCTCCGGCCTGCGTCCGGAAGCCGCCCGAAGACCGTAAGAAGCTCCGCGCCGCCCGCTACCGGGAAATTCTCGACACGAAACTCCGGGGTCGAGCAATAGACACTCCCGATAGCGAATATCGGGAGAAACCATACACTCCACCTTGACCTCCGAGACCCACTCATTCCCATCCTCAACTAGAAGACGCTTTGCTCCGCAACCTCGTTTTCACAATTATCTCCTACCGTCGTTGTTCGGGCGTTCTCCCCCGCGCGGGGGTATCGGTCCCCACAATTGAGATGGTCAAAACCCTCCTCAAAACCCTTTGCCAGTGTTAAGGTTAACGGCATAATGTTCACTACATGGTTACCTCCCCTGGCGACAATTATCCCCGGCTTTGTTCGGAAGTCGGACTGACCTGCGAAAGCTGCACTTCGGAGACCGGGCGGCAACTCGCGCGTATCTGTAAAGGGTTGAGAGGAAAGATGATCGGGCAACTGTTCGTGCAGATCCATCCCCATTCGGCCTGTTCTAAAATGCACGCTCATTTTGCCGCTTCCTACCTGGAGCACAGCACGAACGTGGCCGAAATAGATTCGATGCCGGCAGCGATCGCCGCGGTGGCCTAAACCTTCGGACACTCGATTACGCGAATCACCCTAATGAAGCTTAAGCAAAATCGCCCCGAGGCTAGGGGCAATCCGATGAGCAAATTGGGGTTGCGCTGCCCTTGCTGTACTCCGATAAGTTATTTAGGCTGAGAAAGGAGTCCGAGAACTTGCTTCGCAGCATCATCATTTGTCCGGATCAGGAACTAGCCGAGCACCTGCACGGCGCTCTCACGGCGACCGGCGTAGTCGCGGTCGGGCGAACCGTCAACCGTTATCCGGATTCGGTGGATCTGGTACGGACCCTACGCGCTCAGACCCCCGAAGTTATATTCCTGAGTTTCGAGACGCTGGAACAGGCTCTCGCCCTGGTGCGGTTCGTCGAGACGGAAGTCAAGAATCTCCAGATCATCGCGTTCCACAAGACTTTGGATCCCAAGCTCCTGCGCGAATCCATGCGCGCCGGGGTGCGCGAGTTCCTGGCGGAGCCGTTCGAACGCCACACTTTAATGGAAGCGTTGGGCACCGCCAAAGAGCTGCTCGACAAGAATCCGGTTTCCTACGAGACCACCAGCCAGATTTTCGCGTTCTTGCCTTCCAAGGCGGGCGCGGGAACGTCGACCATCGCGCTGAACGTCAGCGCGGCCATGTCGCGCAGGCCCGATACGCGCGTCATGCTCTCCGATTTCGATCTCAATTCCGGCATGATGCGCTTCATGCTGAAACTGCAAAACGAATATTCGATCACCGACGCGATCGAAAATGCGCCGCGCCTGGACGAAAATCTCTGGCCATCCCTGGTAACCACCATTCAAGGGCTCGACGTCCTGCACGCCGGCCGGGTGAATCCGAGTCTGCGCGTCGAGGGCACGCACATCCGCGCCATGATCGATTTCCTGCGCCGCGTCTATCAGGTGTTGTGCTTCGATTTGTCCGGAAATCTGGAGCGCTATTCCATGGAAATCATGCAGGAGTGCAAGCGCGTCCTGCTGGTGTGTACGCCCGAAATCCCGTCGCTGCATCTGGCGCGAGAAAAGATGGCGTACCTGAAGCATTTCGATCTCGACGGCCGCGTATCGGTGGTGTTGAATCGTTATCAGAAAAAGGCAGTCTTCTCCAAGGAACAGGTGGAGGAGATTTTGGGAATCCCTGTACTGCGGACCTTCCCCAACGATTATCAGGGCGTGAACAAAGCCATGACCGCCGGATCATTCGTCGAAACCGGCACGGAACTGGGCAAGGCTTACAAAGACTTCGCCGCGGAACTGCTCGAACCGCGCGGCGGCGCCAGCCAGCCGGAGGGTAAGCGCAAGTTCCTGGACATGTTCGCATCAGTCTCCTCACGCGGCCTGGCATCCGGCGAAAAATAGTTCTTAGCCACGAATACACACGAATGCACACAAATGTGATTCGTGTGTATTCGTGTCCATTCGTGGCTGACCTCTTTCCGCTATCTTGAATCGATGGACAGCGTCTTCCAGTGGATCATCACCTACGGCTACGAAGCTATCTTCGTGCTGTTGATGCTTGGAGTGGTCGGGCTTCCGATCCCCGATGAGACGCTGCTGGTTTTTTGCGGATATCTGATTTCGAAAGGGGACATGAAGCCAGTGCCGGCGTGGCTCACGGCCGTCGCCGGGAGCTGGTGCGGGATTACGCTCAGCTACACCATTGGCCGGACTCTGGGGCTCGGGTTCGTGCACAAGTTCGGAAAGTATCTGCACATCACCGAGGCGCGCCTGGCGAAAGTGCACGAATGGTTCGACCGGATCGGGCACTGGGCGCTGGTGGTCGGCTACTACATCGCCGGCCTGCGGCACTTCACCGCGATCGTCGCGGGCACATCGAATCTCAAATTCACGCACTTCATGGCGTACGCCTGGTCTGGGGGATTGCTGTGGGTGACTACGTTTCTGACGCTCGGCTATTTTCTGGGCGAAAACTGGAAGCAAATCGCCGAATCGATCCACCATTACTTGCTGTATGTGTCGATCGTTGTGATGGCGGCGGCGCTGATCTACTACCTGGCGCGACGGAAGAAAGCCGGCGCATAGGCCGGTTTACTAGTGTATACCTGAGATCGAATCTCTATCCGGCTTAAGGTGCCTAGGTGTGTACCGTAGGGTGTGTCACTGACGAGTAAAAAAGCCAATTCCGGGTAGATTGGATCTATGTTCCACTGGATCTGTCCGGAATGCGGTCGTGAAATCCCTCCGCAGGTGACAGAATGTCCGGCGTGTGACCCGAGGGCGCTGGCAGCCGAAGCGGCAAAGACTGCTCCCGTTGCCGATGCAGTAGCGCCTGCACCGCCGCCTATCCCCGTGGTCGAAGCCCAAGCAGCCGCGGAGTCGGACGCGGCTGAGGCGAGAGCCGCAGAAGCCCGCGCAGCCGAGGTCAAAGCCGCCGCGGAGCAAGCCGCCGCCGAAGTAAAGGCCGCCGAAGAGCAAGCTGCCGCTGAAGCGAAGGCTGCCGAAGAGCGTGCCGCCGAGGAGCGAGCAGCTGAAGAGCGAGCAGCCGAAGAGCGAGCAGCCGAAGCCAGAGCCGCCGAAGAACAGGCCGCCGAAGCGAG
>DATGGL010000111.1:0-13919 GCA_035308605.1 Bryobacteraceae bacterium
TGCGGCAGGAGTTTCTGGAATCGCGCAAGCAGGCGACGTTTTCGCGGGCGCTGGTGGACGCGGTGCGGGAGCGGATCGAGAACGGCGAGCAGAGCATGCTGCTTTTGAATCGCCGCGGATTTTCCAGTTTCCTGACCTGCCGGGCGTGCGGCGAACGCATGGAATGCGAGAATTGCTCGGTCACGCTGACGTATCATCGGCGCGACCGGCGAATGCTCTGCCATTTGTGCAATTGCGCGGTGCGCGTGCCGGAACGATGCCTGAAATGCGATAGCGATCACATTCAATTCATCGGTGTGGGATCGGAGCGCGTTGAGGACGAGCTGCACGGGGCGTTTCCGCGCGCGAGAATCGCCAGGCTGGATCGGGATACGGTCGGCGGGAAGCGGGATTATGAAAATATTCTCGCCGGATTTCGGGACGGCGATTACGATATTCTGGTCGGCACGCAAATGATCGCCAAGGGGCACGATATTCCCAACGTCACGCTGGTGGGAATTGTGAACGCGGATATCGGGCTGGCGCTGCCGGATTTCCGGTCGGCCGAACGGACGTTTCAGCTTCTGACGCAGGCGGCAGGGCGGGCCGGACGCGGCGAGACTCCGGGCGTGGTGCTGATTCAGACGATTAATCCGGATCATTACGCGATTCGCTGCGCGGCGGCGCAGGATTATGAGGCATTTTACGCGAAGGAGATCGAATTCCGGAGGCTGATGTCGTATCCGCCTTACGGTGCGCTGGCGAGCGTGATGGTGCGGAGCGCTCGCGAAGAGGAAGCCCTGACGCGCAGTGGCGCGCTGGCGAGGGTGTTGGAGCCTGCGCCCGAAGGTTTGAAAATTCTGGGGCCGGCGGCGGCGGCAGTGGCGCGCGTGAAAAACGAATACCGCTATCAGATGCTGCTCAAGAGTTCCAGCCGGAAGCAGCTCAACGAAGTCCTGGGCGAGTTGCAGCGCTTTGCCGCGGCAGAGAAATGGAACCCGACGTCGCTGGTGATTGATGTGGATCCGGTTACATTACTTTAGAAGCTTGTCGCAAAAGGGGACGGACCGCTCTATCCCCAACCGAGCCGATTCGCGCGGCGAAGGGGATACGTCTGCGGACAGAGTTGTCTGTCCCGATTGGCTTTAATGAGCGATTTCCTGGTGGTCGAAGAAAACCTGCGCAGCGCCATGCGGTTTTTTGGAGAGGCTTCGGGATCGGGCGAGGTGCGCGCGCTGGACGGAACCGTGGCGGTATTTTCGGGGCTCGATTATGGCGTATTCAATATCGGACTGCTGACACGGGGCGTGCGCGGGAACACCAGCGAACTGGAATCGCGGCTGGCGGAGCTGGCCCACTTTTTCGGGGAGCGGACGCTGCGCTGGTCGTTCTGGCTGTGCGAGGACCTGCTCGATACGCCGGCGCGGCGGCGCGAGCGGCAGACGTTCACCAGCTTCGGAATGCGCGCGATCTCCCATCCGCCGGGAATGATGGCGCCGGCGCTGCTGGCTCCCGTGCGTGAACTGCCGGCGATCGAGATGCGGCGCGTAGTGGATGCGCCATCGCGAGCCGCGTTCGCGGAGATCACGTCAGTAGCGTTCGAGATTCCTCACATGGTCGCCCGCGCGGTGTATTCACGCGCCGAGGCGTGGAACGGCTCTTACGAAGGTTTCGTGGGGATGGTGAATGGACGCGCCGTCGCGATTGTCGCGATCGTGGTGGAGGCGGGGGCGATGGGCGTATATTCGCTCGCCACGATGCCGGAATTCCGCCGGATGGGCTATGGAGAAGCGCTGCTGCGATGCGCCACGGCGGAAATCCGCGCGCGGACGGGGTTGACGCGGCTGGTGCTGCAATCCACCGAAGCAGGTTACAAATTATACAGGCGCATGGGATTTCACGACGTCACCAAGTTTTCGGTTTATTTGACCAAGTGACGGCTGATAAGATCGGAATAGGCGTAAGAGGTACGCGGGATGAGTTGGCTGTTGATGCTGGTTCTGGCGCTGGATCTTAGCTCGGTCAAGCTGGAGCCGAATCTGGAGCGTCGGAGCGATCTGGCGCTGGATCACGCAAACGAAGAGCTGGATGCCGCGCGCGACGCTTTCAATGCCAATGACGCGCCGAAAATGCAGACCGCGCTCGAGGAGATCACGGAGTCTGTGAATCTTTCCTACCAATCGCTGCTCGATACCGGCAAGGATGCGCGGCGGAATCCGAAATTCTTCAAGCGCGCCGAGTTGAGGACCCGGGATCTGGTCCGCCGGCTGGAAGGCCTGGAACATCTGGTGGACGTGGACAGCCGCGCGTATGTCGACAAAGTTAAAGATCGGGTGTCGGAAGTGCACGATGATCTGCTCAAGAGCATCATGAGCAAGAAGAAGTAGGTTTTATGCGATTTCTGATATTGCTGGTGGCGGGCGCGCTGGCGGCGCAGGCGCAGCGGGATTTTCTGACCACCGATGAAGCGGACCAGGTTCGCAACGTCCAGGAACCGAACGACCGGCTGAAGCTTTATCTGCACTTCGCCAAGCAGCGTCTGGATCAGGTGAATTCGCTTCTCTCGAAAGACAAAGCCGGGCGAAGCGCGTTAATTCACGATCTGCTCGAAGACTATTCGAAGATCATCGAGGCGATCGATACCGTGTCCGACGATGCGCTGAAGCGCAAAGTACCCATCGAAACGGGAATCGCTGCGGTTGCGGCGGCCGAGAAGGAAATGCTCGGCAAGTTGGAGAAGATCGATCAATCGCAGCCGAAGGATCTGGCCCGCTACGACTTCGCGCTCAAGCAGGCCGTGGAGACCACGCAGGATAGCTACGAGCTTTCCCAGGCGGATTTGAACGGGCGGGCGTCGGCAGTGGCGGAGAAAGAAAAGAAAGCCAAGGCCGAGCGCGAGGCGGAGATGACGCCGGAAGAGAAGAAAGAGCAGGCCAAGAAGGACGCTGCGAATCCGGACGCGACGCCGAAGAAGAAGGCTCCTACGCTGCGGCGGCCGACGGATCCGCCGGTGGATAAGAAGCAGCCGCAGTAGCGCGACTTACTCGCGGGACAATGGGGGAGATGTCTTCTCTGGACGGGCGGGTAATTCTGGTTACGGGCGCGGCGAAACGCATCGGGCGGGAGATTGCGCTGCGACTGAGCCGGGATGGGGCGCGGGTCTGTATTCATTACTCGACATCGGAAAAAGACGCGCGGGCGACGGCGGAGGAGTGCGGAGGCGCTCCGGTTTTCCAGGCGGATCTGACCCGAGTCAATGAGATCGAGCGGATGTTCGCGGAGCTCGACCGGAAGATCGGGCGCATCGATGGCCTGGTGAACAATGCGGGGCGATTTACGACCATCGATCCCCTGAAAGTCACCGAGGCCGACTGGGATTTCATCCATTCTGTTAACTTGAAAGCAACATTTTTCTGCTGCCAGCAGGCCGCGCGGCGGATGATCGCCGGGGATGGCGGAAGGATCGTAAATATCAGCTCGCTCGGCGGATTGCGGCCGTGGTCGTGTAACGCGCACTATAACGCTTCGAAAGCGGGAGTCATTATGATGACCCGGGCGCTGGCGAAAGCATTCGCTCCAAAAGTAACCGTGAATTCCGTCGCGCCGGGCGTGATTGCGTTCGGGCCGGTGGACGCCCACACGCAGAGGTTGATCGACAAGACGCCGGAACGGCGCGCGGGAACGGGCGCCGACATCGCCGACGCCGTGGCGTACTTCTTATCGGGATCGGATTTTATAACCGGGCAGATTCTCGCGGTCGACGGCGGGCTGAGTCAGAAATAGTCATAAGACTCGCCTGCCCTGGATCAGGTGAATCAACAGGACGGCGACGGCGATGATCAGCAGGATGTGAATGAAACCGTAAAGCGTGACGGACGTGACCATGCCGAGCAGCCACATCACCAGCAGGATTACGAAGATGGTCATCAGCATTGGGCGATGCCTCCGGTTTGAGAGGAGCACGCGGATTGCCGAAGCGGTAAGTGTTGATTTATCGAGGGTGAGTTAGATCGATACCGCAAATTTTGCTGATGGGTCGGGAAGGGCAGGTCGGGGACCTGCCCTACTGCTACGCGGTTTCGATTTCTTTCATCTCGGATTCGGAGAGTGTTAGGTCGGCGGCTTTCTGATTTTCTTCCAAGTGGGCGACCGAGGATGTACCGGGAATGGGCAGCATCACGGGGCTGCGGTGCAGGAGCCATGCGATGGAAAGCTGTGCGACGGTTGCGCCGTGGCGCTTCGCGACTTTATCCAGTTTGCCGCCGGGCTGCGCGAGTTTTCCCGCAGCGACGGGGAACCACGGAATGAACGCCAGGTTGTGCCGTTCGCAGTATTGGAGGACGTCTTCATGCTGCCGGTCGCCGAGGTTATACAGGTTCTGCACGCTCACGATCTCGATTACTTTTCGCGCGCGATCGATTTCTTTCGGTTTCACTTCGCTCAAACCGACGTGACGGATTTTGCCCTGCTGCTTCAGCTTTACGATGGGCGCCAGCGATTCTTCGACGGGAACCTTCGGATCGATGCGATGCAGTTGCCATAGATCGATGACATCGGTCCTAAGCAGGCGGAGGCTTTTCTCTACTTCTTTGGCAAGATAATCGGGATTGCCGTTCGGACTCCATCGGTCCGGCCCCTGGCGGGTTAGTCCGGCCTTCGTGGCGACGATCAAGCCCCTAGGAAACGGCGACAGAGCTTCGCCGATCAGGCGCTCGCTCACGTCGGGGCCGTAACTGTTGGCGGTGTCTATAAAATTTATGCCGAGCTCGACGGTTCGCTTCAGAACGCGTTTCGCCTCTTCGGGATCTTTCGGCTCGCCCCAGATTCCTTTGCCGGTCAGCCGCATGGCTCCGAATCCGAGACGATTTACTTCAAGGTCGCCGCCAATAACGAATGTTTTCTTCAATGTGGTCATCCGCTCCTTATGATGATCCCTTTCGTAATTGAGTTGCGAAAAAAGCTAGCATGACCGCATGATCCCTTCGACGCTCCGGCAGCCTGATGCGCCACGATTCTGGATCGCGGTATTGCTGACCGGCGCGGGAACCGGCGTGGTGGCAGCGGCTTTGACGAAACTGCTGGAAGCGGTACAGCAGATCGCATGGAAGGGGTCGGGCACGGACATCCTCGACGCGGCTCAGCGCGTTAGTCCGTGGCGGCATGTGATCGTGCTGGGCTGCGCGGGCCTGATCACGGGGCTGGGGCAGATCGTCCTCAGGCGGCTTTCCAGCGGGAACGGGATCGATACCACGGCGGCGATCTGGTTTTACGCGGGGCGGATGCCGGCGCTGCGCACGCTGGGGAGCGCGGTGCTTTCGGTTGTGATCGTCGGCATGGGCGTGTCGCTGGGACGCGAAGGCGCGCCGAAACAGGCCGGCGCCGTGCTGGCGAACTTTTTTTCGGATAAAGGCGGATTGTCCGATCAGCAGCGGCGGCTGTTGGTCGCCTGCGCGGCGGGAGCGGGGATGGCGGCGGCTTATGGCGTGCCGCTGGGGGGCGCGCTGTTCGCGCTGGAGGTGATGCGCGGCGCGCTGGCGCTGCGATTCGTGCTGCCTGCGCTGTTTACGTCCGTGATTGCCACGGCGGTCTCCTGGATCCTGCTGCCGGATGCGCCAACTTACGCGATTCCGGCCTATACGAATTCGGCGTCGAGCCTGGTTTGGGCGCTGCTGGCGGGGCCGATCGCGGGGGTGGTTTCGGTCGGGTACGTTCGAGCGGTGATTTGGGCGGATCGGAATCGGCCCGAGGGTTGGCGGCGCGTGATGGCGCCGATCGGCGCGCTGGGACTGCTGGGGGTGGTCTCGATCTGGTTTCCGCAGGTGCTGGGAAACGGCAAGGATATTTCACAGTTGGCATTCACGGATCAGGTTGCGCCGGGGTTGCTGTTGATCGTCATGCTGCTGAAACCTGCCGCGATCCTTCTGTGTATGCGCTGCGGCGCTCCTGGTGGATTGTTCACGCCATCGTTAACCGTCGGGGCGATGCTGGGCGGGGTTTTAGGATACGCGTGGGGATGGATCTGGCCGGGTGTGCCGCCCGGTCTGTTCGCGGTGCTCGGGGCGGGCGCAGTGCTGGCAGCGACTACGCAGGGACCCATTTCAACGGTCGTCCTGATGATGGAGTTGACGGGGCGGGACCGGTCGTTTATTTTGCCGCTGTTGGTGGCGGTGGGGATGGCTACGATTGTGGCGCGGACGATCGAGACGCGATCGATTTACGATGCGCGGCTGACGGATGCGGAGGTCGAGGAGCGCAGGAATGCGCGGGAAGCGGTCGCGGCGTGAGAGGAAGTTTGGGCTCGGCTCGAATCAAAGGGACACGTCAGGACCCGCTCGCTGGCGCTTGCGGCTCCGTGACCGTACTGTGCACAAATGGGAGTGGATGGGCCACGGATTCTCCGCACCGAGCCGGAACGCCAGTGAGCGGGCTTCGAGGGGTCGCAGAGCGCCGACACAATCACCAAGGACAGTCTATTGGCTGGTTTTCAGGAAACGAGCCAGCCGCGCTGCGGTTCGAAGTACGCGGGCGTCCTCGCCGGGAGCGGCGGTGAGTTGGAGCCCCAACGGCAAGGCGGTCCCGACCGGCATCGGGATCGAAATGGCCGGCGTTCCGATGGAGGTCCAGGGCGCGTTCATACGAGTGTCGCCGGTGTAGGAAAGGCCCAGGGGCGCCGGTCCGGTCGCGGCGGGGACCAGGATTACCGGCGTCGACTTGTACAGCGTAAGAAGCGCTTCCCGGCTTTGCGCGACGTATTGCCGGGCTTCGTCATACCGGGCCGGTGGAATCTGCGATCCGTCGCGTACCAGCGCGGCCATCGCGCCTAGCCTGTCGCCGAATTCCTTGTAACGCTGCTGATGGAATTGAGCGCCTTCGTAGACCATGATGGTCGTGCCGGCTTCGGCGAGTTTGGCGAGCATCGGCGCGATGTCGATTTTTCGAATCTGAACGCCTGCTTTGGTGAATGACGATATTGCGCTTTGGAAAGCTACAGCCATTTCAGGCTCCATGCCGGGCATCGGATCGGGGACGCCGATCGCGAAGTCTTCCTCTTTTCCGGTGGCGTGGCCGAGGGATTCCCAGAGCAGCAGCATGTCCGCGGGCGTGTGGGTGAAGAAGCCGAGCGTGTCCAGGCTCTTGGCGAATTGAAGGACGCCATCTAAAGAAATCAGACCGTAGGTAGGCTTGAATCCGGTGACGCCGCAGTAGGACGCCGGGCGGAGCACGGAACCGGCGGTCTGAGTTCCTAAGGCCAACGGCACCATGCCCGCGGCGACCGCGGCGGCGGATCCGCTGGAGCTGCCGCCGGGGGTGTGTTCGAGGTTGTGTGGATTTCGTGTCGGGCCCGGGTCCCGGTAGGCGAACGCCGTGGTGTGCGTCTTGCCCATCAAGACGGCGCCGCGGTGGCGCAAGTCCTGTACGATGGCTGCGTCGGCGGCGCCGATCCGGCCTTTGTAAATCGGCGAGCCATATTCCGTGGACAGGCCCTGCGTCTCCATGATGTCTTTGGCCGCGAAGGGGATGTCGAGGAGTTGCCCCTTTCCCATCGGTTTCTGCGGGAGAACCTGGACCCACGCGTGAATGGAGGCGTCGGCTGTCTTGATGCGCTCGGCGCGGGACTGCACCTCGGATTCGCGTCGTTTCGGGTCCGCCTGTATCCATTCGGTCAGAGTCACGAGAGGTGACGGAGCTCCGTGAAGGGTTGCCGCGGCGGTTGCCAGGAGCATGGTGCGCCGATCAAGAGGTTCGCTCACGCTTTTTTCTGGAACATGTCAAAATTTTCGAAGTTGCCGTTGAGGACGGTGCTGGAATCTTTCAGGCCCATCCAGCCGTTGATCATGGTGGCGTAGACGCGGCGGAAATCGGTGGTGTGGATCAGGTTGTCGCCGGCGTCGAGCTTGGTGAGACTCGGGATCGCGCCGTATTGACCGCCTTTGACCTGTTTCCCGGCGACGAACATTAAATTCGCGGTCCCGTGATCGGTGCCGAGGTTCACGTTTTCCGGAACGCGGCGGCCGAATTCGGAGAAGATCATCACGACCACGTCGTCGGCGCGGCCGATGCGTTCCAGGTCCTTCAAGAATGCCGAGACCGCGTCGGAGGCGTAGGTGAGCAGGCGCTTGTGGACGTCGTTCTGGAAGACGTGAGTATCGAAGGCGTTGTTGCGATAGGACGTGTAGTAGAGACGCGTAGGCATGCCGGCGTCGATGAGCGCGGCTACTTTCGGCAGATCGAGGCCAGTGATGCCGTAGTCAACCGGAGTGTGATATTTCGACCAGGCTTGTTGGACCAGCACGGAGGCGTCGCGGGCGCTTTGGGCGGTGTCGAGCAGGAAACGGCGGGAGGGATTATCGACTTTTCCGTTCGCGGAAGGGGCGCCCAGGATTTCCTTTTCTTCGTAGAATTTCTCCTGCGTGAATTTGTTGGGATCGTCGAAGACCACGGGAACGTGCTTGTGGCTGCGGACGGCGAGCGACTGGCGCGTGCCGATGTTTACCAGGAAATTCGGCGGGGCTTCGGGCGCCAGGGTATCCGCGACACGGCCGACCCATCCGTACGGTTCACCGCTATTAGGAGCAGCGGTGTGCCAGTACGCCATCGACGTGAAATGGGAAAACGATGGGTTTTCGTAGCCGCAGCCGTGGACGATGGCGAGTTTGCCGTCCTTGTAGAGGCGAGCGAAACCGGTCATGCCATTGCTGAAGCCGAAGTGATCGTCGATGGTGCGGACTTCCTTTTTCGGGATTCCGAGATTGGGGCGCAGCTTGTAATAGGCATCGTCGCCGTAGGGGACCAAGGTGTTCAGCCCGTCGTTGCCGCCGGAGAGTTCGAGGACAACCAGGATCTTCTTGTTGCCGTTGGCCTGCGTGAGCTGCGCGGCGGCCTGGCCGAAGATCGGCAAAGGGAGGGATGCGGCGCTGACGCAGACTCCGTACATTCCGGCGCGCAGGAGGTCACGGCGGCTGGATTGGGAGAAGGAAAATCGATTCGACATATTTGGCCTTTTATGCGAGTTGGAACTCGGGCTGGCTCATGATCAGGTGCAGGAGGAGTCGCAGCGGCTCTTCCATATAAGTTTGGGCAACGGCGACGTCGGTGGTACCGAGCTGTTTGTTCAGGAACGCGATCAGTTTCTGGCGCGCGTCATCGCCGGGAGGGACGCGCATAAAGCGGCGAATCAGATAATCGACGACTTGCGTCGTGTTCTGGAGCTTGGCATCGAGCACCATGCGCGCAAGCTGGATCCGGGCGGTGTCGCGCGGGATGGGTTTGACTCGCTCGACGGCCATCTGCGAGCCGCGGAAGCTGCCGTAGCGAGTGTTGAAGTCTTCGTCGCGGTCGGCATTTTTGTTGGATTCGGCCATGTCCATTTTGGCGTCGTCTTTGGTCGCGGTGCTGATGTCCATGCCCTGGCGAATGCGTTCGGCGACGCGACGGACCTCGCCGCCGCCGGTGTAGCGGTCCGGCGGGAGGAAGCTGATATCGGGAAATAAAATATCGCGCGCGAAATTGCCGCGTTCCAGCAGCAGGCCGGGAGTGATCCAGCTTTGGCCCTGCGCCCATCCGGCGACGGTGGGCGGGGAGAAGAGCTGCTGGCCGAGCGCGCCGGTCGCCTGGTTGAAATCGGGAACGCCGGGGACGCTTTCCTGGCCGAGCTTGCGATAGGTAGAGACGGCGAGCTGCACGGGTCCCTTGATTTGCGTGCCTACCGACGCGGGGCTGTAGAAATCGCGCGAGAGGAAGATTTTTTCGAGCAGCGGGGTGATCTGGTAATGAGAATCGCGGAGTATTGTCCCGAGCCTTTTCTGGAGCTCGGGCGAAAGATCCTCGCGGACGAAGTAGCGATAGATTTTGCCGGCGATGTAATCGGCCGTCGCCGGCTGCTGCATGATGATGTCGATCACGTCGACCCCATCGAAACGTCCGGTTTTGCCCAGGAAGGTTTTCTCGCCATCGTCGTGCTGATCTTTATTAACGACGAATTTTAAGTCGACATAATTCCAGCCGGTGAAGGCGCGGGCCGCTTCGCGGATGTCCTTCTCCGTGTAGTGGCCGACGCCCATGGTGAACAGCTCCATGATTTCGCGGGCGAAATTTTCGTTCGCGGCGCCTTTGACGTTGACGCCGGCGTCCAGGAAGCAGAGCATTGCCGGGTCCTGCGCAACGGCGACGGTCAGGTCGCGGAAATTGCCCAGGCCGTGTTTCTGGAACAGCTCGAGCTGGGCGAGCAGCTTGCGATAATCGCGAACCTTGGCTTCATTGGAGGCGAAATGGCCGTGCCAGAACAGCGCCATTTTCTCTTGCAGCGGCTGGAAGCTCGCGACCATCCGGTTGGCCCACCAGTAAGCCACCCGATTGGTCTCGAGAGAGCTGGCGCGGAGCCAGTAGAAGAACTCGTCGACGATCGGCTGGAGGCGGCGGTTGCCGGAGGGCTTCACCTTGATGCCGAGCGCTTCACCTTTCTGCTTGGCCATCTCGGTGACGGCGGGCCGGCTGGGCGGGAACGGTTCAAGGCCTGGATCGTGGACGCCGGAATGGTCGAAGGGAGGGAGCTCCGGCGGTGCGCTTTTTCCGGCGATGCGTTCGAATCGGACCAGGTGCCCGACGGCTTGCGCAGGGGTGAGTGTCGCGAGGATTTCGATCTGGGCGGGTGTGCCGCCGAATCCGACGCGTTCGATGAGTGAGCGGCGAAGTCGGCGTTCCAGTCGGAGGGAGAAATGGCAGTGAGATCGTTCTGCCAGGCAACGGGTCCGGCGGTTTCCATGTTCCGGCTCCTTCTGATGATGCTACGAGAAATGTTCGCATAAATGGTGTGGGGGTGCCAGGGTGATATAGAATCGCCTGAGTTGTCGGTGACCGTCATGTCAGGAGAGATCTCAACAATTGTGTTTGAGTGTACTGTCCCGAGTTTCCGAGTGCGAAGTATCTGAGGCCCTGAATGGCTACTCGCTTCGATTTGTTATCGAGATTCGTATTAGATGCTATCTGTGACGATTATGAGAATCTCGCCGAAGTTTCAAAGCACGTCGGAGGCTTGGGCCAGAGGTGTGGCTTAACGTTCGAGTCTGGCGAAATCATCCGAGCACTTGGTGATTTAATGGATCGAGGCCTAGCACGAGGGTTTCTTCTGACGCCTACCTCGAAGCCGCCGAAGAAGGTCGATCGCTTCCCGGGCGAGAAAGAAATCGGAAAGTACTACTTCCTCGTGACGCAAAGAGGTATGGATCTGCAACTCGCTCCGTACGATGAATGGCCCTTTGACGACGAGACCGTGCTTCGGAGGGACTGGTGTGCGCCTGCAGAGTGAGATTGAACGATCCGAAAAACGGAAAAACAGGTCGGCCTGACCTTGCACCTTTTCACGCCGCGGAAAAAGAGGCAGACGGCTCTGGCCGATTTTCACGATCTACAGCCTTCGCCGGGCGGCCGGCCTCGAAGACGCCAGTGCCGTCCAAAATGCCGTTCCATTTGTGGGATGAAATCGGCTGACCCCACTGCCGCCCCGGCAATAGGTGTGCATCGGTGAAAAGCGGGTCGGAAAAGCGGGTCAGCCTGAACTAATACATTTTTCACGATTCGAAAATGTTGCCAGTCAGCTCTGCCCCTTTTTCGCAAAGTTCAACGCCTGTTTGATGCTGATTCTATTGAGCTCGCGTGCCAAACACAGCGACCAGTGGGCACTGAACCTGGCGATTCGCCCCCTCCATTCAAGCCCGGACGCGTGGTGACACAGACCCAGAGCGACCAAAAACGCCAGTTAACACAGTAAATGCACGTTCTTGCCGGGTATCGAAAAAGGGTCGGAGCGCTCTGTCCCTCTTTTGACGTCCCGAAAAGGGGTTGGTTCAGGCTGACCCGATTTCGCTCATAAATGAATCGGGGCTGCCAGGGTGATATAGAATCGTCTGAGCCGTCGGCATCCACCGCTTCCTCTGGTCGCGGTTCGGTGTCGGGATGACGGTGTTGGGATGACGGTATCGGTATGACGGTGTCGGGATGACGGTTCCAAGAAGGGGGGTTCGGCATGAATAAACGGCTGGTGATTTCGATGGCGATGCTGCTTCCGCTTTTAGACGGGCAAACTTCTACCTGGCGGCCTGTCGTTATGGGGGACCAGGGGATGGTTGTTTCGGGGCATCCGCTGGCTTCGGAGGCGGGGGTTCGAATTCTCAAGAGCGGTGGGAACGCGGTCGATGCGGCCATTGCTACCTGGGCGGCGCAGGGGCTGGTTGAGCCGATGATGACCGGGCTCGGCAGCGATATGTTCGTGATGATTTATATCGCCAAGACGCATGAGGTCAAGTTTATTAATGCCACCGGGTTCGCGCCGATGGCGGCTACCATCGATTTATATAAGTCCAAGGGCGGGATTCCGATGGATGGGGCGCTTTCGGTGAGCGTTCCGGGATCAGTGGGCGGGGCGGAGTTGGCGGTCGAGAAGTATGGGACGAAGCCGCTGGCCGACGTGCTGGCTCCGGCGGTTGAGCTAGCCGAGCGGGGCGTTCCCGTGACGGAACATCTGGCGAATTCGTTGAAGACGTCGGAAAAGATGCTGGCGCGGTTTCCGTCTTCCTCGAAGATCTGGTTCCACGATGGAAAGCCGGCTCAATTTGGGGATCGCGTCGTACAAAAGGATCTGGCGGCGACGCTGCGCACCATCGGGTCGCAGGGGAGCAAGGCGTTTTATCAGGGGCCGATCGCCAAGATGACGGCGGCGTATATGCAGGCCAATGGCGGGCTGATCACGGAACAGGATCTGGCCAAATATCAGGCGTTCGAAGACGCGCCGATCAGGATTAACTATCGCGGCGTGGATGTGTACGAGTGCCCTCCCAATTCGCAGGGAATGGTGATGCTGGAGGCGCTCAATATTCTCGAAGGATTCAATCTGCGCTACATGGGACACAACAGCGCGCCGTATCTGCACCTGGTCACCGAGGCGTTGAAGCTGTCGTTCGCGGATCGGAATAAGTACATTGGCGATCCGAAGTTTGTGCCGCCGATTCCGATGCGGGAGCTGTTGTCGAAGGAATATGCGGCCACGCGGAGGGCGGCGATCGATCCGCTGCATGCGATCGAAGGGGAGCCCGCGCCGGGGAATCCGCGGCAGGCTTCGTCGTCGAGCGGGCAGGCGTATGCGATGGCGCGGCCGGTTCCGGAGGACGTGGGTCCGGCGCCGGAGAATACCTGGGGGCTGACGACGTATCTGGCGGTGGTCGACAAAGATCACAATATGGTGTCGATTACATCGAGTCTGCTGAGCGGGTTCGGGAGCGGGATGGTGGTCGAGAATGGCGGGTTTTTCCTGAATAACCGGATGGCGTATTTTTATCTGGATCCGGCCAAGCCGAATGGGCTCGCGCCGGGGAAGCGGACGCGGCAGACGATCAATCCGGCGCTGGCATTGAAGGATGGGAAACCGTACATTGCGTTCGGGACTCCGGGGTCGGACACGCAGCCGCAGACGCAGTTGCAGTTTTTCCTGAATGTAGTCGACTTCGGGATGAATGTGCAGCAGGCGCTGGAGGCTCCGGCGGTGATCAGCAGCAACTTCGAGTCGTCGTATTACCCGCATGTGATGGCGGGGAAGCTGATGGCTCCGGTGTCGCTGCCGAAGCCGGTGCTGGAGGGACTGGCGGCCCTTGGTCACAATCTGGACATCCGCGACGTAAAGGGCGTGGGGTCGGTGAAGGCAATTATTGTGCATCCGCGAACGGGCGTGCTGATGGGCGGGGTTAGTCCGACGGGGGACAATTACGCGATCGGGTGGTAGGGGTGGGAAAAACGTCGGGACCCGCTTACTGTCGAGTCCGTGTGAGAACGCGATTCCACCCGGGGAGGAGGGCAAGCGTTGGGCGTGCTTGCCGGGCACGTGTATGTTTCGGATGCTTGTTAACCAGCATCGGGGGCTTGGGTTAGGGTGTATCGAGCGGGAAACGGGT
>DATGGL010000112.1:0-9561 GCA_035308605.1 Bryobacteraceae bacterium
TGGTCCCAATTACTGTTTGGTCAGCGTGAGCTCACGAGTGCCGCGTCCGGTTTCGACCGATAATTTCATCGTGCTGCCGGAAATACTCCCGGAGTACTTAAGAGTCATCGAATTTCCGTTGAATTCGCGAGTCACTTCGAAAGACACGTTCTCGCCGTCGACCTTGCCATTCTTGATTTCCGACGCCGGGCCACGCCCGCCTTGCACCGTGCCGGTGAGCGCTGAGCCGTCCTGCTTCAATGTGAAGGTCTGCGGGCCGCCTTTACCCATAGCCTCACTGGCCCACTTTCCGGAGACATCCGCTGCCAGAGCGGCTAAACTCGTCAGCGCCAAGAGCGCGCCAAACAAAACTACTCGATTCTTCATTTTATAGTCCTCTCTCACTCTGTGGGGTCCTTTCCTTCAAGACCTCCACACTAATAAGGATGGCCGATCGGCAGGCTGAGGTTACACCGCTGCCCATGTGCGATCCCTGCTAAGGCTGTCACAACATACAGATTGACGCTTCAGACCGGCTAAGGATGACAGGGTCCTGTGTTGGTTTTTACACCACAACGTCAAGAGGAATTCACCATTGCGCCAACAGGACGTAACAGATGGGTGTGAATCTTGAGGGGTTCCACAAATCTCACTCGAGAGGCTCACAGAGGATGAAAAGAACTTTAGCGATTCTGGGTACCTTGTTAGTCCCGGCGGCTGTCTGGGCGCAAAGCCCGCCCGCCCCGACCACCCCGATACAACATGTGGTCGTGATCTTTCAGGAGAACGTTTCCTACGATCACTATTTTGCAACGTATCCGAATGCTTTGAATAAGATCGCCACTGAACCGGTGTTCACGGCCTCGCCGAACACGCCCGCTGCAAACGGCTTGAGTGGAGCGTTGCTGACGGCGAATCCGAATTCGGCGCAGCCGGTCCGCTTGACCCGCGCGCAGGCCGTTACCTGCGATCAGAATCACGCATACACCGCCGAGCAGCAGGCCTACGACAACGGCCTGATGGATAAGTTCCCCGAGATGGTCGGTAGCTCGAGCGCAAGCTGCGATATCGGGATCGGGACCGCGGTTGTAATGGGATATTACGACGGCAACACGGTCACCGCGTTGTGGAACTATGCCCAGAACTTCGCCATGAGCGACAACTCGTTCAGCACGACGTTTGGCCCGTCCACGCCCGGCGCTCTGCACCTGATCTCCGGGCAGACGCACGGAGCCACGCTGGTTTCCGGCAGCGCATCGGGGAATGTTTCAAGCGGCAGCGTCATCGGCGATCCGCGCCCGGCGCTCGCGCTGGATGATTGCACCATCAAGACCGCCGCGCAGGTCCAGATGAGCGGCAAGAACGTCGGCGATCTGCTGAATGCCAAGGGGCTGACCTGGGGATGGTTCCAGGGCGGATTCCGGCCGAGCTCGGTGAGCGGCGGCACGGCCACCTGCGGGACCAGCCACAACAATGTTTCGGGCGCTTCGGCGGGCACGGACTACATCCCGCATCATGAGCCATTCCAGTATTATCCGCAGACCGCGAATATTCATCACGTTCCGCCGACCTCGGTCGCGGCGGTTGGAACCGCGGCTGATGTCACCAATCACCAGTACGACCTGACGGACTTTTTCGGAGCGCTCGCGGCGAACAATCTGCCGGCGGTCAGCTATCTGAAGGCCGCGGCGTATCAGGACGGCCACGCTGGCTACTCGGATCCGCTGGACGAGCAGACCTTCCTGGTCAACACCATCAACACGATCATGCGCTCGCCGTTCTGGAGCTCCACTGCGATCATCATCGCCTACGACGATTCGGACGGCTGGTATGACCACGTCATGCCCCCGATCGTCAGCCCGTCGAGCACCGCCGACGACGCCCTCGCCGGCGCCGGTTCGTGCGGCCAGGGAACCAAGAACGCCTACCAGGGCCGCTGCGGTTATGGACCGCGCCAGCCGCTGCTGGTGATTTCGCCTTACGCGAAGGTCAACTACGTGGACCACAACACCACCGATCAATCCTCCATTCTTCGCTTTATCGAGGACAACTGGAACCTGGGCCGGATCGGCGACAATTCGATGGACGCGGTCGCCGGCTCGCTGAACGGAATGTTCAATTTCAGCTCGCCGAACGCGGCGGCGCTGTTCCTGGATCCGACCACCGGCACCTCGACGCCGCCCACGGCGGTGCAGCCCACGTTGCCGACCGGCAACGCAACCTCGTCAACACAAACCACCTCGGCCGTTGCCTATCCCAAGGCCGCGACTGTAACCGTTAGCGCGATTCAGTTGGATGGCGCGGCTTCGACCAGCTACGACCGGAAGGCGCTGCGGTACACCTGGTCGCTTGGCCCGGGAAGTTTCGCCGCGACGATCACCGGAGGCAACACGCCCACGCCAACGGTCCAATTGACCGGCGGCGCTGGAAACTATGCGTTCCTGCTGACGGTGACCGACGATCTGGGCAACACTTCGACGGATGTTGCGACCGTGACCTACGCGACCCACTGAGCTTCGCGTTTGGTTATTCTTTACTGGGGCCGGGAACTTCCCGGCCCTTTTTCTCGATGCATAAGGTCTGTTTCGTAATCTCCCTGTTTTGCGCCGTAGCCCTGCGGGCGGAGGAAGTGTGCACGCGGCCGCCGATTGGTTCCGCGGTGGAAGATCCTGCTTCAGTGCGAAGCGCGGACGGGAAACTTCATCTCGACCTGTTCTTCCGCACGTTTGTCGACCGCTATCGCCAGACCCGGTATTGTTACGTCACGCAGGATCGCGTGCAGGCTCCCACGCTGCGGGTAAAACCGGGCGATGAAGTAGTGCTGACCCTGACGAATGAGCTGCCGCACGCCGGCGAACCAGTGCACAGTCATGGTGGTGTTTGTACAACGGGCTCGATGTCGGCGTCTTCTACAAATCTCCACTTTCACGGACTCGATCTTCCACCGTCCTGTCATCAGGACGAGACTTTGCGGACATTGGTGCAGCCAAATGATCCTCCCTTCGAATACCGGTTCAAGATCCCGCTGAGCCAGCCGCCGGGTCTGTATTGGTATCATCCGCATCCGCATGGGTTCACCGAGCCGCAAGTGCTCGGAGGAGCTTCGGGGGCGCTGATCGTGGAGGGGATCGAGCAGGTCAAGCCGCAAGTCGCCGGATTGCCGGAGCGCGTGCTGGTGCTGCGCGATCAAAATCCCTCCGGCGCGAAGGACGACGACGAGAACACCGAGCAGGGTAAGGACCTTTCGATCAACTTCGTGCAGGTGCAATTTCCGGTCTACCGGCCGGCCGTGATCCGGGTGCGCCCCAACGAACGCCAGTTCTGGCGCGTGCTGAACGCGTCGGCGGATACATATTTCGATCTGCAGGTCCGTTTCGGCGCGATCATTCAGGATATACGGGATCCACAGGAGATCGAACTGATCGCAATGGATGGTTCGGCGGTGGGGGGCGATTCCAAGCGATCGCATGTTCTGCTGGGCCCCGGCGCGCGGGCTGAGTTTATCGTCACGACACCGCCCGAGCGCGTGTGGGGACAACTGGTCGCTTTGAATTATGAGCGGGGGCCGGAGGGCGAGGCCAATCCGTATCGCGTGCTGGCGAACATTTCCGCCGCGGCGAGTGTGGCCGGAATTGCGTCCATGCCGGCGGCCTCGCGCCAGCCCGCGGGGTTCCAGGGACTCAGCGATCTAAAGCCAGCCCGGCAGCGGCGGCTGTATTTTTCCGAGCAGCGCAAAGATCCGAAAACCATCGAATATTTCATTACCGAAGAAGGCGTCGAGCCGAAGATGTTCGACATGAATTTCAAACATCCGGACATCACGGTGGCTCATGGATCGGTCGAGGATTGGATCGTCGAAAACCGGGCTGAGGAATCGCATGTGTTTCATATCCATCAGCTCCATTTCCAGGTAATGGCTCGGGACGGCAAAGATGGTGTCGAACCGATGATCCGCGACACCGTCGATCTGCCCTACTGGGATGGCAAGGGTCCGTATCCGAGCGTCAAACTGCGCATGGATTTCCGCAATCCTGAGATTGTGGGAACCTTTGTGTATCATTGCCACATCCTGGAGCACGAGGACGGCGGCATGATGGGCTCGATCCGCGTAAAATAATCGCTCTCCCGGCCGCGGTCACGATATTCTTGTAGTGGCCCCGGAAATGAAGATCAATCTTGATAGCATGCGCTCCGAGATCCAGGACTATCTGGAATCGCACGGAATCGCCGTTTTTCATGGCGCTCCGCGCGGAGACGACGAGCCGGCAGTGTATTGGAATGTCGAAAGGCACCCGGATTATCGAACCTTTCTCGCCACGGCGGAGGCGGCCGGGGTGCGGCTGGTCACGTTGTACGCCAACGAATTCGCGGTGGAGGTGATCGACGAGGCAATGGAGCGGTTGAATGAATCCGGCCTGGGCCGCGAAGATCGCCGGGCGATGGAAATGCGGCTGCGCGAAATGCGGGCTTATGGCGGATTCACCTGCCAGATCGAACTATCCTTCGACCTGGCGCCACGGGTGTACCTGTTCGATCTTCGGACCGAATGGTTCGAGGATCTGAATGAAATGCTGCACCGGATCGACGACGCACGGGAAGAGCGGGACGACGGAGAGCCTCTGCACGGTTATTTTTCGAAGAATTAGAGTTTGAAAAAGGGTCGTGGCCCGCTCACTATGGTGCGCGGTTCGATGCCGCCCCGGTCTGTGCGCTCCTTTGACTTCTGGCTCCTATTCGTCTATCCTTCACCTCAGCGAGGAGATTCCGAAATGCAAACATCTCTGTCATCCGCCGCCGAGAACGACCTGCTTTCTCGCGGCTTCAGTCGCCGGCAATTGGGACGAATCGCAAGTGTCCTCACGGCCGGGGCCGCTCTTCCTTTTTATAATGAGGCCGCGTTTGCCCAACGCGCCGTTCGCGGCGATTTTTCCGCCGAAGCGGTGCGCATCAGCTCCAACGAGAATCCCCTGGGGCCCTGCTCCGACGCGCTCGAAGCCATCACCGCGGTGGCGAAGTTCGGCGGCCGCTATCAGCCTCACAACGAAACCGGCGAATTTGTAAAGATCGCCGCCGCGCAGGAAGGGCTGAAGACGGATTATGTCCAGGCTTTCGCCGGCTCCAGCGATCCGCTGCACCGCACGGTGTGCGCCTTCACCTCGCCGACCCGGCCCTTTGTGATGGCGGATCCGGGATACGAAGCCGGCGCTGGTAGCGCCAGTTTCATCGGCGCGAAAGTGATTCGCGTTCCCCTTCGCAAGGATCATTCGCACGATGTTCAGGCTATGGTCAAGGCGGATGCCAATACGGGCGTCATCTACCTTTGCAACCCGAACAATCCGACCGGCACGCTCACTTCGCGCGCCGACGTCGAATACGTGGTCGCCAACATGCCGAAGGGCTGCATCCTGCTTCTCGATGAAGCCTACATGCACTTCACCACGCTGATCAAGTCCGGCACG
This sequence comes from Bryobacteraceae bacterium, assembly GCA_035308605.1. Classification (GTDB taxonomy): domain Bacteria; phylum Acidobacteriota; class Terriglobia; order Bryobacterales; family Bryobacteraceae; genus Palsa-187. The sequence continues at coordinate 5,439 of DATGGL010000112.1, forward strand.
GACTTGGTCGCCGCGGACAAAGATGTCATCGTGCTGCGCACCTTCTCGAAAGTTTACGGGATGGCCGGAATCCGAGCCGGTATCGCGATGGGGCGTCCGGATCTGCTGCGGAAGCTTCAACCGTACGGAGTCGGATTCACGCCGATCACCGGTATGGCCGCGGCCACGGCGAGCCTGAAGTCAAAGACCGTGGTTCCGGAGCGCCGCAAGATCAACGCCGATATCCGCGAGAACACGCTCGAATTCCTGCATGCCAAAGGCTACGAGTGCACCAAGAGCGAAGCCAATCACTTCATGGTCAACGTGAAGCGTCCGGGCGGTCAGGTAGTGACTGCATTGGCCAAGGAAAATGTGATCATCGGCAGGTTGTGGCCGGCTTGGCCGCAGCATGTGCGCGTGTCGGTCGGTACTCAGGCCGAAATGGACAAGTTCAAGGCCGCGTTTACGAAGGTAATGGCGTAACGCGAGAACGGTCGTTTTTCAAGAACCGCTCACCGATTCGCTTCGGTGGGCGGTTTTTCATTTAGATCGACCGTTTCATCCACGACGACGATTTCCACGCGGCGATTGTTGGCTCGGCCTTCCGCGGTTTCGTTGGATTTGGTGGGGCGATTGGCGCCATCGCTCGAAACCGACAGCCGGGTTTCGTCAATGTGATAGCGGCTTCGCAGCACCTCGAGCAGGCGCAGCCCGCGCGCCGCGGATAACTCCCAATTGTTCTTGAAACGCTGGTTATGAATCGGCACCGAATCGGCGTGCCCGATCAGGAGCACCCGGTTCGGCAGTTCCCGAAGTACCTGCGCGACTCTTCCGACCGTCGGCAGAGCGTCTGGAGTCACGCGATCTTCACCCGACGCATAAAGAACCGCCTGCGGGAGACTGATAACCAGACCACGCTGCTCCAGATGCGCATCGAGGCCGCTGGCCTCGAGCAGTTTCTGGGCGTTGGACAGCGCCGACGGCGGATCGGGTGGACGCGGAGGAGTCGGTTCGATTTTCACCGGCTGGCGGACGGGCTCGGCTGGTTTCACCGGCGCAGGAACCGGAATCGTCTTCGCGGCGGCGGCGACGAAGAAGATCAGAAGGATGGTCAGGACATCCATATAGCTGACCGTCCAGCGGTCGCGCTGGCCGGAGTTGTCGGCCAGAAGATAATTCGGCTTCATTGCGGATGCTTTTCGCGGAGAAACGCGTTCAGCCGCTCGCGCACCAGCGAAGGATGGATGCCCTCGAACAGGCACAGCGCGCCTTCCATCATCAGCTCATGCATCTCGAAAGTTTCAGCGACGCGGGAACGGATGCGATGCGCGGCCGGCAGCAGAATCAGATTGGCCAGCGCGAGGCCGTAAATCGTGGATACGAAGGCCGTTCCCACTCCCGCGGCAACCGCGGAGACATTCGAAAACTGACGCAGCACATCGATCAGGCCGACCACCGTGCCCAGCACGCCGATGGTCGGCGCGAACCCGCCCGCCACTTCGAGCGCTTTCGCGTCGGCTTCTCCCTGGCGCTCGCATAACCGCACCTTCGTTTCGAGCAGGGCTTGCAAGGCCGGGCGCTGCTGCACGTCCATGGTGTGCCACAGGGCTTCGCGCAGAAAGCTGTCCTGCACCTTGGGGATCAACGGCTCGATCGCCAGAATCCCTTTGTTGCGCGCGGTCTTGACATAGCCCACGATCTCCTCGATCACGTCGGCGCGATTCATCTCGCTGGTCCAGATCAGGCCGAAGACGCGTCGCGCCGAATTGAACAGCGCCTGGCGAGGCGTCGTGATCAGCGTGACACCCAGAGTGCCGCCCAGGACGATCAACGCTCCCGTCGGCTGTAGGAAGTAAGCGGGCTTCACTCCCGTAAGGGCGATTCCGGCGACGGTCGCCGATATGGCGACTACGATTCCCGCGAGTACGAACACATCCAGCCGGCGGCGGACCGTTTCGCGAGTTTCCACGACCTCTTTCAGGGCTATAGCCGGTGTAGATGCCGATGTAGACAACGCAGTGCTCCCTCTCTGGTTCTTCCCCGGTTACCTTGGCAATCTCTTGACCAGAGGTAACCCTCGGCAAACAAAGAACAGTCCTGAAAATCCAAGGCGAATTTCCGGCGCTGAGCGACGAAGTCTTGCCGCGCTCGTAACTCGACCCTGCCATTTGCCGTCTCCACATCTAGTTATGACCCGTCGCACCGCGCTGCTACTCGGTATGGGGATACCCGCGTTCGGCTACCCGCCTAGAGAATTCTGGAATGACAAAAAGCCAGCCGATTGGACGGACGATGAACGCCAGGAGTTGCTCACCAAGTCGCCCTGGGCAAAGGACGCTGAAGTCAAGAACAACTCGCCGGCAGGGATTGGAGCGCCGCGCGCCACCGGCGGGGGCATGAATCGCCGGATGGGGACGAGCGGCACACGCGGCGCGATTCCGGATCCGAGTACGGCGCCTCAAGGGCATTACAAAGCCATCGTGCGCTGGGATTCGGCGGAGCCGCTGCGCGAAGCGCTTCACAACCAGTCGAAGGACGATCCGGCCGCAAACTACATCCTGTGCGTCAGCGGCGATCTACCGATGCTGGGACGTCGGGGGAACGACGAGGGCGAGTCCGAGTATCAACAACGGCTCGACATGCTGAAGCAGTACACCAAGCTTCAGAAGAAGGGCGACTTCATTTATCTGAACAAGATCGGATATCAGAACGGTCCGCCCGCGATCGCCGGGACGCTATTCTATTTCGAGCGCAACGATCTGATCACTTTGGAAGACAAGCAGGTGACGTTCGTAACCAAGCTGGGGCCGATGGACGTAAAAGCAAAGTTCGCGCTGCACGACATGATGTATCTGGGGAAGCTGGAGTTGTAGACAGCAGGCCCGCTCATCGTCGTGCGCGGATCCGTGCTGAGGGTCCCGAAGCCTCATCAAAAACCCCTTCTGCGAACAGGTCCGAAAACGGCCAGCCGGATGGCCCGCTGTTCGCCATAATGGCTGTGGATGGATACCCGGATTTATCAGCGAGCCAGGTTAGCCCGGGATCCGCGATTTGATGGACGATTCTTCATCGGCGTCACCTCGACCGGAATCTATTGCCGCCCCATCTGTCCCGCGCCGCAACCGAAGGAGCAAAACGTCCGCTATTTTCCATCCGCCGCCGCAGCCGCGGAAGCGGGGTTCCGGCCGTGTCTGCGCTGCCGTCCGGAAGCTTCGCCGGGGACGCCTGCATGGCTCGGCACGTCCGCGACGGTTTCGCGCGCGCTCAAGCTGATCGGCGAAAGCGCGCTGGACGATGCCGGCGTGGAAACGCTGGCGGAGCGGCTGGGGATCGGCTCGCGGCATTTACGGCGGCTGTTTCTGCGCTATCTGGGCGCTTCTCCGGTGACCGTCGCGCAGACGCGACGCATCCACTTCGCCAAGAAGCTGATCGATGAGACGCGGCTGCCCATGACCCAGGTCGCGATGGCCGCCGGATTCGGCAGCATCCGGCGATTCAACGCGACCTTTCAGAAGCTGTACGGACGAACCCCGCACGAACTCCGCCTGGCAAACAAGCGTGACGCGAACGGCCACGAAGCGGGGCACTATACATTCCGGCTGGGATATCGGCCGCCGTACGACTGGCGATCGCTGATCGATTTTCTCGCGCCCCGCGCCATTCCCGGCGTCGAAACGGTAACGCCCGGCGAGTATTCCCGCAGCATTTCCATGGACGGGCGGCCCGGAACCATCACGGTCGCGCCGGTCGCGGACAAAAACTATCTCGAGCTTCAGATCCAATATCCCGATCCCTCGGCCCTGTTCCGCATCGTCGAGCGTGTGCGCAAGATTTTCGATCTCGGCGCGGACCCGTCGGAAGTCGGCGGGCATCTCAGGCGCGACGCGCAGTTGAAATCGGTGGTTCGCGCGTTTCCGGGAATGCGCGTGCCGGGATGCTGGGACGGATTCGAGATGTCGGTGCGGGCGATCCTCGGACAACAGGTGAGCGTGAAAGGCGCTTCCACCATGGCGGGACGCGTCGCGGCCGCGTTCGGATCGAGCCTGCCCCAGGGAATGCTGTTTCCCGCCGCGGATGCGCTGGCCGAAGCGGATCTGACCAGCGTGGGCGTTACGCGGCAGCGGGCGCAATCGATCCGCGACCT
>DATGGL010000113.1:0-9032 GCA_035308605.1 Bryobacteraceae bacterium
TGCACCGACCGCACGGGACACGCCGAAGTGGTCGAGGTGACGTTCGACCCGGCCGTGATCAGTTATCACGACCTGCTCAACGTCTTTTGGGAAAATCACGATCCTACGACGAAGGACCGCCAGGGGCCGGACGTCGGCAACCAATATCGCTCCGCGATCTTCTTCCATTCGCCGGAGCAGGAAGCCGAAGCCCGCGCATCGCGCGATGCGGCGCAAAAGTCCTTCAAGCGCCCGATCGTCACCGAAATCGTCCCCGCTCCGCAATTCTGGCCTGCCGAGGACTATCACCAGCAATATCTTGCCAAACGCGGCCTTTCACACTGCCATCTGTAATGCACTTCGGCCGCCGATGAACGCCGATTCACGCAGATTGAATCCTTGTCTGATCTGCGTTAATCCGCGTCCGTCTGCGGCCAGCGCGCTCGCCGTCTGTTATCCTGGAGCTTCGATCCCTTCCCGCTGAAATCCGCCGTGAAAATTGGTTTTGTCAGCCTCGGATGCCCGAAGAACCTCGTCGATACCGAGGTGATGATGGGCCAGCTCACTTCCGCCGGCCATCAGCTCACGCCGCATCCCTCCGATGCCGACGTGATTGTCGTAAATACGTGCAGTTTTATCGATCCGGCCAAACAGGAATCCGTCGACACGATTCTTGAAATGGCGGAATACAAGAAAAGCGGACGCGCCCGGAAGCTGATCGTCGCCGGTTGTTTGGTGGAGCGTTATCGCGCCGACATTCAGAAGAATATGCCGGAAGTCGACGCGGTCATTGGCACTAACGAACTGGAACAAATCACCGCCCTGTGCGAAGGTGTCGAATCCGCGCCGAATCCCTTCGAGCCCTACTTGTATCACGACCTGACGCCGCGCGTTCTTGCAACGCCGCGGCACTTCGCCTACATCAAGATCGCCGAAGGCTGCGACCATCCGTGCACGTTCTGCGTGATTCCTCAGTATCGCGGCAAATTCCGCAGCCGGCGCTTTGAATCCGTCGTCAGCGAAGCCACGCGTCTGTTCTCGCAAGGCGTCCGCGAGATCAATCTCATCGGCCAGGACACGACTTGCTTTGGCGAGGACCTGGGAATGAAGGACGGCCTCGCGACGCTGCTTGCTCGCCTGGCGCAGATCGAAACGGATCACGAAAAATGGGTTCGCTTTCTGTACTGCTACCCCAACAAAGTCACCCAGCGCCTGCTGGACACGATCGCAGAACATGACGCGCTGGTGAAGTACATCGACATGCCGCTCCAGCACGCCAGCGCTCCCGTGTTGAAGCGCATGAAGCGCGGCGCTAGCGGCGAGATTTTCTTGAAGCTGATCGAGCGGATCCGCAGGACCATCCCCGGCGTGGCAATACGAACCAGCATGATCGTCGGTTTCCCGGGCGAAACCGATCAGGATTTCGAAGCGCTGTGCCAGTTTGTGCAGGCAGCTCAGTTTGACCGGCTCGGCGTGTTCTCCTATTCCGACGAAGACACCAGCGCGAGCTTCGCGCTCGACGCTAAAGTGGACGCGCGCGCCATCTATCAGCGCAAGCGGCGATTGATGGCTTTGCAGCGGAAGATCTCGCGGTCGCGAAATCGGGCGCTGGTTGGACGCGAATTTCCGGTACTGGTCGAAGGCCCATCCGCCGATTCGGATCTGGTCTGGCAGGCACGCCTATCGACGCAAGCGCCGGAGATCGACGGCGTGTGCTACATTTCCGACCCTGGCGAGCGCCCGCTGCGCGAAGGCGAAATTCGCACCATGCGAATCACGAAAGCGCACGACTATGAGTTGACCGGGGAGCTAGTCGATTCACCGGCGGTCGCTCCACGCGAGTTAGTGCAATTGTCCGTTCCATGATCTGCCCTATCTGCAAAAAGCCAGTGAAGCTGGATGATCCTTTCATGCCGTTTTGCAGCGAGCGCTGCAAGCTGATTGACCTGGGCGAGTGGGCTTCTGAGAAATACGTAATCTCGAGTCCGATCGAGTCCTCGACGGACGAGGATTCTGAAGATTGACGATTCTGGCGCGCGTCATCGCGACCTGGTTCTACTGTGGCTACGCGCCCGTAGGGCCTGGTACGGTAGGCTCCGCCGCGGCTATCTTGATCGCGTGGCTGCTGCACACGTACGCCTTCCAATCCGGCATGTCGCTCGCGGTCCTCGGTGTGGCTCTTGCCATCCCCGGAATCTGGGCCGCCGGTGTCACCGCCCGTGCGATCAATTCAAAAGACCCGGGCATTGTCGTCGTCGATGAAGTTGTCGGGCAGTGGATCACCCTCGCCGGCGCAACGGATCTGAACTGGCGGAGCTGGCTGGTCGCATTCTGCGTGTTCCGGATCTTCGACATTTGGAAGCCGCCGCCGGTTCGCCAGCTCGAAAAACTTCCCGGCGGACTCGGAATCGTCGCCGACGACGCCATGGCGGGCGTTTATGGCGCCCTGGTACTTTTCGCCGCCGGATGGTTCCATCTCTACTGAGCCTTCATTTGGGGCCGGGGCGTATATTGGATACAGCAGCTTTCTTCTATGGCTTTTCGTAAATCTTCCGACTCGCGGCCGCAGATTCTCGAAGTTTCGCCCGTGGCGGCTATTCCGGGCGGCGAGTTTCAAATTCGCGGCAAAGGACTATCGCCGGCCGCGCGCCCTCACGTCCGATTCGGTGAGGTCACCGCGCCCATCGTTATCGGTTCGGACACGTTCGCGATCGTCCGCGTGCCGGATGGGGCGTCCGTAAGTGAAATGACAGTCGGAAACGATCATCAGGCGAGCGCTCCCTGGGCCTGTGGCATCGGCATCCAGATCGCCGACAGTCTGCATCCCGTCGCCAACCCGGTGGTCGACCGGGCGGGCAACGTGTACACGACCTTTAGCGGATCACCCGGCCAAAAAACTCCGGTCTCTATCTACAAAATCGACGCGAACGATCGTGCCAAACCGCTGGTCAGCGATTTGATGAACGCAACCGGCCTCGCGCTCGACGCCGAGGGCGTGCTCTACGCCTCCAGCCGCCATGACGGCATGATCTATCAAGTCTCGGCGTCCGGAAATCTCTCGGTGTACGTGGAAGGCATGGGCGTTGCGACCGGCCTGGTGTTCGATCCGGACGGCAATCTTTATGTGGGCGACCGCAGCGGGACTGTTTTTAAGATTAGCCGCCAGCGTCAGATCTACGTATTCGCGACGCTTGAACCGTCGCTTGCCGCCTATCATCTCGCCTTCGGCCCCGATGGCTATCTGTACGTCACCGGCCCGACCACGTCCAGCTTCGACTGCGTGCATCGGATCTCGAACGCGGGCGTCGTCGAAGTATTCTACCGCGGCCTGGGCCGTCCGCAGGGCATGGCGTTCGATGCCAAGGACAACCTGTACGTCGCCGCTTCCTTCGGCGGACGCCGCGGGGTTGTGCGCGTGACTCCCGACGGCAAGCCTGAGTTGTTCCTTTCCGGCTCCGCGATCGTCGGCCTGGCGTTTACTCCGTCCAAGGCGCTGATCCTGGCGACCAATAATTCTCTGTACCGCGTGGATGTCGGAATCGAAGGACGGCGCGTTGTCTAATACTCATCCTTCGGGGCCACGATGAGAGACGCCGAAATCATCGCCGTCGGTTCCGAACTCCTGACTCACGACCGCATCGACACCAATTCGCTCTTTATCACCGAACAGCTTAACGCGCTGGGAGTTGAGGTGCGCCGCAAGGTAATCGTCGGCGACGAGCGTGCGCGCCTGACCGGCGCCATCCGCGACGCTCTCGGCCAGATGGATATCATCGTGATCACCGGCGGCCTCGGCCCCACGGAAGACGATCTCACGCGCGATGCCGTCGCCGCCGCGCTTGGCCGCGAACTGATTTTCAGCCAGGAGATCCGCGAATGGATCGAGGAGCGCTTCCGCCGCATCAATCGGAAAATGGCCGAGATCAATCTTCGCCAGGCCTATCTCGTAGAAGGCGCTGAGCCATTGGCCAACCCGCGCGGCACCGCCCCCGGCCAGTGGATCGAAGCGAACGGCCGTCTGCTGATGATGTTGCCGGGCCCTCCCGGCGAGCTCAAGCCGCTCTTCGTCACCGAATGCGTGCCGCGGCTGGAACGCCACCTGCCGCCCCAGGTGATCCGGACCCGTTTCTATCGCGTCGCCGGCATGGGCGAGTCCGAACTCGATCAACTGATCGCTCCCATCTACACAAAATTCCCCGCCCTCGAAACCACGATTCTCGCGGGGCCTAGCGATATTCAGGTCCATCTTCGCGCCCGCAACGCGACTGCGGAAGCGGCCGAAAAACTGCTTGCCGAAGCCAGCCCTCCAATTGAGGAGCTCCTTGGCGACCGGATATACTCGCGCAACGGAGATACGCTCGAAACCGTCCTCGGCGCGATGCTGCGCGAGCGTTCCGCGACCCTCAGCGTCGCCGAAAGCTGCACCGGAGGCATGGTCGCGCAGCGGATTACTTCCGTCGCCGGCAGCTCTGGCTATTTTGTCGGCGGCTTCCTGGTTTATTCGGATCGAATGAAATCGGAACTGCTTGGCATCGATCCCGCTCTGCTCGCGCGGCACACCGCCGTCAGCGCGGAAATCGCAAGCGCGATGGCCCAGGGGTCGAAATCCCGGACCGGATCGACCTACGCGATCTCAGTCACCGGAGAAGCCGGCCCCGAGAGTTCCACGGGTGCGCCCGTCGGAACGGTATTCATCGGATTCGCGGGTCCCGACGCTGCCGAAGCGAAATGGTTCCAGTTTGGCAGCGATCGCAATCGCGTCCGCACACTAGCCGCGCAGACTGCCCTCGATTATTTGCGGCGCAAAATCACCTGACTATTCCGCAACCCGGATTCGAACAGGCGTCCTGGGATCGGGAGGCGGCGTGGTTGTCCCCTTCAATTGCACTCCTTCACCCTCCGCGGCGCTGCCTTCGATCTCAAACGCCTTTCCGATCTCCGGGACCTCGATTTTCTTTCCGCGCACGGTCCCACGGACGACGATCTTCGTTTCCCCCGGCGTAAATCCGACGCGTTTGATCGCATCCCACACCTGATCGAGCCCGACCCGATTCGCCGGCGCCAGTTCCAGCGCAACAGTACCCGCCTTAAAATCGACGGTCGCGTTTTCCACGCCGCGCAATCTCTTGAGCGCCGACCCGAGCGATTCGCTGCACGACTCACAACTCATATCGCGCATGAATACCTCGACCCGCAGGAATTCCCCGCGCATCCACCCCGCCGCGACCACCATCACAATCAAAACTCTCGACATCCTTACGTTAGAATAGCGAAGGCGGTAGGGCAGGTCCCCGACCTGCCATCCTGAATTTTCCACTCCGTAGATGGCCAAGAAAAAAAACCTTGCACCGGCCGCCGAACTGCCCGTTGAAACCACGCGCCCGTTTCCATGGCGGCGCTTCCTCTGGCCCGCGCTGGCATTCGCTGTCCTGCTCTTTTACTGGACCCCGCTCTTCGACGACAACGCGACCATCCAGTGGGACGCCGTCGACGTCCACTTCTCCGCGCAAAAATATTTCGAGCAATCCGTTCGGACCACCGGCCTTCCACATTGGACGCCGTTCGAATTCTCGGGAATGCCGTTCCTCGCCGATCCGCAGAGCGCTGCGTGGTATCCCATCCATTGGCCGTTCTTCGCCGCCGGCATCACGCCGCGCGCGATCCAATGGGAACTCGCGTTGCATGCCTTCCTGGCGCTGGCCGGAGCGTTTCTGTTCGCCCGAAAGGTTCTGAGTGACACGGGCGCAGCTCTCATTGCCGCAATCTTCTACGCTTTTGGCGGATTCTTCGCCGAGCACAGCTCCCATGTCGGAATGTTCGAGACCGCCGGGCTGTTTCCGTGGCTGCTCTGGGCCGCATCGCGCGCTGTCGAAAGCGGCACGATCGCGGATATCGTCGGCTCCGGCCTGATTGCCGGACTCCTCGTGCTCGCCGGTCATTTCCAAACGGCGCTCTATTCGTTTTTCGCGCTCGCACTGGTTCTGGCCGTACATTCCGGCCCGATCCTCCGCCGGGTGACCGTACTCATTTCCGCGGCCGCCATCGGTTTCCTGATCGCCGCCGTCCAGGTATTGCCCGGTCTCGAACTCGCCAGTCTGTCCCTTCGGGCCGCCTCGGATTCGCACGCCGGCACGAACTCGCCGTTGAATCTCACGTCGCTCGCGACGCTCGTCCTCCCCAACTTCTATGGCGCGCTCTCGGGCGATTACAAAGGTCCCGGCGACATCACTCAGTTCTACTTCTACGGAGGATTGCTCTTGATCCCGCTGGCCATAGCGGGATTCGCTCGCCGGAAGTCGCTGGTGATCCCTCTCGCCCTGATTGTCCCCGCTCTTTGGTATGCCCTCGGACCTGGCACTGGGCTTTATTCGCTTCTCACTTTCCTGCCCGGATTCAAAAGCGTCCGCGCGCCGGTCCACATCTGGTTCGTCATCGCACTCGGACTCTCGCTGGCCGCCGGAGCCGGCGCTTTGTGGGTAACGGCGAAATTCCGCGCGTCCTGGATCCTGCCGGTCCTCCTGATCGTCGCGACCGCCGATCTGTGGCATTCGAACATGTCCGTGAACCCGCTCGCCTACGGCCACAGTTCATACGCGGAGCGATACGGAAACGCCTACGACAATTTTCAGAGCCACATCGAGCCTCTCAAGCGGCGCCCGTTCTATCGGATCTGGTCCCCCTATGTGACGAACTTCTTCGGCCCCCTCAACAGCTCGCTCGAATCGCGAACCGAGGCAACGTACGGCTACAATCCGCTGGAGCTCGCGCGCTACGCCCACTACATGGAGACGGTAGAGAAAAATCCGCGGCTGCTGAACGGTCTCGCCGTTACCAATAAGATGGACACGGCCCACGGCGCCATCGTGGAAAACCCCGACGTGCTAGCCCGCGTGTCGGTCCCGAACGAAGTTGCGTTCGCTTCCAGCCCCGACGAAGCAGCAGGGAAGCTCAACACACTGGACCCCGCCCGCATGGCTATCGTCGAGGCTTCCCCGCGCAGTCTGGCCCCTTCCGGCGCGACGGTTCAGATCCTTAATTATCAGGACGACTTCTATCGTGTCCATTACTCGGCTGCAAGCGATTGCCTGCTCCGCATCGCCGTGCCATTTTTCCCCGGCTGGACCGCTACCATCGACGGTCACGGCACGGATGTGCTCCGCGTGGACTACGCGCTGAGCGGCGTGATCGTTCCCGCCGGAGATCACGAGTTAGTGTTCCACTATCGGTCCCGGTGGTTCCGCATCGGCGCTCTTTCGAGCATTCTCACCGCGGCGGCATGTCTGGGAATAATCCTGCCGTCAATTCTTCGTAAGCGCGTCCGATAAGTAGGATGTGGTCCCCCCTATCCCGGCGAGCGCCTTGTCCTCAGCCTCCGCATTAAAGCATAAAGCCCTTGGCGCGCTCAGCGATCTTCCGCCCTTCCCGGCCATCCTTACCCGTTTGATCGCGTCGCTTTCCGGCGAGGACATTTCATTCTCGAATCTCGGCGACCTCATCGAAAAAGACGCCGTCATCGCCGGCAATCTGCTGCATATGGTCAATTCCGCGCTATACGCCCGGCGCGGCGCCATCAACTCCGTCCGGCACGCGATATCCCTTCTGGGAATCGATAAGGTCCGCAACGCCACGCTCGGGATGTCGATTACGGGCATGTGGGGCAAAGTCGGGATGCCGCCATCGTGGTCGATGGCACGGTTCAATATGCATTCCTCGGACATGGCGATCCTGAGCGATTTGCTGGCGCAGCGGTTGACCGTGGATTATCCGGAAGGTGCATTCGTAGCCGGATTGCTGCACGATGTCGGCCGCATGCTGATCGCTCGCGCCCTGCCCGCCGAACACGATCGCATTCTGACCATCCATGCAACCGGCGTACCCTATCTCGACTGTGAGCGCGACGTTCTCGGCTGGACTCATCCCGACCTCTCGGCCGAAGCCCTGGGGCTATGGAAACTTCCCGATCCGATCTCGACCGCGGTGTGGAATCATCACAGCGGGGACGCAGACAAGCCGCCGGTTTTGCAATTAAGCCGCGTGCTCTCGGCCGCCGACGACTATGTCAATTCGGTCGGCTCTTCGATCCTCCCCCGCGCCGTCGATTCAGCGGTCACCGCGTCACTGGAGTCATTAGGCGTCGACGAGGCTGGTCTGGCGTCCGTGCTAGCCGAGTTTCAGACCGAGCACGAGGCGATGGCACAGCTCTTCCGGTAAATAATGATATTATTGTGAGGTGGCAACAGCCTATGGCTGAAGCCGCGACGCGCTTCTCGGGGCGTGGCTCAGCCTGGTAGAGCGCCTGGTTCGGGACCAGGAGGCCGGTGGTTCGAATCCACTCGCCCCGACCACTTCTCGCCTCAAACGGATAACAGATCGATCTCGGATGTGCTGTCGCCGAACTTTTCGACGTGCACATCGAACCGGTCGAGCAGGCCCAGCATCAGGTTGGCTAGCGGCGTTCCCTTCTTGTACTTCAAGTGACGATTGCCCTTGAGCCGGACCGTCTTCCCGCCGACGACCACCACGGGAACGTTGTAGTTGTTGTGAACGTTGCCGTCGCTCATTCCGCCGCCGTACAGGACAGCCGTGTGGTCGAGCAATGTGCCGTCGCCCTCTTGGATCGAGTCCAGCTTCTTCAGGTAGTAGGCGAGCGTGTCGACGTGATAGTTGTTCAGCTTCGCGTACGCCTTCATTTTTGCCGGATTGTTGTCATGATGCGACATCGCGTGATGCGCCTCCGGCAAACCGATTTCGGGATACGACCGGTTGATGTTCTCCCGTGCCAGCATGAATGAGCTGACACGCGTGATGTCCGCCTGAAACGCCAGCACCTGCAGATCGAACATCAGCTCGGCATATTCCCGGAACGTCGCGGGCACGCCGGTCGGCTGCTCCGGCACTTCAAAGTTGGTGTTGGTCGATTCGCTCTTCGCGATACGCTGCTCGACGTCGCGAACCGCGTCGAAATATTGGCTCAATTTCGTGCGGTCGCTGGCTCCGAGTTTGCCCCGCAGGTCGGAGATTTCCTCTGTCAGGCCGTCCAGGATGCTGCGATC
>DATGGL010000114.1:0-33923 GCA_035308605.1 Bryobacteraceae bacterium
TATGGATCATGAATCTAGCCGACGGAAAATCCATCTGCCTGAGCGCCGGTAACGATCCTTCCGGCAACCCGGAATGGTCGCCCGACGGCAAATGGATCGCCTATTCTGGACGCATTGACGGAAAGTCAGGCCTGATCGTCGCGCACCCCGACGGCGCCGACAAGAAATACATCGGCCCGCTCGAAGGAACCAACGCGCCGTTGCCGACCACGGGTAAGACGGTTACCTGGTCCCCCGATGGGAAGCAGATCGCTTATGTCTCGGCACAACCCGGCCCCGAAACCGCCGACGCCACCGGCGACCCGATCGTCATCACGCGTTATCTCTACAAACCCACCGCCGGCGAAGGCAACACGCATTTCAACGACAACAAGCGCCTCCACATTTTTATCGCTGACGTCGCCACTGCCAAATCCCGCCAGCTCACCACCGGCACGCACTACGAGCATTCGATCGATTGGTCGCCGGACGGAAGGCAAATCGCCTTCATCTCCAACCGCGAGCCCAACGAAGACCAGTTCTTCAATTACGACATGCTCACGCTCGACGCCACCACCGGCGAGCTGACGCGCCTGACCAATACAGAAAGCGCCGAATATCGTCCCCACTACTCACCCGACGGCAAAACCATCGTCTACGAAGCGACGAAGCGCGGCCTCACCGATCTTGAAACCACGATGGAAGACACCCACGTCTGGCTGATCGATGCCGACGGAAAAAATCGTCACGAGCTTGCCGGCTCCATTGACAATCGCCAGGGTGAACCCGGTTGGTCGAGCGACGGCAAGTCCGTCTTCTTCACCGTGCAGGAGCGCGGCGAAGTCCACCTTTATAAAATGCCCGCGGCAGGCGGACAGGCGACATCGATCGTGAAGGACCGCGGCAGCGTAGGCTCCTGGTCCACGCGCGGAGATCTATTGGCATACTCATTCTCCACTCCCACCGATATGCCCGAGCTGTATCTCAAATCCGGTGACGGTCCGCCGAAAAAGCTGACCGACCTGAACCACGACGCCCTTTCCAACAAAACCATTGAAAAAGTCGAATCCCTGACATTCATCAGCAACGACAACAAGTGGACCGTCGAAGCCTTCTTAACGTATCCCGCCGATTTCCGCGCCGACCGCAAGTATCCTCTCATCCTGAACATCCACGGCGGTCCGCACGGCCAACAAGGCCCTGCGTTCAATTTCAAGAATCAGGTCTACGCATCCAAAGGCTGGGCGACCTTGATGGTCAACTATCGCGGATCCACTGGCTACGGCCAGCCCTTCACCGATGCAGTCTTCGCCGATCAGAATGGCAACGAAGGCCAGGACGTTCTCTATGGACTCAGCGCAGCCATGCGCCGCAACCCCTGGATCGATCGCGATCGCCTCGGCATCGAAGGCACCAGCTATGGCGGCCAGCTCAGCGCCTGGCTTATCACCCAGACCAACATATTCAAAGCCTCTATCCCGACGGCTGCGATCATCAACATCATCAGCTACAACTACATGACGTATTACAACCAATACGAGCAGATGGAGTGGGGCGCATTCCCGCATCAAGGCAACCTGATGGATGTTCTGTGGGAACGTTCCGCATTAAAGCACGTCGCGAACGTCCATACGCCCACGATGCTGGTGCACGGCGAAAACGACCCTGACGTCCCCATCGCCGAGGCTGAACAATACTATATCGCGCTTCGCGACGTCGGCGTCGACTCGATTATGGTCCGCTACCCGCGCGAGGGCCATGGCGTCCGCGAACCCGGCCACACGGTCGATTTCATTGACCGCTCCATTCACTGGTATGAAAAGTATTTCCACTAGGATCGAAAAGCATTAAGAAAGTGGGGACGGACTGCTCTGGCCCCGCTGTCGAATTCGTCATCCTCCGGGGGCAGCGGTGGTGGATAGAGCGGTCTGTCCCCATTTTTTTCACTAGAATGAAAGAGCATGATCCGACACGCAGAAGCCCAATGGAACGGTTCGCTCAAAGACGGCAGCGGCCATATAAAGACAGAAACCGGCGCTCTAGACAGCGCTTACAGTTTCCGATCGCGCTTTGAAGGCGGCGGCGAGACGAATCCGGAAGAGCTGCTGGGGGCCTCCCACGCCGGGTGCTTCTCGATGGCCCTTTCCGCGGCCCTCACCGGAGCTGGCCATCCTCCCACTTCGATTCACACGAAAGCTTCTGTGCACTTGAACAAAGTGGAAGCCGGATTCGGCATCACCAAGATCGAACTGGAAACCACCGCGACAGTTCCTGGCATCGACGCCGCAACCTTCCAAAAGATCGCCGGCGAAGCAAAAGCAGGCTGTCCGATATCGAAAGCGCTCGCGTCGGTGGACATCCACCTGACCGCGACCCTTACTTAGGACGAACTTTCATCCCGGCCGCGTGCGCCAGCCGTCTCTGCGCCTGGTCGAACGTCAGAAACGCCGCGGCTCCGAGTTCCAGCGCAATGGCGACGTGGAGAATATCCATGGCGCGCGTGCCCAGTAGAGGCGTGTACTTGCGGCTGAGTGAAAGGGCCCTCTCGTAGGCGGACCCGCTGACAGCCCGCCGGACGAATAAACCGCTCGCAAGATCCGCCTCGAACGCGCGAACGCTGGCGCCGGCTTGCGCGGCATTGCTCTCCTTGCGAAACACCCGGGCGCCGAAAGCATTTACCAGCTCGAACTCAGCGAGCGGAGTGATCATCAGCCTCGATTTTTGGCGCCCGCATTCCGCCACGGCCGCGACTGAATTCCCATCCTCCCCATATAGCGACGCCAGGAAGCTCGTGTCCGGATAATCGTGGACCGTCAAAACCTGTCCCGATCCTGCCGCAACATCTCCGCCCAAGTGACTTTGAAAATTTTATCGCCGTAGATCTTCCTCATCCGCCCGAGAAAGTCCGGCATCTTGGCCCGCCTTGCCGAAGTCGCGGGCGTAATCGTCGCAATTACCCGTTTCCGTTTGGTGAGCTCGATTGGCTCCCCCTCCGCGAGCATTTGCTCCACTCGTTTGAAGTTGTACCGGAGATCGCGCACCGTCGCCGTCTTCATGTGATACATTTTAGCATCACAAATTACTGCCCTTGCGCCGCGATCACCTCGAACGCCACCGACGCATCCAGCGACGGCAGTCCTTCGAACAGCAACAGCGTGCTCGCCGGTGGACGGCTCTTATCCACGAACTCAAACCGTGTTCCGCGGAACGTATCCGCCACCATCCGCGTCAGCGGGTACACCCCCGACCAAAAAACGTTCTTATAGGTAACGTCAAACGGCTCCAGCGCCTTCCCCAGCCTCCCGAAGGCGAGCCGCAAATCGGCCTGCTCCCCTCCAAACGCCATCTGCGTCCCGCTATAGACGATCTTGGGAGCCTTCACCAGCACCACCTGCGAATAATTCGGGTTTTGAGTCAAGCCTGGTGGGTTTACAAACTCGACGTTCGCTCTTGGCGCCGCCTCTAGTCTCCCCACGGCCTCGCATTCCGTCAACGGTTCCACGGCCGCGCGTTGCAACTGTACGAAATTTGCGGCGGTTCCCGGGAATGCGCCCGAGACCGCCGCCCGAACCGCGCCCACGTCATCCAGCGAGCTCAAGTAGCACGTGACCCGCAAGACTTCACCGGCCTTGACCACGCCCACAGCCGTCCTCAACTGCGTAAGTGACTGTCGATAGTCTTTGGCCTGCTGTCCCGAAAAAAACGCCAGTCCATTGGGATTGACCGTCTTCTTCTCCACGGCGACGCTCTCCAGAACGACCTGGGCCCCCTCCATCGGCAGCGCTCCAACCTGGATCGTACTCAGTGCCGGGAGATTCATCTTGTGCTCCGTAAACACTTCGCTCACCAGGGTTTGCACCCGCCGCAAATCGCCCGATCCAGCCACAAACGCCCGCAGTTTGATGATCCCTGCGCCGTGATTCTCCTGAAATAGTACTTTCAGCGCATCCCGGATCTGCGGCGAAAGCAACCCCTTGGCCGACAGCGGAGAGACATGGAACACCAGCCGCTCGGTTTCACCCACGGCCGCCGCCGGTGGATCTTTCAGCAGCGGCAGTGTCTGTGTAACCGGCTCCTCATCTTCTTTTTTCTTTTTCTTGCTCGGCTTTCTCTCCGGCTGCGCGACCGCACACACGGCGACCGACAGCCCCAGCAGCACCGCAAGCACCCTTCTACTTTTCATCGTCCAATCCGGATTCTATCGCACCCTGCGAGGCGCGTTACCCCTTTCCCCGCTTTTTTCCGCATGCACTGATAGGAGGACGTTATGCCCGTCTGGACCGCCATTAAACTCGACATGAAAACCAACGTATTCATGGAAGTGCTCGGAACCCCCGCAACCGCCGGCGACGATGTGTTCGATTCCAAGCTGAAACCCAGTACCAGCGCCGCCGTGAACCACATGCTGACCCTGAATCTACGGATCTTCCTGCAAAAATTTCAGCCCCCGCATCATCTCCGCAGCGCAACCTTCAAGGATTTCGACAAGACGTCCTTCGTGGTCGGCCCTTGGAATCACGCGGAATGGCAGAACTTTGTCTTCGGATTCAAGAAGCAGTGCCTGATGTGGAACAACAACTTCTGGCTGATTCCACCCAACGATTTTTCCGCGCTGGACATTAAGATGGGAACGAAAAAGGTGCGCCCGAACGTCTACTGCAATCTCGACGTCCAGATCATGCCCACCGCCGCCCGCGCGCACCGGACGATACAAGTCGTCAATCTCGACGCCAGGTCCGCCGCCCGCGCCGCCGGCAAGAGGGAATCCGACGTAACCAGCGGAGACTTCAGGTCGGATTCAAGCACCTACGACACCTTCGACGTGCGTCCCCGCACCGATGCGTATACCGATAATACGGGCCATGTGCAGAAGGTCCGCCACTACACCATCGCGCACGAAATCGGCCACGCGCTCGGTCAGGCCCACATCGGCGTGCTGCGCCACGAAAAGCTGTGCGACATGGCAGTCCTGGTCGACGATGCGTTCACCAAGGTGGGGCTTTCGAGCGCCGTTCCCGCCATGTTTTCCGGCGGCAGCAACTCCGACGTTTGTTACGGCGACTTCTCCGCAGCCGCGGTTAGTTCCAACGTAATGGGAGGCGGAGGCACGTTCGAGCCTCTCAACGCCCAACCCTGGCTCGAACAGATTCCCCGCCACACCTTAACCCGGAACAAATGGACCGTCTCAATGAGACACATCGCGCCCAAGGCCCTATAGGGCGCAATGCGCTCCGCCCCGACCCGTTTTCGACAGCCGAAGCTGTGATAGAACAGTCTGATGCTTCGCCCAACGATCCTCACGCTGGCCCTGTGCGCCCTCGCCTCCGCCCAGCAGCCCGACTTCAGTAAAGTCCAGATCAAGACCACCAAGGTCTCCGACAGTCTTTACACGCTCGACGGCCAGGGCGGCACCATCGGCGTCCTTGCTGGGCCCGATGGCGTATTTATGGTCGATTCTCAGTTCGCCCCGCTCAGCGACAAGATCGTCGCCGCCATCCGCCAGATCTCCGACCGTCCCATCCGTTTCATGGTGAACACCCACGTCCACGGCGATCACACCGGCGGCAACGAAAACTTCGGCAAACTTGGCGTGACGATCATTTCCCGCGAACCTCTTCGCAACCGCCTGGCCCATCCAGCCGCTCCCGGCACCCCTGCCCCGCCCGCGGCGCTGCCCATCATTACCTATACCGGCACCATGACTTTCCACATGAACGGTGAAGATATTCAACTAATTCCGATCCCGGCCGCCCACACCGACGGCGACACCATGGTCCGCTTCGTTCACGCCGACGTCATCATGACCGGCGATTTCTTCCGCTCGGTCCAATACCCCAACATCGACCGCGCCAACGGCGGATCCTTGAACGGAATGCTCGATGGCCTGGGCCAGATCATCGCCCGCTCCGGCCCGAACACGAAAATCATCCCCGGCCACGGCCCGACCGTGGATCGCATGGCCATCATGTCCCACCGCGACATGATCCTCGCCGTTCGCGATCGGGTTGCGAAACTCGTCGCCCAAGGAAAATCGCAGGACGAAGTCCTGGCCGCCGCGCCCACAGCGGATTTCGACTCGAAGATCCCCAACTCCAAGGAAACCACTCAGCGTTTCGTAACCCAGCTCTATGCGGAGTTGAAGTAACTACCTCTGCGACGTTTTCGCGGGAGCGTCCACCTGTCGCAGCACGAGGTCGCCTCCCTCTGATCTGATCTCGAGCTTCAGTGCGCCGGCCTGCCGCGACGTTGCCAGCGCGCGCTTCAAAGGCCCAAACGACTGGGGGATGGCCGTGCCGCCGATTCCCGCCTTGAAAACAACCAGGTCCTGCGGTCCCGTTTCTCCTGTCAAGGTCAGCCGATACGTCCCGCCGGGTTCAAGCCCGGTCAGGGCAACCTGAATGTTGTCGATCGCTCCCAAAGCGCTAATCGACGCGCTTCCGCGCGCAACTGAGTTTGATCCCGCTGGCGGCGCCAGATCGAGATGCAATCCTTCGGCTCCAAGTCCCACCGGCTTCAGATTCGCCGTGCCTGCATCCGATGTCGTCGCGTTCGGCACATACACCAGCGCCTGCGGCAACTGGCCGACCGGAATGGTCGCGATCACCTGGTTCGTCAGCGTATCGATCGCTTGCACCGCATCGCCGTTTTCCAGGCCAACATAAACACGCCGCCCGTCCCCCGATCCCCAAATGCCATGCGGCAGGTCGCCGGTCTTGATGGTCGCGGCCAGCACCGGCAAAGAACCCGGATCGCGCCGGTACACCAGCACCTGGTCCCTCCCGCCAACCGAAACATAAGCGAACCGTCCTCCGGAATTGGTAATGAACGTCACGTGATTCGAAATAGGCCCCGTTTCCAGCACCGTCCGCGTAGGAAACGGCGGCTTCGCCGAAATGATCTGCGTCTTGCCGGAATCCTTCAACGTGAACCACACTTCGTCCTGGTCAACCGCTAAATTCGGCGAAAATGGGCTCGTCTGCGCGACGCGCGCAACCACCTTGTAGTTCGCCGTGTCGATGACAGCCATCTCCGGCGTAAAGCTGGACGGCACGAACGCGTACTTTCCGTCCGGCCGGAACAGCACCATTCCCGGTCCATTTGCGGTCTCGATGTGGCGAATTTCCTTCATCCGCACCGGATCGATGACGCTGATATAGTTCTCCCCGCGCACCGCCACCCAAAGCTCGCGGCCATCCGGCCGGAAGAACGCCTCGTGCGGCGACCGCCCGACGTAGATCTTGCCTTTGACCGTATTCGTCTCCGTGTCGACCAGCGTGACTGAATTGGAGCCAATCGAAACGACAGCGAGCGTCTTATGATCGGGCGAAAATCCGAGGCCGTGCACCAGCAATTCGCCACGATACAGCGGGCTCAACGCCGCCGGCACATCCTCGCCAAGGTGAATCGAGCCGAGCAGCTTGTTCGTTGCGGGGTCGATTACCGAAACCGTATTCGAGGTCTGCTCCGCGGTATAAACCCGGTCGCCGCCGCGTGCCGCCACGACTATGGTCGCGAGGAACAGCGGCCGAATGAAGTTGAGTTGCATTCACTTGCCTTTCTTGGCGGCCTTTGTGAGCCACAAGCGCATCGCGTCAATCTCCGACTGCTGATCGACCAGGATCTCCTGCGCCATTCGCCGCATCACCGGATCTTTCCCGTACCGGAGCTCAGCCTTCGCCATATCGATCGCACCCTGATGATGCGGCATCATCATCGTCGCGAAGTCGTGATCGACTTTCCCATTCATCGGAGCGGCCGCCATGTCACGATCCATCTGTTTCATGCCGGCGTCCATGGTCCGCATGAACTCCGCCGCGTCGGACGTCATCTGCGCCGAGGCGAATTCCACCATCATCGATATCAGCAGCACGCGAGCGCATCCGACCGGTCTCATTCAGCCGCGCTCCTTGCCAGCGCCTCGATCACGGCGATATTCTGCAGAAGTTCCTGCGGCACGCCATGCCTTGCCTGAAGGTAGGAGGGCGAATTGTACGAAATCCAGGTCTTTCCGTCACCGTCCTCCCAAACAAGCGCTTTGAGCGGAAGATCAATCGCAATAATCGGCGACGCGAGCATCAGCGGCGTTCCCGCTTTCGGATTGCCGAAGATCAGAAGCTTGGTCGGCCGCATATGCATCCCGGCCTTTTCCGCCTCGCCGCTATGATCCACTATGGCGAATAGCTTCACGCCCTTCGCTTGCAGGATCGTCTCCAGCCTCTCAACCGTCCGATCCACCGTTTGATGGCTGGGAATCGTTACGATGCCCTTATCCGCATTCATCGATCTCTCCTGAACCAATTGTCCTGCCGCGATTGCCATTGCAAACCCCAGCGCCAGGAGCTTGGCTTTCCCACTTCTCGGCATCCAGCGAGTCTGGAACGCACCTGAGGAGCCAGTCCTAAACGGCTCATGAACTAAAGGCTCACCACGAAACCGCGCGACGATGAAGACCACCTGTCAACTCGACTGACGACCCCTGGTCACAATCCACAGCACCCGCCGCGACCGAAACCGTCGAGCCCGGGCGGTCTACTTCATCTGGATCACGTGACTGCCCGCCGGCTGCTCCAGCACAAACTTATCGGGCGTCACATCAGGCGCGTTGAACTTCAGTTCGACCACGGCAATCGCGACTTCGTAGCCGTCCTGCGGCCGCCGGATCGTAATATTTGAAGCGTAAGAAATCCCGCCGTATTCCTTCCAGTCCGAATATTGCGTCTCGCTGACGATCGCGCCGGTAGCGTCGAAGGTGCGCTGGCGAATGATTTCGAGTGTGTACCGGCTGAACGACACCGCCCGCATCAGCCGAAGCTGTCCCTTCTCCTGCCGCAGAATCAGAATGCGGTACACAGCCCTGGTTGGATCGGTATCGTCCTCCAGCACCGTCAAATCCGATGCATCCGGCGGCTCGATTACCAGAGCGTCAAGGAATGCCGCCGGCCGCAGGTTCTCCAGTTTGTTCTTCGAGTTGGGAGGCGCGGCATCGTCGCCCAGAATGAAATTGTTCCGGCTCGGAATGAAGACCCGAAACTCCTTGCCCATGGAAACCATGTCTAAGATCGTGGTGCTGTGGACCACCGGGTCTAGCCCCAGCACCCGGATCCACCGCGGCCTGCGGAACAGGATGTAAGCCCGGATGGTGGCGTAATCCGTAAGCTCGCCTCCGTTCACGCTGCCGACAGAAGGCGACATGTCTGCCTTCATACTGAAATTTTGAATCGGCCCGGAAGCGCGGCGGATGCGCGCGAGCAGTTCGTCCTTCGTGGCGGTGAGAACCGGCCGGTTCGCGGGCTGGCCCTGCGGCACCACCACCCGCTTCCGTACGAAGCATCCCGCGCTCGATAAAATTGCCGCGCACGCCAGGGCCGTGTACACCGGGACAGCGCACGGCCATTTCATGCGAGCTACGCGCATGCACTCTTTTCCATGTTCTACAAAGACGACCCAGCAGACGCGGCCGGACTTCAGTGCGCCTTACGTTCGATGTGTCCTCCGAACTGGTAACGCATGGCGGACAGGATCTTGTCTGCGAATTCGCTCTCGCCGCGGGAACTGAACCGTTGATACAGCGCGGCGCTCAAAACCGGCGACGGTGCGGACTCCTCGATGGCCGCCAGCAGCGTCCATCGTCCTTCGCCGGAGTCGGAAACACGGCCCGAGAATTTGTCCAGATTGGGTTCCTCTAACAGCGAAATCGCCGTCAAATCCAGCAGCCACGAAGCGACCACGCTCCCGCGCCTCCACACTTCAGTCACATCGGCGAGATTGAAATCGTATTGGTAATGTTCGGGATTCCGCAGCGGCGTCGTCTCCGCGTCCACTTCGCGGCTGTGTTTCCCCACCCCGGCATGCTTCAGGATGTTCAGCCCTTCGGCATACGCCGCCATCAGCCCGTATTCGATGCCGTTATGGACCATCTTGACGAAGTGCCCCGCGCCCGCCGGTCCGCAGTGAAGATAACCCAGTTCGGACGTCCCTTTTGCCGTTTCCCGCCCGGGAGTTCGCGGAATATCGCCTTTTCCAGGCGCAAGCGTTTTGAAGATCGGATCCAGATGCGTGACCACGCTCTCCGGCCCGCCGATCATCTGGCAATACCCGCGCTCCAGCCCCCACACTCCGCCGCTGGTCCCCACGTCGACGTATTGAACCCCCTTCTCGCCGAGTTCCTTGGCGCGCCGGATATCGTCGATATAGTACGAATTTCCGCCATCGATCACGATATCTCCAGATTTTAAATGCGGAACGATCTTGTGCAGCATATCGTCGACAGCCGCGGCCGGAACCATCAGCCAGATGGCGCGCGGCTCCGTGAGCTTGCCGATGAAATCCTCAATCGATCCCGAGCCGCCGGCGCCCTCGCTCACCAACTGCTGCACATTCGCCGGATTCAAATCGAACACGACACACTGGTGTCCGCCCCGGGTCAACCGCCGAACCATATTGGCCCCCATGCGGCCGAGTCCAATCATTCCAAGTTGCATTCGCGAGAGCTCCTCCTGTCGTTCTTCCCCATATTAACCGCTCCACCCGCTATCACGCGCGCCGCTTTGGTGCGAAAATCAAAAACAAGATGAAAGGGATTGTAACGGTTCTATTACTGGCAAGCTGCTTGGTCCTCGCCCAGGATCGCGATCTGGTTGTCGACGTCTCGAAAACCGCCTCGCGGCCCACCATCGCCGTGCCCGAATTCCACGGCGCGGGCGCGGCACAGGCCGAAATGAGCACGTTCAACGCGACTTTCTGGAGCGAGATCGCGGACTCCGGCGCGCTCAAGATGGCGCCCAAGGATCTCTTCCCCACCTTCATTCCGCAGCAGCCCGCCGACTTCAAACTCGGCGGAGCGGCGTTAGGGCAATGGTACGGTCCGCCGGTGAACGCAAACTATCTCGCCTTTGGCTACGCCAGCGTCCAGGATACGACCCTCGTGCTCTACGGATGGCTGTTTAACGTTGGCCAACCGGATCCTGTCGCCGCGAAACTCATCGGCAAGCTATATTACGGCACGCTCGATTCCGCCGGCGCCAAGAAAGTCGCGCGCGAGTTCGCTGCCGATATTCTTCGACAGTTCGGCGTGAAGAGTCTCACCGGCTCGAAAATCTATTTCGTTTCGGACCGTTCAAAATTCCGCGAAATCTGGTCGATGGACTACGACGGCTCGAACCCTCAACAGGTGACCAATCACAAATCGACCTCGCGGCACCCGGCCGTATCCGCCGATGCGCGAATTCTCGCCTACACCAGCCTGGCGCTGCGTCCCGGAGAGAAAGTTCCCAACTGGCAGGTGATGCTTCAGTCGACGGAGACGGGAAAACGTTTGCCGTTCAACAATCCCGTCGCTCCCACCAACGGCTGGCCCGAATTCGCCCCCAGCGGCCAGCGTCTGCTGTTCGCGTCGACGTTAACTGACTGGGCCCAGGTTTACAGCGCAAATCTCGATGGTTCGGACCGCCGGCGCCTGACGAACACAAACGCCATCGACGTTTCGCCGCGCGTGAATCCGAAGACGGGAAACGACGTACTCTTCATTTCAGGCCGTTCCGGAACGCAGCAATTGTGGCGCATGAATATCGACGGCGGCGATCTGGAGATGCTCACGAACGGTCAAGGCGAAGTCGCGAATCCAGCGTGGAGCCCCGACGGCCGCTTGATCGCGTTTTCCTGGACCCAGGGTTATGAGCTCGGCGGCTTCAACATCTTCATCATGGATATTGCCAATCGGAAGCCGATTCAGCTCACCAAGGATTCCGGAGTCAACGAAAACCCATGGTTCGCGCCGGACGGCCTTCACATTGTCTTTTCGTCGAAGCGCGGCGCGTCGACACAAATCTTCACCATGCTGCTGGACGGCACCAACGTCCGCGCCATCACGCAGACTGGCAATAACATGCAGCCCGTGTGGGCCGCCGCGCTACAGTAGAACCTCAGACAGGAGGTTCCATGCGAGCTTTCATCCCGATCATGTTCTGCGCATGCATCCATGCCCAGACCAATCCCTTGTGGCACGAACAGAAAGTCAAGAATTACCTGCCGCATATGACTTGGCCCGAAGTCCAGGACCTGCTTACCCGGAGCGACATGGTCATCATCCCCATCGCTTCCATCGAGCAGCACGGTCCCCAAGGCCCCCTCGGCACGGATTTTCTCGCCGCCAACGAACGAGCCAAATTGGTTGCCCAAAAGACGGATGTCTTGGTCGCGCCGGTTCTGATGCCGGGCATTTCGCCCTATCATATGGAATTTCCCGGAACCATTACGCTCTCGCCCGACACCGTCCAGCGCGTGTACTTCGAGGCAGTGCAAAGCCTGATCCACCACGGCTTCCACCGCTTTCTGTTCCTGAATGGACACGCCGGTAATCAGTACGTGACGCGATTCATCATCGATCGCATCAATCAGGAAACTTCGGCCACGGCGCTCGAACTCGGTGATGCGGCCGCGCCGTTTCTCTCACGCAACCGCGCCAATCCCGCGCCCGCTGCCGCTCGCGTCTTCGACCGCCACGCCGGAGTCGGCGAAACGTCCAGCAGCATGTATCTGTTTCCAAACCTGATGTCCATGGACAAGGCCGGCAAGAACGACGTTACCCTGCCCGAACACTTGGCAAAAATGCTGCCGCAAGTCGAGGCCGGCGATCCTGCCGCAACCCAGATCTTCTTGGCCGAGGCTTTGAAACCCAAGGACACCGGAAAGCACACCTCCACCCGGGAAATGACGGCGACCGGCTCGTGGAGCAATCGCGATACCCGTGAATCCACGGCGGAACGAGGCCGGGACGAGACCGAATCCTTCGTAAACGCCGCAGTCCAGTTCATCGACCGCTGGAAGACGCTGGAGCCTCTGCGGCAGTGAGCGGGATCCATCACTTTTGTGGATCCGGCGGGCGCCCCCTCCCTAGCTTGCTCAAATCCTCGGCCGCGAACTCCACTGACCGCGTTCGCGAACAGTAATGGGTGACAAAACCCTCTGCGAAGAACTTGTCATGCCATGCGTAAACCAGAAGCTCTTTCCCCAGTTGGATAGCGCCCGCGCGGAAACCTGCCATACAATCGCCCAACACCAGGTTTGGCATTTCAAATTCGACCGGTACTCGGCCCTTATAAACGCGATGCACGGCAAACTTGACCCGTGCGGAGTCGACCTCAGTGATCGTTCCTGTGAACACGATCTCGGAACTCCTCAACTCAGCCTTGACGCCTGAGGGGACGCACTCGCAGCACGTTGCGAGCCGCATCGAAAATAGCAGTGAAACGATGCTGATCCGCATTTCTCAATGGTATCTCCGCCTGCGAAATTCCTGTTGAGGCCTCACTATAGACCGTTTTGAACGGCCACGAAATCGCGCACGATCTCTTCCTGTAACGGATGGCTCCCATCGCGAACAATCATTTGGCCCCCGATGCAGACGTCGTGGACCGCGGTCCGTTCCAGGGTAAACACCACGGGAAAAGCGCGAAACTCGCCCGGCGGCCCCCGCGAACATCGCCAGACCGGGCTCAAAAGCGCCGTGCGTGTAGACAAGATCCCCAAGCCAGCCCGTTTCATCCGCGACGCCGTCGTCCACAACGAACAGAGTAACCCAACCTGCTAAAATCCCCTTGTAATGAGCACCCCCGTCTATCCACCGAACCCGGATTTCGTTCGCAAAGCCCACGTGCAAGGCATGGATGCATACCGGGATCTGTACGGTCGCGCCGAGCAAAACCCGGAAGAATTCTGGGGCGAGTTCGCGTCCCGCGAGATTCACTGGTTCGAAAAATGGTCGAAGGTGCTGGACTGGAATCCCCCGTTTGCGCGATGGTTCGCCGGCGCCAAGACCAATATTTCCTACAACTGCATCGACCGGCATCTCACTACGCATCGAAAGAACAAAGTCGCGATCCTGTGGGAGGGCGAACCCGGCGATCAACGGTTGATCTCGTATCAGGAGCTGCATCGCCTGGTGGTGCGATTCGCCAGCGTCCTAAAATCCCGCGGATACAAGGCCGGCGATCGCGCCATCATTTACATGCCGATGGTGCCGGAGCTACCCGTCGCGATGCTCGCCTGCACCCGGCTCGGCATCGTCCACAGCGTCGTGTTCGGAGGATTTTCAGCGGAAGCATTGAAAGCCCGGATTAACGATCTCGGCGCAGCCCTCGTAATCACCGCCGACGGCGGCTTTCGACGCGGCAAAGAGGTAAAGTTAAAGCCCGCCGTCGACGAAGCATTGGTCGATTGCCCATCGGTTCGGGACACCGTCGTATATCGCCGTACCGGATCGGAAATTGCTATGCAGCCCGGCCGTGATCATTGGTGGCACGATCTCGACGAATCCGCCACCGAAGACTGCCCCGCCGTGCCGCTCGACAGCGAACATCCTCTGTACATCCTTTACACCTCCGGCACCACGGGAAAACCGAAAGGCATCCTGCACACCACCGGCGGCTACCTGACCGGAGTCACCGCCACCATGAAATGGGTCTTCGACCTGCGCGATGAAGATACTTACTGGTGTTCGGCCGATATCGGATGGGTCACCGGCCACAGCTACATCGTCTACGGACCGTTATCCGCCGGCGCGACCACCGTCATGTACGAAGGTTCGCTCGACTATCCGCACTTCGACCGCTGGTGGCGCATCATCGAAAAATACCGCGTCAACATTTTCTACACGTCGCCCACTGCGATCCGCGCGCTCATCCGTCAAGGCGAGCAATGGCCGAACGCGCACGATCTCTCGAGTCTGCGCCTGCTAGGGTCCGTCGGCGAGCCGATCAATCCCGCGGCGTGGGAATGGTATCACCGCGTGATCGGCAAGGGACGCTGCCCCATCGTCGACACCTGGTGGCAGACCGAAACCGGATGCATCATGATCGCGCCCATGCCCGGCGCGGTTCCTCTAAAGCCCGGTTCCGGCACCTTGCCGCTGCCCGGCGTCATCCCCGATATCGTCGATCTGAACGGCACCCCCGTCGGAAATGATCGCGAAGGCTTTCTCATCCTCCGCCGCCCCTGGCCGGCCATGGCGCGCACGCTATGGGGTGATCCCGAGCGCTACAAGGAGCAATACTGGAGCCGTGTGCCGGGAGCTTATTTCACCGGCGACGCCGCGCGCCGCGATGCCGACGGCTATTACTGGGTCCTGGGCCGCGTCGACGACGTCATGAACGTCAGCGGGCATCGATTGAGCACCATGGAAGTCGAATCGGCTCTCGTCCGCCATCCCGCCGTGGCGGAAGCCGCCGTCGTCGGCAAGCCGCACGAGATCACCGGCCAGGCCGTTTGCTGCTTCGTCACGCTGAAGAAAGGCGACTGGAACCATGACGATCTCGCGAAAGAGCTGCGCACCTGGGTCGCGCACGAAATCGGCAGCTTCGCCCGCCCCGAGGAGATCCGTTTCTCCGACGCCCTGCCGAAAACCCGCAGCGGCAAGATCATGCGGCGCCTGCTCCGCGAGATCGTTACGAGCAATTCTGTAACCGGCGACGTGACCACGCTGGAAGATCTCACCGTCGTCACCAGGCTCGCCGCGCAACAAGACGAAGATTGAGCTCCGCGCTGCTCGCGAATCTCGCCTCCACCCTCTTCCTCACTGGACTGGCCTGGTCGCTCGCATGCGTGCAGTTGCCGATCCTGCTCCGCGGCGACTACCCGGAACTGATCCACCAGCTCGCCCTGCACCGCCGCCTGAACTCGCAACTGATGGTAATTCCGATGTCGGTCGAATTCTTCACCGCCGTGTGGCTGGTCGTCGCACCACCGGCGGCCGTCGGCCGTGCGTCCCCCGCCGTCGGCCTGGCATTAATCTGCGTCATCGGATACGCGACCGTCTGGTACTCTCTGTTGCACCGGAAGCTCGCGCGCGGCTTCCACAAACCCACGATAGACGCGATGCGAACCTGGAATCTGGTGCGAACCATATCGTGGACCGCGCGGTCCGCCCTCCTACTTTGGATAGTTTTTCGGATCGCCGCGTAACTGTTCTGTTAAAATTTGGTGGCATGCAAGGTAACGAGAAAGTCCTAAAATCTCTCAGCGACTCGCTCAAGGCCGAACTGACGGCGATCAACCAGTATTTTCTGCACGCGAAAATGTGCGAGAACTGGGGCTACGCACGCCTCGCGGCCTACTACCGGAAAGAGTCGATCGAAGAGATGATTCATGCGGAAAAACTCATGAATCGGATCCTGTTCCTGGAAGGAACCCCCAACATGACCGACATCGGCCCCATCAACGTCGGCAAAAACGTCAAGGCCCAGTTCGAAAGCGATCTCGCGCTGGAGATTCACGCCGTCAGGCAGTTGAATGGAGCGATCAAGATCGCAACGGAAGCCTCCGACAACGCCTCTCGCGCTCTTTTCGAGGAAATTCTCAAGGACGAGGAGGAGCACGTCGACTATCTCGAAGGCCAGTTGCACGCCATCGGTGAAATCGGACTCGACAACTTCCTCGGCCAGCAACTTCACAAAGGGGAAGAGGAAAAATAGCCGGGATCTAAGCTAACCCGTCCCGCATCCAACAATTGGATGCATCGGGTCGTCATCATCGGCGGCGGTTTTGGTGGTCTGTACGCAGCCACCGCTTTGCGCCGCGCGCCCGTCGATCTGACGCTTCTCGATCGCCGCAATTTCCATCTGTTTCAACCCCTGCTCTATCAGGTGGCCACCGGATCGCTCTCGCCCGGCGAAATCACCGCCCCGCTTCGCGCCGTGCTCCGGAACCAGAGAAACGCGCGGGTGCTCCTCGGCGAGGCGACTTCAATCGATCCGACGGCTCGCGAGCTGCTGCTCGCCGACGGCGGCTCTATTCCCTACGACACACTGATCGTCGCGGCCGGCGCCCAGAATTATTATTTCGGGAATCACGATTGGCCGGCCGTAGCTCCCGGTCTCAAATCGATCGAAGACGCCACCGCCGTCCGTCACAAGATCCTCTACGCCTTCGAGGCCGCGGAACGCGAGGAGGATCCCGAACGCCGGCGCGCCTGGCTGACGTTCGTCATCGTCGGCGGCGGCCCGACCGGGGTCGAACTGGGCGGCGCGCTGGCCGAAATCGCCACCGACACTTTGCGCCATGATTTTCGTTCCATCCACCCCGAGGAATCGCATATCATCCTCCTCGAAGGATCGCCGCATATCCTGCCCGCCTATCCCGAAGATCTGTCCGTCGACGCCGAACGTTCCCTGGTCAAATTAGGCGTTCGCCCCCGTACCAACGTAAGAGTCACCGCCATCGACGAAGAAAGTGTCACTCTCGCGTCAGGCGAAAAAATCGCGACGCGGACGGTTCTCTGGGCCGCGGGCGTTGCCCCATCCGAATTCGGCAAGGTTTTGGAAAAGTGCGCCGGCGCGTCCCTCGACCGTCAGGGCCGCGTCAACGTGGAGCTGGATCTCACCCTCCCACGCCATCCCGAGATTTTCGTCATCGGCGACCTGGCGCACGTAGATCAGGACGGCAAGACCTTGCCGGGTGTTGCACCCGTGGCCATGCAGGAAGGCCGCTACGTCGCCAATACAATCGTCGACCGTCTGCACAACGTCACGCCCCCGCCCTTCCGCTATCACGACAAGGGCAGCCTCGCTGTGATCGGCCGCGCCGCCGGCGTCGCCGACTTCGGCCGTCTTCGCTTTCACGGACTCATCGCCTGGCTACTGTGGCTGTTCGTGCACCTGATGTATCTGGTGCAGTTCCGCAACCGGGTGATCGTATTTATCCGCTGGGGTTTTCAATACCTGACGTTCGATCGCGGCGCTCGCCTGATCACCGGGATTCCGGCTGATCGTAACCCTTGAGCCGTCGAATCCAGATATTCCGGTAACGATCCGGATTGCCGTGATTCTGCAACCCCAGTGAATCCTCCGCCGGCTGAGGTTCGTACTTGGCCAGCAGCCGATGCTGAGTTGGCCCCGCGATTTCCTTGCGATTGTGCATCAGCACTCCGTTCAGGAATACGGTCACAAACGCCGGTTTAACCAGATTGCTGCCTTCAAATCGCGGCGCTTCAAAGACGATATCGTAGGCCTGCCATTCTCCCGGCTTCCGCGTGGGATTCGCCAGCGGAGGCCACTGCCCGTAAATCGCTCCCGCCTGCCCGTCCGCATACGTCGGATTCTGATACGAATCCAGCACCTGCGTCTCATACCGTCCTTGGAGAAAAATCCCGCTATTTCCCCGCCCTTGGCTGCTACCCTTGACCTCCGCCGGCGTCGCCCACTCGACATGCAACTGGACGTCGCCAAACTTTTCCTTGGTCGCGATGTCGCCTTTGCCGGGCACTACTTCCAGGTATCCGTTCTCCACCTTCCACGGCGCCGGAGCACCGTTTAACGTCACCGCGGGTGTCAGCTTGGCCGAAGTCCACTTCGACAGATCCTTACCGTCAAACAACACGATTGCATCCGAAGGAGGCCCGCCCGGTAATGCGCTCGGCGTTACGACGGGAGGATGCGGCCGCGCCGGATCATGCACTCGATACGGCAGGCCCGGAAGCATCGGCGTATCCGTATAACCCAGTTCGTGATTCGCATTCTGAGCCAGCAACAGAGCTGCGGCCAAGATCAGAAAAACGAACGCGATGGTGTACAGGGATGTGGTGTAGAGGGATCTCTGCAACATGCGTATATCCTATCGCGATCCCGCCCAGTCGATGCCCCGTGTGGGGCCGGCTTGCAGCCGGCGGCGGAGTTGTACTCCGCCCGGTCTTGTTCCAATACATCTTGCGCCGGGCTCAACTCGGCGCGCCGCCTGCAAGCCTACCCCGCGCCCCATGTTACGCTGAATGCGCGTGCTCGCTCGTCTTCTCCTGCTGGCGCTCGTGTCTTTGGCGGCGCTGGCCGAAACGTCAACCATCTTCCAGCAGGTCGACGAGATGGCGACCTCTCTTTCTGCCATCACCGGTTGGAAAATCCTCAAAAAAGTCCCCTCGGAAATGCTCAGCAAGGACACCTTTCGCCGGTACGTCGAGTCGCGAATGAAAGAAAGCTCCAACAAAGACGACGTTCGGGCCGAAGAGCTGACGCTGAAGATGTTCGGATTCGTCCCTCAGGATTTCAATCTGGAAAAAGAAACCGTCGATCTGGTCAGCGAACAGGCCGCCGCCTTCTACGACTACAACAAGAAACGCCTCTTCATTCTCGATTCCACCAAGGAAGACATGGAGCAGCGCGTAGCGCTTGTCCATGAGCTCGCGCATGCCCTCGCCGATCAGCACCATCACCTGGGCAAATATCTGCACAAAGGCTCGCCCGACGACGACGCCTCCACCGCGCGCCAGGCCGTGATGGAAGGTCAGGCCACGTGGCTCACCTGGGCTTACGTCTCCAAGCGCGCCGGCGGCAAGCCCGAAATCGCTCCAGAGATGATCGATGAGCTGACCAAAACCCTGGGAGCCGATGGCGCCGAGTTCCCCGTGTTTACCAACGCTCCGCTATACATGCGCGAATCCCTCGTCTTCCCGTACAACGAAGGACTTCGCTTTCAGGACGCGGTCTATCACAAGCTCGGCCGCGAAAGTTTCGACGTCGTCTTCACCCGCCCGCCGGTGAGCACCCAGCAGATCATGCATCCCGAAGCCTACCTCGCCGAGAAGAAGCCTTCCGAGCCGGAGCCGCCGCCGATCGATTCTTTCGTCGGCAAGAAGCTCGCCCACGAATTTCACGTGCTCGGCGACGGCAGTCTCGGTGAATTCGATCATTCGGTCCTCCTGCGGCAATACGTCGGCGAAAAGGAGGGCGCCCGCGCCGCGACTCATTGGCATGGAGGTTCCTACCGTTTGTATGAAAACAAACGCGAGAAGTATCCCGTTCTCATCTACATCTCCGAATGGGATTCCCCGGAAGCCGCTCGCGACTTCTTCCGGCTCTATCAGCGCGTGATGAAGGGCCGATGGAAAAAAATGGAGATCGAATCCAATTCCAACACGGACACAGGCGCAAAAGTAATCGGGAAAGGCGACACCGGCAGGTTTGAATTATCCCTTTCCGGCAGTACGGTTCGATCCGTGGAAGGGTTGAGGTAAACTGTGAACATGCGAACCTTCGCCGCGGTTACCGCATTTATTTCATTGGGCGTTTCGGCTCTCGCTCAACCTCCCGTGATCCGCAAAGCCCCGGAGATCCTCATCTCGGAACCGTCGGGCAAGAAGACTCCCGTCTCCAGCCTCAAGGGCAAAGTTGTCGTGGTGGCATTTATTTACACGACTTGCTCCCACTGTCAGGACGAGTCTCGGATGCTGACGAAACTCTTGAAGGAACTCGGTCCTCAGGGATTGCAGGTGGTCGGCGTCGCCTTCAACGACAACGCCGCGGTGCTGGTTCCGTCATTCGTGCAGGAGTTCGGCGTGCCTTTCCCGGTTGGCTCGGCGGCGCCCGACACCGTGATGGGATATTTAGGGTTTTCCGTCATGGATCGCTACGTGGTGCCGCAAGTGATGGTTATCGACCGCAAAGGTAATATTCGCGCGCAATCCCCGCCGCAGGGCGATGAGAAACTCCAAAACGAAACCAGCATGCGCGCTTTGCTGACCTCGCTGCTGAAAGAAGGCGCTGCCGCTCCAACCGGCAAAGGGCCCACCAAGACCACCGCGAGCTCTCACTGACATGCGGCTTCAAGTATCCGCGGCGATCCTGGCCCTATCGGTAGCGATTCCCGCACTCGCCACCGACCCATTACCGCGTAAATCGCCCGAATTCACCATTACGGAAGCTCCCGGCAAATCGACGCTTCTGTCCAGCTATCGCGGAAAAGTCGTCGTCCTCGGATTCATCTTCACGACCTGTCCGCACTGTCAGGTCTTCTCCGCCGCCCTGGAACGGATCTACAAAGACCTGGGCCCCCGCGGATTTCAGCCGATCGACGTCGCCTGGAACCAGAACGCCCAGTCCCTGACTTCTGGATTCATCCGCCAAAACAATCTGACATTCCCCGTCGGCTACGGCGAATACGATCCGGTGATGAGCTTCATGGGATTTTCTGTCATGGACCGTCCCGTAGTCCCTCTGGTCGTAGTCATTGACAAAAAGGGCATGATCCGCGCGCAAAGCCCCCCGCAAGGCGACGCCAACCTGCAGGACGAAACGAAACTCCGCGCATTAATCGAAAGCTTGCTGAAAGAGCCGTCCGCCATCACCAAACGGACCAGCAAGTAAGCCATCCGTTGGCGAGCCGTGACCGGCGGAGTTGAAACGAATTGGCCGGGTCTGCTACCATCTCCTACTGCGCTAGTTCCAAAGTTTCCAAGACGCAAAACATCGTACTCTTACAACGTTTGTGAGGCTGCCAAGACCTTGATATCCGAATGGATCGCGATAGAGCATTACCGGCTGCATCTGGTGGAGAACTGGCCGCATAGTGCTCACCGGGAAGCTACACTCGCGGCGATTTACTCCACGCTCTCGGGTCTGGACCGGAACTGGCGATCCACCGCGCGGCACACCTGCATGGTATGCCTGAATGAGTCCGGCAACGTCCAGGTGTTCCCGGACAGCGCCCGGGTTGGTCCCAAGAAGGACGACACGCCGCATATTCGAAGTGCTCGCGTGCGGACCGCCGGCAGCGGCGCCTAACATCACTTTCATAACGCGCTTAACGAAATCCGCGCCGACAAGCCTCCCAGCGGCGAGTCTTCCAGCGAGATCCCTCCGCCATACAACTCCGCCAACTCGCGCACGATCGCCAGCCCCAAACCGGAGCCCGGAGCGGCCTGGTCAATTCGCACTCCCCGCTCCAGCGCCACGGTTCGCAGCGCCTGCGGCAAGCCCGGCCCATCGTCGTCGATCATCATGACTATCGCCGAGCCATTGCGAGCCGCGTCTAGGACGATTCGGGAGTTTGCCCACTTGCAGGCGTTGTCGAGCAGGTTGCCGAGCATTTCGTCCAGATCCTCCCTTTGCACTCGTACCCAAAGATCCGGCCCAATGTTGCTTGAAATCCGGAGCGCCCGTCCTGCATAGAGTTTCACAACCGTTCGGACCAGAGCGTCCGCGCATTCAGCTACCCGGCACCGCCCGGAGTTGGCGCTTCCGGAAGCCGCCGCCCGGGCACGCGCCAACTGATAATTCACCTGGCGCGACATGCGCTCCACCTGTTGCGTGATCCCGTCGGCTAATTCGTGGTTTCCCGCGGCCTGGGCACGCTCAGCCTCCTGCACCAGTACGGCGAGCGGCGTTTTCAGCCCATGCGCCAGATCCCCCGCCGTGGCTATCGCGCGTTTTACCGCCTTCTCGCGATCCTCCAGCAGCGCGTTGAGACTGTCGATCAATGGCTGCACTTCGCTCGGATAGTGTCCCGTCACCTGCGGCGCTTCTCCCCTGCGAACCGCGGTTAACTTCTCCCGCACCCGCTGGAACGGCAGCAGACTGCGCCGCAACGCAACGATTCCGAAGATCATCAGAAGCACCCCGGCTAACACCGGTCCCACGCCGCGAATTCCTCGGACATTTGGAATCACATGGATCACCATCATCGAAAACATGTGCATCAGCATTAGCAGTCCGGCAGTCCACAAAACCGATGCCAGGATCAGCCTGGAGCGCAGGGATCGCCACATCGTTACGCTCCTCCCGACGGGTCCCGCATTCGATATCCCACACCTCGCACTGTTTCAATGAACGGCGCTCCCAGCTTGCGCCGCAGACGCGCGACGAAGACCTCCACGGTATTCGAATCCCGATCGAAATCCTGCGCGTAGATGTGCTCAGTCAGTTCAGCCCGCGAGACCACTCTTCCGCCATGGTGCATCAAGTACGAAAGCACGCGGAATTCGTGGCTGGTTAACTTGATCGGAGCCCCGGCTACGGACACCCCGGCGGTGCCGATGTCGAGGGTCAGCGCGCCGCATGTCAATTGCGAGCGCGCCAGGCCTCGTGCCCTCCGGATCAGAGCTCGAACGCGCGCCAGGACCTCTTCGATCCGGAACGGCTTGGCCACGTAGTCGTCAGCCCCGCCGTCGATGCCCTGCACTTTTTCGTGCCAGCTTCCGCGGGCGGTCAGAATCAGCACTGGAACGGCCACGCCCGTATCCCTCCACTGGCGAAGCAGCGTGAGACCGTCCAATTTCGGCAAGCCCAGATCGAGCATTACGGCATCGTATGGTTCCGTCCGAATGAGGAAATCCGCCTGTTCACCGTCGTCCGCGCAATCGACGGCGTAGCCCGCGTCAGCCAGCGCCTTCGCCAACTGCCGGGACAGGAGCGCCTCGTCTTCCACCACCAGAACCCGCAACCAGACCGTTATAGCGCAATTCACATGAATGGATGCTGAACGCCGTATCCGCTTCCCCGCACCGCAAGCGGCCCTGTAACACATTGATCCAACAGAGCGCCGACACGGAACCGCGACCGATAGGAAGCGGATTCACGCAGGCCCCTTGAACCCCGCCGTTCAGCCACCGTTCAGGAAAGCCGGCGTAAACTTCCCTCATGCCCACAATCGACTTTGGATACCCCTGGTGGCTAACTTACGGCCATTTGCCGATCGTGGTCTGCGCGGCAGCGCTGTTTCTGCTTGGCTACATTCGCAAGTGGTCCAAGTGGCCCATGCTGTTGTGGGGTTTCCTTCTCCTATGGTCCTCGGCGTCCCTTTTCATTACACGCTTTGTCTTCGATATCAACGGCCGGCCTGCTTTGCCCACCGAAAGCTTTCTGCGCTCGGGCTCGGGCCGGGTTCTCGATCTGGGCGCAGGTACCGGCAGATCATCGATTATGGTCCTCGCGGCGCGCCCCCAAACGACGCTGGTCGCGCTGGATCTTTTCGGCTCCTCTTTTGAACAACACTTCGGCCCCAGCGCGAGCCCGCAGGACAAGCTTATGGCGAATCTGAAAGCGGCCGGCGTGGATCAGCGCGCCTCCATCCAGACCGGCGATATGCGCAAGCTTCCCTTCGAACCCTCGTCATTCGACGCCATCGTGAGCGCGTACGCGATTGATCACCTGGGCCGCGACGGAATCCGCCAAACGCTGGCCGAAGCGGCTCGCGTGGTAAAACCCGGCGGGGATTTCCTCTTGATGATCACGGCCAAAGAACCCTGGGTCGGTTTCGCCTTTGGGCCGCTGCTGGTGCACCAGCGAAATCTCGGCCCCGATTGGTGGAACGCGCAGCTTCAAGAGGCGGGATTCAAGGTGATCGAAGAAGGAACGCGCCCTGCTACGCTTTACGTGCTCTCGCGACGAAGCTAGCCTGATCACTGCTCCGCGTGAGTCCCGCGTCGATGATATAGAATCGACGTGGAAAGGTCGACCATCATGCCACCGACAGAAATGAACCGCCGATCGTTACTGCGAGGCGCCCTCGGAATGGGGACGCTCTTCGGCCTGGATGCGCTGTTCACCGCGGAACGCACGGACGCGGCCGCCGTAGGCCCCAACGATAAGATCAAAGTCACGAAAATCGAAACATTTGTTCTAAAGAATTCATGGGTATTCGTGAAGATCTCCACCGACGCGGGCATTACCGGTTGGGGCGAGATGCTTAAGGACGACGCCAAGGCGTGCGCCGCGGGCGCGCAGGAGGTCGGACGTTACCTGGTGGGGCAGGATCCGAATCGCGTGGTGTTTCACTGGCAGGCGATTCACCGCGGTTCGTTCTACCGCGGCGGCCCGATCAAGACCGCCATTCTCAGCGGAATCGATCAGGCGTTGTGGGATATCAAGGGCAAAGTCTACGGCGTGCCAGTCTATAAGCTCCTCGGCGGACCCACTCGCGACCGCATCCGCGTCTACGGTCAGGTCGACGCCGCCACCGGCGTAAACGCCATGAAGGTCGCGCCGAATGCGACCCGAGCGCCGTTCAAATACCTCGAAGGGCAAAAGTTCGTGGACGAAGTTGCCGAGCGCTTCAAAGCATTGCGCGACCGCCAGGGCTCCGGCGTCGATATTGGCATCGATTTCCACGGCGCAGTCGAACCTCCCACCGCCATGCTCCTCATAAAGGCGCTCGAACCGTACCATCCCTGGTTCTACGAGGAGGTGGTCCAGCCCCTGAACGTCGACGTCATGGCCGAGTTGGCCAAGAAAACGACCATCCCGCTGGCCACCGGCGAGCGCATCTTCACGAAGTGGGGCTTCCGCGAGATTCTCGAAAAACGGGCGGCGATGATCCTTCAGCCGGATGTGTGTTACGCCGGCGGCATAACAGAGCTCCGGCTGATCGCCGGGATGGCCGAGGCGTACTACTCGCCGATCGCGCCGCACAATCCGCAGGGCCCCGTCTCCCTCGCCGCCAGTCTCCAGATCGCCGCGTCGATCCCCAACTTCCTGATTCAGGAGCGCGGCGATGCGGAACACGCCAATCTCCTCGCGAAACCCTTGCCTCCGGTAAAAAATGGCCATCGCGACCTGCCGACAGAGCCCGGCCTCGGCATCACCATCGACGAAAACAAGCTGAGCGCTCAGGTCGGAGAGCCGCAGGAATATCGAACTCGTTACGACCCCGACGATGGGTCGGTCGTCGACTGGTAAATTCGCGCCAGCTTAGCTAAGCGCCGGAATTTGTCCTGCCAGTTTTCGACCACCGTAGAAGGCGGCTTGCTCTGCCCAATCTTGGTGGATCGGCGCCGAATGCAGCCGTCCTGGGAGCTGGAAATGTCGCGTTCTCGATCAACGAGCACAGAGTGATCGCGGGTCAGTCGACGTTGAGCAACAACAACGTCTGGCACTCGGTCCTATGGCAGGACGGAGTCATTTCAGATCTCGGCGTCCTGCTTCAAGACCTTGTGGGAATCGCGGCCAGTATCAACAACAAAGGCGATGTGGTTGGCGCGTCGGTAAGCGCGCCGGCGGAAATCCCGGCGCATACCTCTGGCAGCAGAAGGTGCTCTTCCGGGCAGGCCTTCGGGGACATTAGAAGCGCCAGGAAAAGAGGGCGGAGCTTCGCGGTTTATCCGCCTTCTTCTCAATTCTTTTCACGCAAGGAGATAATTTTGACATAGGATATATTCGATGGGCGAAGCACTCCGGAGACTAAGAACCATATCCGCGGTTGCGACCATATTTGCCGCCGGATTAGCCGCACAGGCGTATCGTGCCCCGCGCGGTCCCGACGGAAAGCCTGACCTGAACGGGATTTGGCAGGTGCTGAACGAAGCTAATTACGATATCGAAGGTCATATGGCGCGTCCCGCGATGGCGCTCCGTCCCGGACCCTACGGCCCGGTCCCCGCGGCCCCCGTTCTCGCACTGGGCGCCGTCGGCGCAGTGCCTCCCAGCCTGGGAGTAGTGGAAGGCGGTGAAATCCCCTACAAACCGGAAGCGCTCGCGATCCGGAAACAAAACCAGCAGGACTGGTTGAATCGCGATCCCGAGATCAAGTGCTACCTGCCGGGCGTGCCGCGCGCTACATACATGCCGTACCCATTCCAGATTTTGCAAAGCGCCAGCGCACTCACCCTGGTCTATGAATACGACGGCGCGGTAAGGAATATTTATCTGAAAAACCCCGGACCCGCACCGGCCGATTCCTGGATGGGCCAGTCGGTCGGCCACTGGGAGGGCGAGACGTTGGTCATCGACGTGACCGACATGAACGATCGGACCTGGTTCGACCGCGCCGGAAACTTTCACAGCGACAAGCTGCACGTAGTCGAGCGTTACACCCGCACCAGCCCGGACGTGATTTCGTACGAAGCAACCATCGAAGATCCATCCGTCTTCACGCGCCCCTGGAAAATGAGCATGCCGCTCTACCGCCGCCAGGAAAAGAACGCTCAGATCCTGGATTTCAAGTGCGTGGAATTTGTCGAAGAGCTGCTCTACGGCCCGTATCGAAAGCACCCGCTCAGCAAATAGTCGAGGAGTTGTGAATATGAAAAGGTCTGAATACGCGGAAATCTTGGTCGCGCTATCGCTCGCCGCCTTCAACGCCACGGCCCAGACGAATGGCCCCCGGACCCCGGACGGGCACCCCGACTTGCAGGGTACCTACGACCTCGCCACCATGACTCCGATCGAGCGCCTGCCCAACGATCCACCCGTTCTCTCCAAGGAACAGGCGGAAACTCTACAGAAAGCCGAAGCCGCGCGCAGGGCCAAGGACGCGACGCACCTGGATCCGAATCGTCCTCTTCTACCTGTCGGCGGTGACACGACCCCGGGAAAATCGTTTTTTGAAATCTTGGAGAAAGTCGGTGGCGGCGCCGTCGGAGGCTACGATCGGCTGTGGCTGAACCAGGGAACCACATACATGATCGTCGATGGACAGATTCGCACGTCCATCGTCGTCGACCCGCCGGACGGTCATGTGCCTCCCGTCAACGCCGCCGCCCGCAAGCGCCGCGAGGGAGCCCGTGCGCTGCCGACATCGGACACAGGTGAGAGCCCGGATACTAAAGCCGCGCCGCCCGGCGATTTCGACAATCCCGAACAAAGGCCGCTCGGCGAGCGCTGCCTTCTCGGATTCGGTTCCACCTCCGGCCCCCCGGCGCTACCAGACTATTTCTATAACGATTTGCATCAAATTGTGCAAACTCCGGACTCGATCATGATCCTCACCGAAATGGTGCATGACGCCCGCATCGTCCGCATGAATGCGCAGCATCTTCCCAAGAACATCCGCCGGTGGATGGGCGATTCAGTCGGTCATTGGGAGGGAGACACGCTCGTAATCGACACCACGAATTTCACCGACAAGACCCGGTTCCGCGGATCGACCGAGAACCTTCATGTCGTCGAGCGTCTGAAGCGCATCGACGCCAAAACCCTTCTCTATCGCTTCACCGTCGAAGATCCGGACACGTGGGACCGCCCGTGGACCGGCGAAATGACCTGGCCCGCGACCAGCCAGCCGATTTACGAATACGCCTGCCACGAAGGCAACTACGCGCTGGGCGATGTTTTACGCGGCGCACGCCGGCAAGAGGCGGAAGAAGCAGCGGCGAAAACCCAAAAATAGCTTCGGCTATTGCGCTCGAATCGCCTTCCTACGGGACGCAAGCAACCCGAAGCCGATCAAGCCGGCGCTCAACAGAGTGAACGAACTCGGCTCTGGAACCGGATCGCCAAATACTTCGACTTGGGAGACCGCGTAAGCCCCGTCACCGCCGGTCGCGAAGATCTGAACTCCCAGCGCCTGTACGGCCGGCAGCGTCATGATGGTGGTCTGATCGGCATTGGGGCGCGTCACCAGGCCAAACGACGGATCCACCGGTATGCTCCACCAGAGATGATACGCGTTGTCGGTGCCCAGATAATCCAGTTCGTAAGTATCGTTATCGTCGGCCTGGACGATCGCACCATCGATCGTAAAGACTCCGCCGAAATCGATCGCGATCGTATGCGTCGGGTCTCCCGTCTCCGCTCCCTCCCAATGGATTCCCTGCTGGAAACACGTCTCTTCCGGTTGGAAAGACCCGTTATCGACGCTGCCCGCCGCCGGCTGCGCGAACGGACCGCAGACAAAGCTGAACGTAGGAAAAGATCCGGTAAGAGTGACCGGATCATTCAGCGAAATCAGCGCCGCTTGAGCGTACCCTGCGATTGCGATCCCGAGCATCAACTTCCAGGTCTTCATATTTCCTCCGATTGACGACTTGCGCCAATGGGAAGCATGGACCAGCAGTACCATCTTTTCAATCCGGCGTTCCTCTTAGCCAGGACGTAAGCCCCCATTTTCAGGGGTTCGTCCGGCCTAACTGACCGCTCAGGTCCCCAGCCGGCATATGAATCCGGTCCCGCTCGCCCTCGACGCAGAAAAACTCCAGGACATCGCTGTTGGGAATCAGCAGTTCGGTGAAGCTTACCGTAACAGGCTTCGTCAGGATATTCGGATCGTCCACGGTCGCCTCGATGTCCAGATGCCCGAAGTCACGCCGATGGAAACGCTCCCGGACGTGCATCGCCTCGCTGCGCGGATGTCCGTAGGCATCCAACCAGCCCTTGTCGTTGAATCCCGCCGTATCCACCACCAGCGTGTCGCCTTCCCACTTACCAGTCGAGTATCCCATCCATGCCGGAAGCGGATCGACCGGAAGTTTGCGTCCATCGGTGTGGATTTGGCGAAAGACTCCATATCCCTCGTAAAACATCGCAATCTCTTCGCCCGTCTGAAAGATCTTAAAGGGAAAACCGATTCCATTAATAGCCGGCAGACCCATCGGCAGGCAGTGGGATTGAGGACTATCCATCGTCTGCCGGCGCTTCAAAGTAAGGGCCACGGCCTCCGGTCGAAGCGGAGCCTCTCCCGGCTTGAAGTCGATCAGCATGTTGAGAAAGTATCTGGAGAAGCCGCGCGGATCGTCCCCCGCGACCACCGCGGGGCCGAGATCACCGAAGAGCCGTTCGATCTCACCGGGAGGCGGAGGCTCGATCTGCCAGACTCCGGAAAGATCCGGCTTACCATTCCGGCCGCGTGGCGCCTTAGCCGCCAGGTTCGGCTTCCCGTCCCGCGTCCTCGGAGTTCCCGGATTTGGATAGTCCAGCCACTGGGCATTCGCCGATACGACCGCACCTGCCAGCGCGATCCCCAAACTCAATGCGTGAAAGCGCATATCCTCCATAATCCCACTTCGAAAGTTGATGTTAGCGAAGATAACCGCGGAATCGTGCCGATTCGATTGGCTCGTCTTTGGATCGCGGCACAAGAATCGCGGCAGCGCCCGGCCGTTTCTTAATCAGAGCCAACCCGCGTTCCGTCCCGAGAACGCAGACAGCAGTGGCCAGGCCATCGGCCATGACTCCGCGGCGAGCGATCACAGAGACAGTAAGACCGTTGGTCAACGCCTCGCCGGTTGCCGGATCGATGATGTGCGAATACCGCGTCCCACCCGCCTCAAAGGCTTGCTCCGAGTCGCCCGATGTGGAGACGGCCGCGTCGCTTAATTCCAACACCCGCGAAAAAGACGCGTCCGGACCGTCCCGGGAATCGATCCCAATCTTCCACCCGCGCTCGCCCGGCGGAGCGTGGCTGAGCGCGAGATCGCCGCTCGCCGCCACCAGCGCACTCGCGATCCCCATGCGCCCCAGAACTTCGAGCGCGGCATCGGCCGCATAACCTTTGCCGATTCCACCAACATCCAGTTGCATCCCCGCCTGATCGAGGGTCGCAGTCGGACCAGATCGATTCAGATGCAGTTTCCGAAAGCCGCCCCGGGCGGACGCCGCGCGCAGATCGGCCGGATCGGGCAGCCTGCCGTCGTGCCGCGCTTGTCTCCACAGCCGGATCACCGGCCCCTGAGTGACATCGAACGCCCCGTCACTTTCCTGTGCCAGCCGCTGCGCGGCCGCGAGCACGCGATAAAGGTCCCGGCTGATTCGCACAGGACGCCCGGCCGCACTCCGGCACAGCACATTCAATTCACTGTCGGCCCGGTAGTCCGAAAGAATCCGGTCCAACTGGGCAATCCGAGCGAACGCGCCTTGGAACGCCGCTTTTGCCTGTTCTTCGTCCGCGGCGTAGAGCTTGATGCGAACCAGCGTGCCCATGTGGGATTCGACAGCCTCGAAAGGCCGTAGCGTCGCACACCACGCCGCGGACGCCAACAAGAACAGGCACGCTACTTTTCGTCGTGCTCGACGCCGTTGTTCCAAGCCTTGTACATCTCCTCGACGCTGGGAATTTTCGCGGGCCGGACCAGCCGGAACCCCAGCCATTGCGCGTCCGTGTGATACCAGATGCTCTTGGGCAATTGCGGATCCTGCCGCTTCCATGCCGCGCTCGACGGCACCCGCGACGCGCACCCGCATGCCGCCGCATTGTCTTTCCAGGACCCTCCACGCACGCTGTGCGGATACGGCGTCTTCGATTCCACCCGCGGATTCGCGGCCTCGCCCGCCGCGTACGGCGCATATTGATCCAGCGTCCACTCCATCGCGTTCCCCAGCATGTCGTACAGTCCCCATGGATTCGGTTTCTTCGTCGCGACTTTCTGATATTTCCGGCCGGCGTTCTCCGAATACCAAGCGTAGTCGCCGAGTCGCGCAGGATCGTCGCCGAAAAAATACGCCGTAGACGTTCCAGCGCGGCAAGCGTACTCCCACTCCGCTTCCGTCGGCAGCCTATAGAACTCGCCGGTGCGCGCGCTCAGCCACTCCGCGTATTTGTTAGCCGCATGCTGCGTCATGCTGATGGCCGGATAGCCGTTAATCCCCATCCCGAAGCTCATCTCTACATACGGCCGCGTCGGACGGCTCACAGCATCCACGGATTCATCCTTCGCTTGGGCCGAGAACATAAACAGCCGGTACTCATCCCATGTGACTTCGTGCGCCTGCATCCAGAACGCATCCACGCGAACCCTGTGTTGAGGCTGCTCATCGGGATTGCCGGAACTGGACGATCCCATTTCGAACGCCCCCGCCGGAATCGGGACCATCTCGTAAGCAACCACCGTTTCCGGAATCGTCACGCGATACGGCTTCGGCTCGGCGGTCTGGGCACGCGTCAGAATTTTTTCGCGGATTCGCTGGACCGCCTTTCGCTCAACATCGCCAGCCGGATTCGCCGCGACCGATCGTGAGAGTGTCGCGCCCTCAGGCCAGCCCGCTCCCCCGTTGATCCAACGCTGAATGGCGCGGATATCGCGATTCGCAAGCCGCGCGCCAGTGGGAGGCATCGCTCCCGCCGCGCCCTCCGCCCGCAGCAAGACTTGATAGAACCGGCTCTCCTCCGCTTTACCCGGAACCAACAGCTTCGCGTCGATCAAAGCCTGCCGCGAAGTAAACGCCGGAACGTTCGCCTGCCGGATTGCATGGCAGGAGATGCAGCTCTGTTCAAGAACCGGCTTGACGCTTTGTGCGAAGTCCACCGGCGCCTGTCCCGCCACCATCGCAATACAAAAGACCGCCAGGATTACCGCCGTACGCACGGCCTACAGAAACTTCGTCACGCCGGGCAGGGCACGCGGCGGAACTTCGTGGGACCCAGTCCATTCGATCGTCGCCGGA
Organism: Bryobacteraceae bacterium; assembly: GCA_035308605.1. GTDB lineage: Bacteria > Acidobacteriota > Terriglobia > Bryobacterales > Bryobacteraceae > Palsa-187. The sequence goes on from DATGGL010000114.1 coordinate 31,830, forward strand.
ACCAGTTGCTCCTGCGAACTCAACGCTTGATCCCACGTAATCTGCTGACCGGTGTAAGCCGCCATGCGGCCCATCATGGCGAGCAGCGTACTTGTCGCCATGCGCTTGCCGTCGTTCATCGGCTGATGTTTACGGATGGATGCGAACAGCAGATCGTGCTCGCGCTGATACATGTTGTATTCCTGGCCGGTCCACGCCCAATTCGTCTTGCCATCGATGTGCGGCGCCGGGCCGCGGCCTATGGTGCAGGTTCCGTCCGTGCCCAGAATGTAATCCGAATTTTCGTTGTAGCAGCTTTCCATCTGCCGGTTCGCGAGAAACGCCCGCGTTCCGTCCGGATAAAGATAGTTGACCTCGAAATGATCGAAGATGTTGCCACCCTCCGCCGGAATCGTACGCCCGCCGACCGCGACGCAGCTCACCGGCGGCTGGTCGTGCATCGCCCATGCGATCTTGTCGGCGCTATGCACCGCCTGCTCGACAATACTGTCTCCGCATAGCCAGACGAAGTTGTACCAGTTGCGGATCTGCCACTCGATATCGCTCATCCCCGCGGGACGCGCGCTCGCCGGCGGCATGGGTTTTACAGGATTGGTGTAATACGTCGCGTAATAAGCGACCATTTTGCCCAGCGCTCCGGCCTGCATCTGCTCGAAGGTCGCCAGGATCTTATTGTTATAGCGCCAACAGAATCCGGCCACCAGCGAAAGATCCTTCTGTTTCGCCAGCTCCGATGTCGCCAGAACCGACCGCACGCCGGGCGCGTCCGTCGCAATCGGCTTCTCGCAGAAAACGTGTTTCCCCGCCCCGATCACGGCTGCCAGATGAACCGGCCGGAACCCCGGCGGCGTCGCCAGCAGCACCGTATCCACACCGCTCGCGATCAGCTTCTGATACGCGTCCAGCCCCAGGAACTGCTTGGCCGGGTCGGCCTGCACCCGCCCGGCGACTCTCTGAATCTTCTTCAGCGTATCCAGACAATTGTCGATGCGGTCCTGATCGATGTCCGCGACCGCGCTCAACTCAGTAAAGTCGTCGGCTTGCAGCGCCTGCGACGCCGCGCCCGTTCCGCGTCCGCCGCACCCTACCAGACCGACCTTAATCGCGTTGGTAACCGTCTGCGCGGAAATAATCGCCGGGAATCCAGCCACCAGCCCCGCGCCGGCTGCGGATTTCAGAAACTCCCGCCGCTCCGGCAATTTCGTGTTCTGATCGCGTTCCATAATCAGCTCGCAAAAATTCGATCCATGCGTTCAGAAAGATCCTTCAGACCCTCGCGCGAGTCGGCACCGCGCTGCTCCGCGATGCCCCAGCCGTGATAGCCGACGTCGTCCAGCGCCTTCATGATTTCCGGCCAGTTGTTGTCGCCTTCCAGGAACCGCGCCTCGAAGCCCGATGACGGCCCCGTCTTCGCCGCCTTCTCGCGGCTGTATTCCTTGATATGCAGCTTCAGAATTCGTTTGTTGAGTATGCGGATCCACTGCTCCGGCCAACCGAACGTGATCACGTTCCCGACGTCCAGATGCCAGCCAATGGCCGTGCTTTGAAACTCGTCGATGTACCGCACAGCTTCCAGCGGCGACATCAGAAAGTGATTCCACACATTCTCAATAGCGATCTTCACGCCAAGTTCGCCTGCCAGCGGAAGCATCTTCCGGATCTCTTCCTGCGAACGCAGGTACGCCGCATCGTAGGATACGTCTTTGTTCACCACCGCCGGCACGAACAGAACCGAACTTGCCCCGTAAGCTTTCGCGTCGCGCAGAGCCTGTTCCAGCCCCTTCCGGCCCGTTTCGCGCACGGCCGGACTCGGATCGCTCGCCGGACTCTTCCAGTGCGTCGAGCAGCACACGCTCGCCGCTTGCAGCCCTGTGGCGTGCAGCGCGTCGAGCACCTCGTTCTGGCTCATGTGGCTCATCGGCTCGACGCCGGCAAATCCAGCCGCCTTCACTGCCTGGAGTCTCTCCAGAACCGTCCCCGGCATCTTAATCGTTTCGTACATGATCGCCTTGCGAAGATCACGGCGCGCGGCCCAGCCGGTTTTGACGAGCGGCAAAGCGCCCGCGGCTAGACTTGCGAATTTCAAAAAGTTCC
>DATGGL010000115.1:0-19459 GCA_035308605.1 Bryobacteraceae bacterium
CAGGCAGCGACAGTGAACAGCAGGAAGAAAAACAGTCTCAAGCCTTGAGTGTATACCGGCCCCTACTTCGCTGAAGGATCGGGCTGCATCATGCCGAACTGATTCCCCTCGGTGTCCACCGCGTAGGACAGCCAGCCGACCCCTGGAATCGCCATCTTCGGCACAACGACCTTGCCGCCCGCGCCCGCGACGTCCTTCATCGATTGATCGAGCGATGCCACCCCGACGGTATTGCACGTCACCGCACCCGGATGCGGCCGTTTCATGATCCCGCCGTTGATTCCCGGTTCCGCGGCCGGGCCGGTGCTCGCGAGCCAATACTCCGTCGGCCCACCCCACTTCTGGATGTCCCAGCCGAAGCACGTCTTATAAAACTCCGCCGCGCGTGCGGGATCGTCCGCCGGAATTTCGAAATGAACAATTCTTGCCATGGTATATGTCTCCTTTACAGGTTTGGCCTCTAGGAAGCCTGAGTTTGGGGGACCTTCTGCGTCGCAAAACCGACAATCGCGCCCAGGATGCTGCCGGGCAGCATGATCTCGAAGTAGTACTTCCCTTGCATCTGCGCTACTCCGAAGCTCAGCACCAGCCCGACGATCAGTCCTACCAGGATCCCCGCCGGGATATTGTTTACCTTGCGCGCGAATATTCCCGCTGCAAGCCCCGTTAGAACTCCTTTGAAGCATGACCCGACCAAAATCCCCGCGATCTCCGACCGGACCTCCGGCGTGAACCACGCTGTCAGCCCGTCGAAAATCCCCAGGACCCCGCCGAGCACGATGCCTATCATCAGCTTCTTCATAAGTCCTCCGAGAATACTATTAAACGTGTGCCGCGATTCCTTTAGGCCCACGACGCAAATATTCCATCCGGCCATGGTACTTCGGCCGCGCCGGATTCAGCTCGCCCCGAATCTTCCTTTTGTGACAATCTGTCACCCGCGGCGCCGCGCCCAAAACCCGCGCCGCACGTTCTTTGTTAACAAGTTATCTCGGATGTCTACAACGGTAACCCACGTGCATTCTTACTACTCGATCCCGCAAGAATGCCTCGCTCGGCCAAAATCTACATCGCTATCACTGTGCTCGTCGGCGCCTTTACGCTGGCCGGCGGACTCTCCCAATGGAGATCCGACGATCCGACGCGCTTTCTCTGCTATTTCCTGATCGCCTGTCTGGCTTCGCGCTTCAAAGTTCACTTGCCCGGGATCACCGGCATCATGTCGGCGAACTTCTTCTTCGTGTTGATCTGTATCGCGACCATGAGTCCGGCCGAAAGTCTGGCCATCGCGTGCATCACCACGATTCTTCATTCGTTTTGGGGATCAGCCGCGAAAACGGGGACAGACAGCTCTGTCCCCGATCGGATCGATTCAAGCAATCCACCAAACAGCCTTGTGGACAGAGCTGTGTGTCCCCGTTTTCAAGACCCTCCTAGGCCGCAGTTGTCTCGAGTCCTATTCAATGTGGCGAGCGTATCTCTGGCCGTGTCCTCCGCGAGCTTCTGGTATTCGCTCACCGGCGCCATCCACACCGGCTTCGGCCAGGCCCTGATGCTGGTACTCTCCGCCTGCGTGTACTTTGTCGGCAATACCATCCCGTTGGCCGTGCTCGCGTCCTTAGTCGACCGGAAGCCGCTGATCAAGACCTGGCGCGAATGCTACTTCTGGTCGTTTCCGTACTATCTGGTCGGCGCCGCCAGCGCCGGCATGCTCGCCATCATCACGCGCCTCGCCGGATGGGAAAGCGGATTCCTGGTCTTCCCCATCCTCTACTGGATTCACCGTTCCTATTGCCTGTACCTCAACCGCCTGGAAGAAGAAAAAAATCAGGTGCAGGAAATCGCCAGTCTTCACCTGCGGACCATCGAAGCGCTGGCCCTGGCGATCGAAGCGAAGGACTACAACACTTATGAGCATCTGCGCCGCGTCGGTATCTACGCCGCGGAGATCGGCCGCGAGCTGGCGCTGACTCCGTCCGAGCTTCAGGCGTTGAAAGCCGCCTCGATGTTGCACGACATCGGCAAACTCGCCGTACCCGAGCAGATCGTCTCGAAACCCGGCCGCTTGTCTCCCGCCGAATTCGACAAGATGAAAATTCATCCACTCATCGGCGCCGAGATTCTGGAGCGCGTCGATTTTCCATATCCAGTTGTCCCGATCGTCCGCGCGCATCACGAACGCTGGGACGGCGCCGGTTATCCCATGGGTCTGAAAGGCGAAGAAATCCCCATCGGCGCGCGCATTCTTGCGGCCGTCGATTCCTTCGACTCAATGATCTCGGATCGCCAGTACCGCCGCGCCATGCCGCCCGCGCAAGTGATCGAATACCTGGTTGCCCAGTCCGGCCAGAGCTTCGATCCCAAGGTGGTTGAAGTCCTGGCCCGCCGTCATGAAGAGCTTGAGTCAATCGTGCAAGTGGAAGCCGCCCGCCAATCGCATCGCTCGATGCGCCGGACCCTGCCCGAAGCCGACTCGATCCCGGGCCTGCCCGAACGCGAACGCGCCTCGAATTCCTCCAACCCGGATTTCCTCTCGCATATCGCCGCCGCCCGTCATGAGGCCCAGGAACTGTTCGAGCTGACCCATGAACTCGGCAACTCGCTCAGCCTGACCGAAACTCTATCCGTTTTGACGCTGCGCCTGAAACGCATCTGCTCGTTCGATAGCGTCGCAATCTATGTCCTCCGCGACCGCGTGCTGGTCCCGGAATACGTCAACGGCGAGAACTTCCAGCTCCTTTCGAGCCTGCGTATCCCGCTCGGCGAAGGAATCTCCGGCTGGGTCGGCCAGACTCGCGACCCGATCGTCAACGGCGACCCATCCGTCGAGCCCGGCTATCCCGCCGTCAATCCGAAGGATCCGGGCCGTCACGCGTTGTTGAAATCCGCTCTGGCCGTGCACCTGGAAGGTCCCCACGGCGTGGTCGGCGTTCTCACGCTCTACGCCGCCCAGGAGGACGCGTTCACCTCCGATCATCTGCGCATTCTCTCCGCCGTCACCGGAAAGATCGCCCTGACCATCGAGAACGCCCTGAAGTATCAACAGGCCGAAAATTCCGCCACCACCGACGCTCTTACGTCCCTGCCCAACGCGCGATCTCTGTTCCTGCATCTCGATAGCGAATTGGCCCGGTCCAAGCGCCACACATCGCTGCTCAGCGTGCTCGTGTGCGATCTGGACGGCTTCAAGGAAGTGAACGACCGCTTCGGGCACCTGGTCGGAAATCGCGTCCTGCGCGAAGTCGGCCAGGCTCTGAAGGAAACCTGCCGCGAATACGATTACGTCGCCCGCATGGGCGGCGACGAATTCGTGGTGGTTCTACCCGGCTATCCCCGCGAGGCCGTGGAAGCAAAAATTCTTCAACTAACCGAAGTCACCCGCCAGGCCGGAAGAAATGTCGTCGGCGACAGTCTGCTCGCTCTCAGCATCGGCCAGGCGTCTTATCCCGCCGATGGCGCCGACGCCGAGGATTTACTCTCGCAAGCCGACCGCCGCATGTATAAGACCAAGCAGGAACACAAGAACCGCTCGAGCGTCGAAGCTCTGCGCAATCTCGCCAACCAGGAGGCTAAAGAAGGTCCTCGCGCTTCGACGTTTCCAAGCGTTTGACCAGATCCCCCACCTGCTGCGCCCGGCTGCGATCCGCGATCAGCAGCGCATCCGGCGTATCGACGATGATCAGATCCTTCACGCCGAGCAGAGCCACCAGCTTCTTCTCCGCGTCGACGTAATTGCCGGAACTCGCCTCCACCAGCGTATCGGCCCGCAGCGCATTCCCCTGCGCGTCGCGCTTGTGAAGCTCGTAAACCGCGTTCCAACTCCCGACGTCGTTCCAGCCGATATCGCCCGCCGCCAGCGCGGCCACGTTAGACGCACGCTCCAGCACGGCGTAGTCGATCGAAATGTTTTCGCATAGCGGAAACACCGTCTTCAGCTTCGCCGCGAACTGCCGGTTCGCGAACGCCGGCAGACTGGCCAGCAGATTTGCCGTCTTCGGCAGAAACCGCCGCAGCGCGTCGAGCAATACCGACGTGCGCCAGAAAAACATCCCGGCGTTCCAATAAAAGTTGCCTGCCGCGACGTACTCCTTCGCCGTCGCCGCGTCCGGCTTTTCCCGGAAATTCAGTACGTCCACCGGATCTTTTCCCGGCGTGATCCCCGACGGCAGTTCGATGTAGCCGTACCCCGTTTCCGCCCAGCGCGGCTGAATTCCCAGCACGACGATCTTCCCGTCGCGCGCTGCTTTAAACGCCGGTTTCAGCAGCCGTGCGTAATCGCGTGGCCGCGCGATCAGCGCATCCGACGGAAATACACCCATCACGGACTCGGGATCAATGGATTGCAGAATATGCGCCGCCAGTCCAATCGCCGGCGCCGTATTCCTCTGCGCCGGTTCCGCCAGGATCTGGTTCTTGGGGACCTCCGGAAGCTGCCGCACGATCTCCGCCCGCAAATGATCGTTGGTCAACACCCACAGGTGTTCGGGCGGGATCACGGGACGCAGCCGGTCCACGGTCTGCTGGATCATAGACCGCTCTCCAAAAATCCTCAGGACTTGTTTGGCGTGCGATCGCCGGCTGCGCGGCCAGAAGCGCGTCCCCCGGCCGCCCGCCAGGATCAGCCCGTAGGCATGTTGCATTTACTGGACCGGATAACCGCGCACCAGTTTCAACGTGCGATTCCAGCGCGTCTTAGTGAAAAAATTCTTGGCGAGGTCGATAAAATGATTGGCGTTGTAATCGACCCAGTCTTCGGTCGGCGCGTCGTAGGACCAGAAAATCACCAGCGGCTTGCCGATGATATTCTCGCGCGGCACGAATCCCCAGTAACGGCTGTCGAGCGAGTTGTCGCGATTGTCGCCCATGGCGAAGTAGAAGCCCGGCGGCACCACCAGCTCGCCATTCACGACATTATGCTCCAGCATCTCCACCGCTCGCGGATACACCGGCCCTGAAGGCGGCGCCGGAAAATTGTCGCGATACGGCTCCAGCCCCGGAAACACGTGCTGCACATACGGTTCCTCGAGCTTCTTCCCGTTCACATACAGAGCCTTGTCGATCACCCGGATGTGATCGCCCGGAACGCCCATCAGACGCTTCACATAGTTCTGCTGGATGTCGATGGGATACCGGAACACGATGATGTCCCCGCGTTTCGGCTCGGTGTACGGCAGGAAAAAGTGGCTGATCGCTCCCGGCGGCGCGTACGACAGCTTGTCGACCAGCAGATGATCGCCCACGCGCACCGTCGTATCCATTGACGGTGTCGGCACGATAAACGCCTGCACCAGCGTGGTGGTCCCAAACAGCAGAATCAGGATGTTAATGGACCACTCGTTGACAAAATCCCGCGTCGATTCAATGAATTTTTTCATCGTCTTTACTTCACGGGATAGCCGTGAATCAGCATGAACGTCCGCCGCCAGCGGGTCTTGGAAAAGAAATTCTGCGCTAGATCCAGCACGTGATTGACGTTGATCGACGAAGTATTCAACTCATTCGTCGGCGCGTCGTACGACCAATAAATGATCAGCGGTTTTCCGATGATGTTCTCGCGCGGCACAAAGCCCCAATACCGGCTGTCCAGCGACGAATCGCGATTATCGCCCATGGCGAAGTAGTATCCCGGCGGAACCACGATTTCGCCGTTCTCCTGATGATGCTGCAGCATGTCGACCGCGCCCGGAAACACATTGGCGTTCGGCTCGCTCGGGAAATTGTCGCGGTACGAATCCAGGTAATCGGTCTTATTGACCTTGTACGGCTCATCCAGCTTTGTACCGTTCAAATACAGTTGCTTGTTCACCAGCCGCAGGTGATCTCCCGGCACGCCCATGCAGCGTTTTACGAACGTCTGCGAAATATCCACGGGATAGCGGAAAACAATAATGTCGCCGCGCTTGATCGGCGTGTACGGAAGGATGTACTTGCTCACCGGCCCCGACGGAGCAAACGCCAGCTTGTCGACCAGTAGATGGTCGCCCACCAGCAGCGTATCCTCCATCGATCCCGTCGGAATGACGAACGCCTGTACCAGGGTCGTCGTCAAGAACAGCAGCAGGAGAATCGTTATGGTCCACTCCGCGATGGTTCCGCGCTGTGGTTCGATAGCAGGTTCCTGCGCCTGCTCTTGGATTGGCGCAACGGCCTCGGGAACGGGAACGGTGGTGGGACTGGATTCAGGCAGAGCTACAGAGTCCGTCGTATTCTCAGGAATCACTGCCCCTATTCTACCCGTTTCCTGCCCCGCTTCGCGCCCCGGTTTGAATAGTGTCCCGGCTGGATTAAGGAGAACTGAAGCTTCTTTTCCACGGCATCCACCCGATCCAGCCGTACCCGGACCTTGTCCCCGATCGAAAGCTGCCTCCGCGACCGCTCCCCGATAATCTTGCGCGTATTCTCGTGATACCGGTACTGATCCCCCGCAATCGAGTCCATCGGCACCAGCCCTTCGATGAACATCTCCTCCAGCTCCACGAAAAACCCGAACCGCGTGGTGGAAATGATCAATGCCGCGAACTCATCGCCCACGCGGTCGATCATGAACTTCACTTTTTTCCACTCCACCAGTTCCCGCTCCGCCTCCGCCGCCCGGCGTTCCGTCTCCGATGACGACTCCGCAATTCGATGCAGATCCGCATGGTAGCCGCCGCCATCCAGATACGCCGCCAGGATCCGGTGAATGATCAGATCCGGATACCGCCGGATGGGCGACGTGAAATGCGTATAACTCGGCGCCGCCAGCGCAAAATGCCCCACGTTCTTGTCGCTATAACGGGCTTGCCTGAGCGACCTCAGCATTAAATAGCTCAGGATCCGCTCTTCCGGCTTCCCCGCGATTTTCGCCACCAGCTTCTGATAATTCCGTGACGTCAGATTCGGATTGTCCAGCGCAATGGCCGTTTCCTTGAACCGCTTTACCGGCGCCGCCCCCGCGCTAAGCGAATATCCGAAATGCGCCGCGATATCCTCGAACTCCAGCACCCGTTTCGGATCCGGCCGCTCATGGATTCGAAAGATCATCGGCAAGCCTGCCGCTTCCAGATGTGACGCCACTGCTTCATTCGCCGCCAGCATGAATTCCTCGATCAACCGGTGTGCGATATTCCGGGGCGCTCGCGTGACGCCCGTCATCTCGCCGAATTCATCGAACTCCAGCAGTGGTTCCGGCAAGTCGAAATCGATTGACCCGCGCCGCACCCGTTTGCGATTCAGAACCAGCGCCAGCTCCTGCATCAGTTCGAAGCGTCCAATGAGCCGCGCATATCGCTCCCGCAATTCCGCATCGCCTTCGAGCACGCCGTGGACGCCGGTGTACGTCATCCGCTCGACGCTCCGGATCACGCCGCGCGCGAATTCCTGCCGGACCACATCCCCACGCCCGTCAATCTCAAGCAGCGCGCTCAGCACCAGCCGATCCCCGTTCGGCCGCAGCGAGCACTGGTCCGTTGAAAGCTCCACCGGCAGCATCGGCACCGCGCGATCCGGGAAATATACGCTGGTCCCCCGCAGCGCCGCCTCGCGATCGATCGGACTACCCGGCCGGACATAATATCCGACATCCGCAATATGCACCTGGAGCGCGTAATGCCCGTTGTCGAGCCGCTCCACCCAAACGGCGTCATCGAAATCGCGCGCCGTCTCTCCATCGATGGTGACGATGTCGAGATCCCGGAAATCCCGCCGCCGCGCAAGCTCGTCCTGCGGAATCGCTCCCCGAATCGCCCGCGCCTGATCCAGGACGTCGTCTGGAAAACGATGGGGAATGTGGTGCGAGCGAATCAGGATCTCGACATCGATCCCGAAATCGTCCGGATGCCCCAGAATCTCGATCACCCGCCCGGTAGGCCGCTCGCCCTCTTCTCCGAAATCGAGAATCTCGGCCGTGACGATCATCCCTTCCAGATCCTCTACCGATTCCACCTTGACCGCTCGCGCGCCTACGCGGTGCACAAACGGCTGCGCTTCCGGCCGCTCCAGCCCATCGGGAATTTGAATCCATTGCCGGATCCGGTCGTCGTGCGGCACGACGTAATTGCCCTTACGCTTGATGTGAAACTCGCCGACGATCGACGGATGCGCCCGCCGCAGCACTTCGACGATCTCGCCATGCGCCCGCCCGTCGTGCTCGATCCGCTTTATGCGGACCGACACCCGATCCCCGTGCATGCCTTTGTAAGCCGCGTCTTTCGAGATGTAGATGTCGCCTTTAATCCCCGGCAGGGGTTCGTCGGGAATCACGAACGCATACCCATCCCGATGTACGCTCAAACGCCCGTGTATCGCCGTCGACTTTCGGATAGCCCGTGGCACATTCCATTATCATTAGAAACTTATGGAGCTTAAGGCAGTCCGCCTGGAAATTCCCGAAAACGCGAATATTATTGTGGGCCAGAGCCACTTCATCAAGACCGTCGAAGATCTCTACGAAGCCATCGTGAACACGGTCCCGCAAGCCAAATTCGGCATCGCGTTCAACGAGGCCTCCGGCGCGTGCCTGACGCGCGTCGACGGCAATGACGCCGGGCTCCAGGCCGTCGCCACAAGCAACGCCCAAGCGATCGCCGCCGGCCACGTCTTCGTTATCGCGATGACCCAGTGCTACCCGATCAATCTTCTCGACCGCATCCGCGATATCCCCGAAATGTGCTCGATTTTTTGCGCAACCGCGAACCCGGTGGAAGTCATCGTTGCTGAAACGGAACAGGGCAGGGGAGTCCTCGGCGTCGTCGACGGCAGCTCTCCCAAAGGCGTCGAATCCCCCGCCGACGTCGAATGGCGCCACACGTTCCTTCGCAAAATCGGCTACAAGCGCTAAAAGACCGTCGGATCAGAACCCCGCCGGCCGCCGCCCCCCGAGCCCCAGCGCATCCTCTAGCGCCGCTCCGATCGTTAGCAGCGTATCCTCCCGCCGCGGCGCCCCTAAAATCTGCAAGCCGATCGGCAGCCCGCTCTGCGTGAACCCGCACGGCATCGCCAGCGACGGAATCCCGAGCACATTAATCGCCCGCATCAGTCGGGTGGAAGTCAGCCGCACGTCTTCCGTTGTCGAGCCAACCTGTATCGTCGTCTCGCCGATCTTTGGCGCGGGCGTCGGTGTGCACGGCGTAAAAATGCAATCCACATCGCTCCACAATTTCGAAAACTCGCGAATCTGAACCCGCCGCAGCCGTTGCGCGTCGGCATAGTCTCTTCCGGAAATCAGCCGGCCCTGATCGAGCAGCGTCAGCACATCCGCTCCGAAATCCCCGCGCCTTCCCAGGTAAGGACCCAGATTCGACACCGCTTCCACCAGCAGCACAATCCGGCCCACCACGTTGATCGCGTCGATATCCGGCACGCGCACGTCGACAATGCGCGCCCCCAGCGCCGCCGCCGTCTGCACGGCCGTGCGCACCGCGCCCGCCACCTCCAGGTCGAGCTTGTCGAAATAATAATTCTGCGGCAGCCCGATCCGCATCCCGCGAATGTCGGCGTTTTCCTGCGGCACGAATCCGCCCGGCGTCTCCGCCATCGCGTTAAATGCCACCGCCGCATCACGCACCGTTCGCGTCATCGGGCCGATGTGATCGAGCGTCATCCCCAGCGGAATCACCCCTCGCCGGCTCACCCGTTCATACGTCGGTTTCAGCCCCACAGTCCCGCAGAACGACGAAGGTATTCGAATCGAGCCTCCCGTATCGCTTCCCGTCGCCATCGCCACCAGGTCAGCCGCCACAGCCGAGCCCGATCCGCCGCTCGATCCTCCAGGAATCCGATCCGTATCCCACGGATTCCGCACCGCCCCAAAATGCGGATTCGTCGACGTAATCCCGTACGCCAGCTCATGCAGCCCGGTCTTGCCGACCATCACCGCGCCTGCATCGTTCAACTTCGCCGCGACCACCGCGTCCTGATCCGGAACGAAATCCGAAAAAATCTTCGACCCCGCGGTAGTTCGCACCCCGCGCGTCATCACCAGATCCTTGTGCGCGATCGGAACGCCATGCAGCAGCCCATGATCGACGCCCTTCGCCAGCTCCGCATCCGCCGCCCGCGCCCGTGTTCGGGCCGACTCCTCCGTCACTGTAATAAACGCATTCAGCCTCGGATTCGCCGCGGCGATTTTCTTGAGTGACTCATCCACCAGCTCGACCGACGAGACCTTCTTAGCCCGCAGGGCCGCCGCCGCTTCCAGGATCGTCACGCGATATCCTCCGGCCCTGTCCACAAATCAGTCCCCGCCGGAATCGACGCCTGCAGCGGCCGCCAGACCGCCTCGAGCGCATTCAGTACTGGCACAACCTTCTCCGCATCCGCATCCGGAATCCCCGGATCCAGCGCGCTCGCCATCTTCTTCCAATCCGTCATCCTGTCTCCCTATTCGCAACCCGCTTCCCTCGACCGCACGATCCACGCCCTCGCCACCGCTCAACCCCCGCCCACCGACCGCACCGAGCGCGCCAGCAAGCGGATCCCGCCCCACCCTCAACTCCCGCCCACCGATCCCCACACCCGCCACCGAGCCGCGCGCGCCAGCAAGCGGATCCCGCCCCACCGCTCAACTCCCGCCCAACGACCCAACTCCGCCACCGAACCGCGCGCGCCAGCAAGCGGATCCCGCGAAAACCCACAATCCGCCCCCCGCGCACTGCCCATAATACAATTGAACTAATGCTGGCCACCGAAAAGCGCGCGACGCCCGGTCCGCTCACGCAGCTTACCGACGAAGAGAAAATGTTCCAGTCCACCGTGCGCAAATTCGCGCGCGAACGCCTCGCCCCCCATGTCCGAGCCATGGACGAAGCCGCTCTCTTCCGCAAAGACCTGATCCACGAGTTTTTCGACCTCGGCCTGATGGCGATCGATGTACCCGAAGAGTACGGCGGCCAGGGCGGCTACTTCTTCCAATCCATTCTCGCCATCGAAGAACTAGCCAAAGTCGACCCCTCCGCAGCCGTTATCGTCGACGTCCAGAACACCCTGTTCAACAACGCCATCCTCCGCTGGGCGACCGAAGATCAAAAACGCCGCTACCTCCCGCGCCTCGGAAAAGACACCGTCGCGAGCTACGCTCTCTCCGAAGCCGGCTCCGGCTCCGACGCCTTCGCCCTGGCAACCCGAGCCGTTGACGCAGGCGACCACTATCGCCTCACCGGCCGCAAAATGTGGATCACCAACGCCTACGAAGCCGGCCTCTATCTTCTGTTCGCGACCGTAAATCCCGAAGCCGGATACAAAGGCATCACCGCCTTCCTGATTGAACGCGAATTCCCCGGTTTTCAGGTCGGCAAGAAAGAAGACAAACTCGGCATCCGCGCTTCCTCCACCTGCGAGCTTATCCTCGACGATTGCCGCGTTCCCAAAGCAAACGTCGTCGGCGAAGTCGGCAAAGGATACAAAATCGCCATCGAAACTCTGAACGAAGGCCGCATCGGTATCGGCGCGCAGATGCTCGGCGTAGCGCAGGCCGCGCTCGATCACGCCTTGGCTTATGCGCAACAACGCAAGCAGTTCGGCAAGCTGATCGCGGAATTTCAAGGCGTCCAGTTCGATCTGGCTGAGATGGCCGTCGAGGTCGAAGCCACGCGCCTGATGGTTTACAATGCAGCCCGCCTTCGCGATGCCGGACTGCCGTTCGTCACCGAAGCCGCCATGTGCAAGTATTTCGCCTCTCAAGTGGCCGAGCGCGCCGCCTCGCGCGCCATCGAAGTCCTCGGAGGCGTCGGATTCACCAAGGATTATCCGGTCGAAAAGCTCTATCGCGACGCCAAGATCGGCCGGATCTATGAAGGCACCAGCAACGTGCAGCGGATCACGATTGCCAAGCAGATGTTAGGTAACCGAAGTTGACGAACACTCGTCCGGCTTTATAGGAGTCTCCATGCGCGCATTCGGGCTAGCACTTTTCGCGGCAACCGCGGTTTTCGCGGCCGACACCAATCAGAATCTCTCCCAGTCTCAAATCGACGAGATCATCCAGAAATTCTCCGCCAAGGAAGCCGCCTTCGCCCAGGCCCGCGAGAATTATACGTATCGCCAGACCGCCCGCATCCAGGAACTGGACGACTCCGGCAACGCCACCGGCCGCTGGGAAATGGTTTCCGACATCGTGTTCACCACCGATGGAAGGCGCACCGAGCACGTCGTGCGGTCTCCCGTCCCCAGTCTCCACCAGATTCTCCTCACCCCGGAGGATATGGAAGATCTGCGCAGTGTCCAGCCCTTCGTTCTTACCACGACCGAGCTGCCGAATTACCTGGTCCGCTACCTGGGCCGCCAGCAGGTCGACGAAATCGGCTGTTACGTCTTCGCCGTCAAGCCCAAAAAGATCGAAGGCGCGAAACGTTACTTTTCGGGAGAAGTCTGGGTGGACGACCGCGATCTGCAGATCGTTAAGAGCTACGGACGCGCCGTCGGCACCGCCAGCAAGAAGGGCAACAACGCGTTTCCCAAATTCGAGACGTACCGGGAACAGGTCGACGGCAAGAACTGGTTCCCCACCTACACCATCGCCAACGACACCCTGCACTTCAAGGATAACGACGTTCGCATCAAGCAAACCGTTAAGTATGAAGATTATAAGCAGTTCAAATCCGACGTGAAGATCACTTTCGGCGACACTGTCGACGACGCTTCCAGTCCCAAAAAGGACGAGAAGCCCCCTGTGAAGAAGCAGCAACAGTAATCCTCAGGGAAACACCCTAAACTCCCCCGCGGGTCCGGCCGATGGAATACCGTCACATCAGCCATGGCCGATCCCAGCGTTGCGCCCGGACAGAAAAATGAGCTCGATCAGCTCAAAGGTCTGTTCCTCGCCAGCCTGAATCACGAGATCCGCACGCCTCTCAGCGGCATCATCGGAATGGCCGATCTGCTGCTCGAAACCACGCTCGATGAAGAGCAGCGCGAATACGTCAACGCCGCCCGCCTGTGCGCTGAAAGTCTTTTTGAAATCCTGAATGCCGCTCTGGAAATCTCATCGCTCGAAGCGGGCAGTTTTAAGCTCGAAGATAGTGAATTCGTTCTGAAAGAAATGGTGGAGGCGGCCATGGACCACCACGCCATGCGCGCCGAGTCCAAGGGATTGCGTCTGTTCTCGACGTTCGAACCAGGCCTTCCCGAAACCGTGGTCGGCGACGCCCCCCGCATACGGGAACTGCTCGGTTACCTGCTCGGCAACGCGATCAAATTTACCCACTCCGGCAGCGTCGAGCTGCGCGTCTCGGTCGAAGGCGGCGAGCTGGCAATGCAGGTTCGCGATACCGGTATTGGCATTCCCGCCGATCGCCTCGACGTGATTTTCGAATCGTTCCGTCAGGTGGACAACAGCCTCGCGCGCACCTATCCGGGGCTCGGCCTCGGGCTCGCCCTGGCGCGTAAGCTGACGCAACTCATGAACGGCCGCGTGGATGTTTCGAGCGAACCCGGCCGCGGATCCGTCTTCTCCGTGCACCTGCCCCTGCGCGAGCCAGTCGAACCCGTCGCCGAATCGAAACCGCAGCCGGCGCGAACCGGAATCGCCGGTCCGCTGATTCTGGCCGTCGAAGACAACCCCGTCGGCGTTACGGTCTTGCGCCACGCTCTCGAGCGTCATCCGGTTCGCGCCGATTTCGCCATGTCCGGGCAGGAAGCTCTGGATGCCGCCGCCGCGCGCCGCTACGATCTGGTTCTGATGGATCTTCAGATGCCCGGCATGGACGGTCTCGAAACCACGTCGGCAATGCGCAAGCTTCCCGGTTATGAGGACGTGCCGATTCTCGCTCTCACCGCCAACACCGGCGACGACCTGCGCGAGCGCTGCCGTCAGATAGGTATGCGGGCGTTTCTCTCCAAGCCCATCAAAAGCGCTGAATTATGGTCCGCGATCTCGAAATTCCTCCCGCAACCCGTCAAACTTTAGTCTGCTAATCTTTAGTCTTGTCCGATAAAAAACTACAGATCATCCCGCTCGGAGGCCTGGGCGAGTTCGGCATGAACTCCATGGCCCTCCGCTACGGAGATGACATCCTCGTGCTCGACGCAGGGATGATGTTCCCCGATGCCGAGCTGATGGGCGTGGACATCGTCACCCCCGATTTCAGCTATCTCGAGCAGAACAAGCAGCACGTGCGCGGCCTGCTGCTGACTCACGGCCACGAGGATCACATCGGCGGCGTTCCTTTTTTTCTCGCTCAGATCCCCGTGCCGGTTTACGGAACGGCATTCACGTTAGCGCTGGTCGAGCGGCGTCTCGAAGAGCACCACATGCTCGCCACGGCCAAGCTCAATCGCGTCAAGCCCGGTGAGATCCTGAATCTCGGGCCTTTTTCCATTGAGTTCGTCCATGTGACGCACTCCATCGTTCAATGCGTGGCCCTCGCGATCACAACGCCGCTCGGAGTCATCATCCACACCGGCGATTTCAAAGTCGACCCCACGCCTACCGACAACGAGCTGTTCGATCTCCACACTCTGGCCGCCTACGGCAAGCGCGGCGTCCTGCTGCTGATGTCGGATTCCACCAACGTCGACCGCCCCGGCTACACCGAAAGCGAGCGCGCCGTTTCGCCGCGATTGGAAGACCTCTTCGTCCGCTCTCCGCGCCGTCTGGTAATCACCTGCTTCAGCAGCTCGATTCATCGCCTCCAGCAGATCCTCGATCTGGCTCATGAATACGGCCGCAAAGTCGCGTTCCTCGGCCGCAGCATGCTCGCGACCACCGAAATCGCCCACGATCTCGGCCTGCTGACCATTCCCAACGGAATCCTGCTGCGCCCGCAGGACATCATGCAGTCGTCTCCCAGCAAGACGGCGATTATCGTTTCCGGCACCCAGGGCGAGCCGATGTCCGCGATGTCCCGCGTCGCCATCGACAATCACAAATCTCTTTCCATCGAGCCCGGCGACACCGTCGCTCTCAGCGCCCGCATCATTCCGGGCAACGAAAAAGCCATCTACCGGATGATGAACCACATCGCCCGCCGCGGCGCCGACGTGATCTACGGGACCATGAACCCTCCCATCCACGTCTCCGGCCACGGCAGCGCAGAAGAATTGCGCCTGGTGCTGAATCTGGTCCGTCCCAAGTATTTTGTTCCCATCCACGGCGAATACCGCCAGCTCGCCAAACACGCTCAACTCGCCCAGCACTTGAGCCACTGGGGTCTCGAAGGAACCTTCGTTCTCGAATCCGGCGACACTCTGGAAATCGACAAAGCCGGCGCCCGCAAAGGCGATTCCGTCCCCGTCGGCCGCGTCTGCATCGACTCCGGCACGCTCGACGAAGTGGTCGAAGACATGGTCATCCGTGACCGCCGTCATCTTTCCGAAGACGGCTTCGTGCTCCCCATCATCGCCATGGACAAACAAACCGGCAAGCTGGAAGGCCTCCCCGAAATCGTCAGCCGTGGTTTCATGTCGATGGAAGAAAGCTCCGAGGTGATGCAGGAGGCGAGGCAGGTGGTCCTAAAAACCATCGAATCCTCCACCACAGAAGAGCGCGGCGACTGGGGCGTAATGCAAGAAAAAATCCGCGCCGATTTGAAGCGCTACCTGACCAAGCAAACCTCCCGCCGCCCGCTGATCATGCCCGTGATCTTGGAAGTGTAAACCCGCTCACTCTCGTTCCCGGTCCAGTATCCCGAGGCCGTCTTCGATTCACGTTCATCCCCGTTTATTAACGGCCGTATTCCGAACGATGAAATAATCGATAGTAAGTGCCCGACATCACCGACGCGTCGCTCTACCCCGGTCAAGCCGACCAAATCCTCACTCCCCGCGACGAGCCTGAACTGCTCGAACACCTGAGCCGCGCCCGCCAGCAACAAATTCCCGTCACCTTCATGGGCGCCCGCACCGGTGTCACCGGAGCCGCCGTCCCCCAGAACGGCTGGGCGATTTCGCTCGCCCGGCTCAACCATCTCCAGATCGAACCCGGCCGAGCCATCGTCGGCCCCGGCGTTCTCCTCCGCGACCTGCAATCCGCCGCCGCGCGATCGAATCAGTTCTACGCGCCCGATCCCACCGAGAACACCGCGTCCCTCGGAGGCAACATCGCCGCCAACGCCAGCGGCTCCCGCAGCTTCCGCTTCGGCGCAACGCGCGATCATGTGGAAGCCCTCCGCGTCGCCCTGATCACCGGCGAGATTCTAGAAATCCGCCGCGGTCAGCCGATCACCTTCGATGTTCCGTCAATAGGCCTCCCGCGCACCACCAAACATTCCGCCGGATACCGCCTCGCTCCCGGCATGGACCTGATCGATCTGTTCATCGGCGCCGAAGGCACGCTCGGCGTCGTCACCCAGGCCGAACTCCGTCTTCTTCCCCCTCCCGACGAACTGATTTCCGGCGTCGTCTTCTTTAAATCCGACGAAGCCGCCCTCGACGCGGTCGACCAGTGGCGCCAGGCCCCCGGCCTGCGAATGCTCGAATATCTGGATGCTCCGTCCCTCAAAATGATGGATGTCCCCCACGCCGCGGCCTTAATCATCGAACTCGAGGGCGACACCGATCTCGACATGTCCGGCGCGCTCGAAGCCGATTCCTGGTTCGCCATCTCCGCCTCTGACCGGGAACGCTTCCGGGTCTTCCGCCACACCCTCCCGGAGCGCGTGAATGACCGCATCCGCCGGAGCGGCTTCATGAAACTCAGTACCGATTACGCCGTGCCCATCGACAAGGGCAGGGAAATGCTCTCGATCTATCGCCAGCGCCTGGTCGAGCCCTACGTCATTTTCGGCCACATCGGCGACGCGCATCTGCACATCAACACCTTTTCCGATTCGCAGGAACGCTTCGACAGCAACAAAGCTCTCATGACAGAATTGGCCCGCGCCGCCGTGGAACTCGGAGGCACTGTCGGAGCCGAGCACGGCCTCGGCAAACGCAAAGCGCACCTGCTGGAGATCCAGTACTCCCCTGCCGAAATGCAAGCGATGCGCGAGGTGAAACGCCGCTTCGACCCGCAATGGCTGCTGGGCCGCGGGACGCTTTTTGCGACGGGATTTCCGGGCGATTCCTATAAAACTTGAATACTTACCTAGGCCGGCCGCATCTCAAGGTTGATGGGTCTCCCGAATGAAATTTCCTTCATTTTCATGAGGGAAGAAGCTTTCGTCAGGGTGTTGGCGTTCAACCGAACTGTTATAATGTAAGTTTCCTATGGACAACTCCGCGGGTAAGAAGATTATCCTCTTGACGCCACGGGGGTTCTGCGCCGGCGTAGTACGCGCGATCGACGTCGTCAAAATCGCGCTGGATCTCTACGGCGCCCCCATCTACGTGCGTAAGGAAATCGTGCATAACCGCCACGTTGTCGATGAGTTGCGCGGTGCCGGCGCGATTTTTGTCGAGGAGCTTGAAGAGGTCCCCTCGGGCGCCCGCGTCATCTTCAGCGCCCACGGAGTTTCGCCCGCCGTTCGTGCTCAGGCTCGCGAGCGCGGTTTGCAGGTGATTGATGCGACTTGCCCGCTGGTAACGAAAGTCCATCTGGAAGCCGTCAAATTCGCCAAGAAGGGTTACACCATCGTTTTGATCGGCCACAAGGACCATGACGAAGTCATCGGTACTCTCGGCGAAGCGCCGGCGTCCACCATCCTGGTGTCCTCCGAAGAAGACGTCGACCGCCTCGAAGTAAAAGATCCGGAACGCGTTTCCTTCATCACCCAGACCACTCTCAGCCTGGACGAAACCAAGGACATCGTCGACCGCCTCCGCCAGCGGTTCCCCAAAATTCAGGGCCCCGCCGCGCAGGACATTTGCTATGCCACCGAAAACCGGCAGCTTGCGGTAAAAGCGGTGGTGCCGCTATGCCAGGCGTTGCTCGTGGTCGGCTCTCAGAACAGCTCGAATTCCCGTCGCTTGGTTGAGGTCTGTGGAAAAATGGGCGTTCCCGCCTATCTCATTGACGATTTGAGCGAAGTGCGCGCAGAATGGCTGGACGGCGTCAACACCGTCGCTGTCACTGCCGGCGCCTCGGCTCCGGAGAACCTGGTGCAAGAGCTGATCGAATCCTTGCAGGAACGCGGTTTCAATCACCTCGAGGAAATGGAGATCAAAGAGGAAGACGTTCGTTTCAACTTGCCGTCGGAGTTGGCGCGAACGGTTCAGTTGCAGACCGTCTCAAGAATATGAGTCCAGGCGTCCAAGTAGCCGATGCGCTGGCAGCGGGTTGCGCCCAAGCCGCCAGGCGCGCCGTCGGCCACATGCTGGATTTGCAGCATGAACAGGGTTATTGGTGGGCCGATCTCACGGCCGATACCACCCTTGAATCCGATTTCATTCTCCTGGAACTCTGGCGTCATCCGCCGGAGAACGGCCTGTGGAATCCGCCCACTCGCCCGCTGATCGATAAGGCGGTCCGCTCGATTCTCGCCCGCCAGTTGCCCGACGGCGGCTTCAACATCTACGCCGAAGGCCCCTCGGAAATCAGTGCGACTGTAAAAGCTTACACAGCGCTCAAGCTCGCTGGTTTGTCCGAAGATCATCCCAAGCTCGCGGCCGCGCGCCAGCGGATTCTTGCTCTAGGCGGATTGCAGCGCGCCAATAGCTACGTCAAGGTCAACCTCAGCCTGTTCGGCCTGTATCCGCGCGAGCACGCCCCGATGATCCCGCCCGAGTTCATGCTCCTCGGGAAATTCATCTACGAGATGTCGTCGTGGTCGCGCGCCATCGTGATTCCGCTGTCGATCGTGCACGCCTTGAATCCGCGGCGTCCGGTTCCCGCCGGATTCACGTTAAGAGAACTATTCGTCCCCGGCGTGCCGCTCGAATTTCCCAACGACGAAGGCTTCTTCAGTTGGCGCAATTTCTTCCTCAAAGCCGACAAATTCCTGAAATTCTGGGAGCGCCATATGTGGCGCGGCCTGCGTACCAAAGCGATCCACCGAGCCGAGCAGTGGATGCTCCAGCGCACCCGCTACACCGACGGCGTGGCCGCGATCTATCCGCCGATGATGTACGTCATCATGGCGCTCGATCTCCTCGGTTATCCCAAGGATCATCCCGACGTCAAGGAAGCCGAAAAGCAATTTTTCAATCTTCTGGTCGACGACGAGCGTGGATTTTATTTCCAGCCCTGCTTCTCAGTCGTCTGGGACACCGCCATCGCTGCCTACGCTTTGGGCGAATCCGGCCTGGCGCCGGATCACGCGCTGACGCGCTGCGCTGACTGGCTTTTGACCAAGGAAGTCCGCCGCAAGGGCGATTGGGCGATAAAGCGGCCCAACGTTGAACCCTCCGGCTGGTATTTTGAATTCGCCAACGAGTTTTACCCGGATATCGACGACACCGCGCAGGTCCTGCTCGCCTTGCAGCACTCCCGCGCCTCGCGCGGTCATGACGCGTGCGTCAATCGCGCCGTCAACTGGCTGCTGGCGATGCAATCGAAAGACGGCGGCTGGGCCGCCTTCGACGTCGACAATAACTGGCACTTTTTAAGCTCCGTTCCCTTCGCCGATCACAACGCGATGCTCGATCCCACTTGTCCCGATATCACCGG
>DATGGL010000116.1:0-6798 GCA_035308605.1 Bryobacteraceae bacterium
GAGCTTGGCGGCCAGATGCAGGCGTGCGCGGATCAGCGCCAGGTGCAGACCCTGGCCCCTGAACTTTTCGAGCGTGCTATCAGCGAAAAGGAGGGCAAGTTTGCCGCGCGTATTCATCGCGGCCGCGGAAACCGGCTGACCGTCGACGATTCCCATCCACGCCGTCGCGCCTTCCAGCCGAAACATGCGGCTGCCGATATCCAGTTCCGCGGGCGTGATCTCGGAGGCCGGAAAGAAGCCCTTAATTAAGGTTCGATTCCAGGCGTCCTCCTCCTTCGGCTCGGCCATACGAACTCGAGCATCCGGACCGCCGACCACGGGACCCGCCAGAGAATTGTTGCATTCGACGATGCGATAGCCGCGTTGCGCGACCAGCTCAAAGAGCGTCCAGTCGGCGTGCGGGCACAGATCCAGATTCACAGCGCAGCCGCGGGAGCGGTAAAACTCCTCCATGCGATCGAACTCGGCGGCAGTAACCGGACCGTTCATGCCCAGGCCGATCGCGTGCGTAACCGGCGACCCGACGCCGGCGAAATTCGCGTAGCCGCCGCAGATCGCGATCGATTCGCCGGATCCAGCCGCGTTCAACGCCTCGCCCCATTCGATGCGCTGCGCAAGCGCGTTGTCGCTAAACATGTTTGCGAACACGACTGGTGTTCATGTCTGATATTCTTGACGCGATGAGAATCGGCGTCTTTACCCCACTACTATCGCAATTTCCGCTCGAAAAAGTCTTCGAGAAGCTGCGTTCGTTGAACATTTCGACAGTCGAGCTGGGCACCGGAAACTATCCCGGCGATCCGCACTGCAAGCTGTCGATGTTGCAGGACAAGACTGCCCTCAAGGACTTCAAGCAGAAGCTGGCCGACAACGGATTCACCATCAGCGCCCTCAGCTCGCACGGAAATCCGCTGCATCCGAACAAAGACATCGCCAAAGCGTACGCGGACACCAGCCGCAAGACGATTTTGCTGGCCGAAAAACTGGGCGTCCCTGTCGTCGTTGACTTTTCCGGTTGCCCCGGCGATTCCGACAAAGCCAAGTATCCCAACTGGGTGACGTGCCCGTGGCCGCCGGAATATCTCGACGTCCTGGCCTGGCAGTGGGATAAGAGAGTCGCGCCGTACTGGATCAAACACGCGCAGTTTGCGGCGAATCATGGAGTGAAGGTCGCCATCGAAATGCACCCGGGATTTGTGGTGTACAGCCCGGAGACCATGCTGAGGCTGCGGGAGATCGCGGGGAAGAATATCGGATGCAATTACGATCCGAGCCATATGTTCTGGCAGGGAATCGATCCGATCAAGGCGATCCGCGTTCTGGGGAACTCAATCTTTCACGTCCACGCGAAAGATACGCAGATTTACGACGCGAATCTGCCAAAGACCGGCGTGCTGGATACGAAAAAGTATACGGACGAGCGCAATCGTGCCTGGATTTTCCGGGCGTGCGGTTACGGGCACGCGTATACGTGGTGGACCGAATTTATTTCGACGCTGCGAATGTTCGGGTACGACTACGTTCTTTCGATCGAGCATGAGGATACGCTGATGTCGCCGGATGAGGGGCTGACGAAAGCGGCGGCGTTTTTGAACCAGATCGTGATCCGGGATCAGCCTTCTGCCCCGTGGTGGGTGTAGCAGGTTCATCGCGGGAACAGGTGGAAGCGCAGGAACGATAGGATCTGGCGGATGATTTCCTGCGACTGAGAGCTGTCGTCCATGATGTCGAAGGCATGAGGGGCAGCGGGGTGGTTGACCAGCGTCAGATTCAAGTTGGCGTGAAGGGCCTCGGCTACGAAACGGTCCATGGTTTCGTTGAGGCCGGGCATTTCGTCCTGACCGGCGCGGACGATCATCAAAGGCACCCCGCGGGGTAGATCGGCGACGGATTTTCCGGCGGACGGATTAACGAAGCCCCACTTGCGCATAGAGTCCGCGACGATAGTGGAACCGCCGAGATCGAGCAGGTAGCCGTAACACAAGACCGCGCATCGCGGCGTTTCTTCCAAAACCACCGAAAGCGCCAGCGGAACGTTGCCGGAGCAGGCCCAAACGGCGATGCGGTTGGCGTCGATCATCAGAGTCTTGGCATTGCGCCGGATGTGCGCCAAGACGTCGAAGGGGCCGGCCGCTGGATCGGAGTTTGTATAAGTTATGGCCGCAATGCCGGAGGCTGCGGCGAGACGGCTCCAGCATATGTAAGACTCGATCTCTTTGAATTTGCAACCGAGGATCCGCTCGGCGCCAGCATCGGAACCCGCGAAAACGAATAACAGGGCGGGAATCGGAATGTCGTGGCAAAAGCCAGGGGGATAGTAAATGTCGATTATTTGGCGATCCTTATATTCAATGTCGCGACGGACGATTGCATCGTCCATACCCTGCAGGCGATAGACGACGGGCTTCGTAGCGATCGGATGGCGCTGGCTCACGGGATGTTCCTCCAAAAACACAAAAGCCGCGGCAAGCGCGGCTTGAACGGGTCGACACTTCTCTTAAATGCGAAGGCCCGCGAAAACGGGCCGTCAAGTTGATACTACACGCTCGGGAGCGGTGTGTTCAAGAGATTTTCTCGGGTGGTTGCGGGTAAACCGGGAACTGGACTCCGGCGGCTTCGAGTTTGGCTTTCACCCGTCGATTCAGCTCGCGGCCTACGATCGCCTGTCTGGATGGGAGAGTCTTGATGCGGGCTTTCACGGCGATGCCACGATCCGCCAGGCGGTCGATGCCCATCACTTCGATAGGCGCCACAATCATGCTGCGGTAGGGCTCCTCATGCAACAGTTCCGCGCCCACGGCTTCGATGATCGCCAGTGCCCGATCCGTGTCGGCTCCGTACGCCAGCGTTGTTTCGAAGACGTAATAGGAATAGTCACGCGTCAGATTGGAGAGAGTCGTGATCGATCCATTGGCGATCACGTGGACGGCCCCGTTCTCGGCGCGCAGCAGCGTCGTGCGGAGATTGATCTCTTCGACGGAGCCGGATAATCCATTGATGATGACGCCGTCGCCGATACGGAGCTGATCCTCGAACAGGATGAACAACCCTCCCAACCAGTCCTTAATGAGCGTCTGCGCTCCCAGGCCAAGAGCCAAGCCAGCGACGCCCAGGCCGGCGAGCAACGGTTCGATCTGGAAGGTCAACTCATTCAACGCCATCACCAGGGCAATCAGCCAGATCAAGAGACTGGCCAGCTTGCTCAGCACGCTGATGATGGTGGCGGCGCGTTTCTCGGTTTCGAGCGTTGAGCCCTCGTTGCGGCGATCCATCATGCGGATCGTGTAGTTGCGGAGCTGGCCCAGAAGGCGCCGCGCGATCCGTGTGAAGAGCCACGCCAACCCGAGTACAACCAGGACGCGAAGGCCTCGCTCCGCCCACTGAACCACCACCTCGGGGCGTCCTATCTCGGCGAGAATCCGGCTCGAGATTTGCATGAGTTTTCAGTATCGCGCAGGCGGGCGTTACGGCAGTGTGGATAGAATAAGTACATGGCGGAAAATCCTGCAACTGAAGCGATGCCACCGGCCAGCAAATGGGCTCCCGTGCTGGCGCTGGCGTGGTTAATCCCGGGCGGCGGACATTTTTTATTGAAACGGCCCGGCCGCGGCGGATTGCTGCTGGCGAGCGTCGCGGCGATGTTCCTGCTCGGTCTGATGATGCGCGGCGCGCTGTTTCAACCTCAGACCGGCGATATTCTCACCACCGTCATCTATTGCGGCGGATTTTTCGGCAATGTGATGTCCGGAATCTTGTATCTGTTCACGGTATGGCTAGGCTATAGCCAGCCGGACGTTGCCGGCCACGTGCACGATTACGGGACCAAGTTTCTAGTTGCCGCCGGCCTGTTGAATATCCTGGCGATGGTGGACGCGTTCGAAATCGCGACGGGGAAAAAAGACTAATGCCCAAGATGAATCTGTCGCATTTCGAAGCCTCCGTGCTGTTCGCACTGTTTACGTCGATCGTGCTGGGTATCATTACCAAACGCACGGATCGGGAGCGGGTCCGTTACGCGGCGTATTGCTTCGGCTGCTTCGTCGCCGCGATGTTTGGGCTGAGCTGGCTAATGTATCTCGGGCACGGCTGAAAGCCGTTATTGGCCGCGAATCAACGCGCATCAGGGAAGCTGGCGTAGAGCCCGGTCGATTTCTTCGGGCGTGATGTAGAAGTGCGGCGACATCCTGACCCATCCCGCGCGAGACGCGGCCATCACATTATTCGCCTTGAGACTGGCAACCAGGGCATCTGAAGACACGCCCGGCTTGCGGAATGAAACGATCCCGGCGCTGGTCTGCGGCGTCCTCGGGATCATGGCTTCGTAACCTTTACGGCGGACGCATGCATCGATCTGATCGCCCAACGCCTGGATCGCCGGACCCGTCCGATCCTGCCCGACTTCGAGCAGGAATTCGATCGAGGCGCGCAGGCCGTAACATCCGATCGTGTTCAGAGTGCCGCATTCATAACGGCCGGCGTCGGACCGAAGCGCCATGTCGCGCGCGCCGTAGTCGTTGTAACTGGCGACGTTGGTCCAGCCGAACTCAACCGGCTCAACCTGATCCTGTAAGCGGCGCGCGATGTAAAGGACGCCGCAGCCCTCGGGACCCAGCAGCCATTTGTGCCCGTCCGCGGCAAGCGCATCGATCCTGGCGGCCTGCACATCGATTGGAAATGCACCCATACCCTGGATGGCATCGACAAAATAGATCGCGCCGCGTGAATGGCAGATCTGGCCGATGGCGGTAAGATCAGCACGATATCCGGTTAAATATTGGACAAAGCTGACCGCCAGGAGACGCGCGCCCTTCGCGGCTTCGTCGATCTTGTCGAGCGGATCGGTGACCGAAAGCCATTTGATCTTGACGCCTTCCGATGCAAGACGCTGCCACGGATACTGATTCGCCGGAAATTCTTCGATAAACGCCACTATGTGATCGCCGGCGCGCCAATCGATCCCCATGGCGATGGTTGCGATCCCCTCCGATGTGTTTTTCACCAGGGCGATCTCCTCCGCCGATCCATTCACCATCTTGGCCGCCGCGCGGCGAAGCCCCTCGTACGTTTCCATCCATTGCGCGTAATGAAGGGATCCGTGCTCCAGACAGTCGTCGGCCAGCCACTTCATGGCTTCCGCGGCCGGACGAACCAGGGGGGCGACAGCGGCATGGTTCAGGTATATCAGCCTTTCCGCCGCCGGAAACTGGTCGCGATAGCGCATTAAGTTTTCGAAACCCATTGTCAAGAGGATACGTTAAACCAACATGCGATTCCTGCGCCGTGCCTCAGCCTTCTCGGCCGTTTTCGCGGTCGCGGTCTTAGGACAGCAAAAAGATCCTAAGAAGGATCCGGACCAGATCGGGACACGAGACGTCGCCAAGGGCGTGAATTTCTACTCAATCGAGAAGGAAATCGCTCTGGGGAAGCAGCTTGCCCAGGAAGTTGCCCGGGGCGCCAGCATTGTCGACGATCCGGTGATTTCCGAGTACGTTAACCGATTGGCGCAGAATCTGGCGCGGAATTCCGACTCTAAGTTTCCCCTGACCACCCAGGTGATTCGCGACGAGAGCATCAATGCCCTGTCGCTGCCAGGGGGGTATTTCTTCGTCAACACAGGGCTGATCCTGGCTGCCGATACGGAAGCCGAGCTGGCGGGCGGAATGGCCCATGAAATCGCCCACATAGCGGCGCGGCACGGGACCAGGCAGGCAACCCGAGGCGAAATCGCCCAACTTGGGACTATTCCGCTCATATTCATGGGAGGATGGGCGGGCTACGGTGCGCGACAGGCGGCTAATGTACTGATTCCAGTTAGCTTCCTGCAATTCTCCAAGGCATTTGAGTCGGAAGCGGATCTCCTCGGGCTGGAGTATATGTATAAGACTGGCTACGATCCGGCTGGCATGGTGGATATCTTCGAAAAGATCCAGGCGCTCATCCGGAAGCAGCCGGGGAGGGTCTCGAAGTTCTTCTCAGATCATCCGGCAACCGGCGATCGCATCGTCAGGGTTCAAGAGGAGATTCAGACGTTGCTCAAGGAACAACCGCAGTACGTGGTGACTACGTCCGAGTTCAACGACGTGAAAGCGCGGCTTCTGGCGCTCGAAAAGCGGAAAAGAAACGATCCGGTGGACCCGAACCGGCCGCGGCTGCGACGGGCCCCCGACCGGGAGTTAACCGCCGAATAGGTTTCGATGGGCGAAACGCCGCGAAACGGCGGGCGTCCCTCTTGTGTGAGGATCGTGTGAGGGATTGTGTGAAGGTTTATACTGATTACGAAGGGAGTCCATTCATGCGCCGTACTATCGGACTCGCGGCTTTAGTTTCGCTGCTTTCTTTCTCTCTCTTAGCGGACGACAAGAAGAAGGATCCGGACGAGATCGGTAATCGCGATGTCGGCAAGGGTCTGAACTGGTATTCGGTCGAAAAAGAGATCGCGCTGGGCAAGCAGCTCGCGCAGGAAGTGGAGCGGCAGGCCAAGATCATCGACGATCCGGTGATTGCGGAGTACGTCAATCGAGTCGGCCAGAATCTGGTGCGGAATTCGGATGCCAAAGTTCCCTTCACCATTAAAGTAATCGACACCGAAGACGTGAACGCGTTTGCGCTTCCGGGCGGGTTCTTTTTCGTGAACTCGGGCCTGATTCTGAAGGCGGACAGTGAAGCGGAGCTGGCGGGCGTGATGTCGCATGAGATCGCGCACGTGGCGGCGCGGCATGGAACGCGTCAGGCGACGCGCGGCCAGGTGGCGCAGCTCGCGACGATTCCTTTGATTTTCATGGGTGGCTGGACCGGTTA
>DATGGL010000117.1:0-14845 GCA_035308605.1 Bryobacteraceae bacterium
GCGTCGGGGAACTCGGTGCGGATCGCGATCATGGCGTCGATGCCGCTCAGGTCCGGGAGCCTCAAATCCATCAGCGTTACATCCGGGCGATGCTCGCGATACTGCTGAATGGCCTCGGCGCCGTTGGCGGCCTGGGAAACCAGCACCATATCCGGCTGGTTGGTGATGATGGTGGCAATTCCCTCCCGAAGCAGCGGATGGTCATCGACGCTGAGCACACGAATACTCGATGGATCACTCATTTATATTTCCCATTGTCGCTGGTAACCCCGCCCATTCGTCTTTGCTATGTAGCATACCCGGTTACCCATGTGGCACACATACCCAAAATTGCGGAGGTGCGCTGTACCACCAAGGTGGTAGCGAGGTCCCTCACTGAAGTAGGTAGGTTAAAAAACCTCGATGTTGTGATGAACCTGAGACAGGAATCCCGCATAGTCTCAGCATGAGGTTGGAGTCAGTTCAACGCGCTGCCGGGATCTTCAAGGGCAGCGGCAGCGCCGAGCGGAAAATTAACCGGACCGAAATATGAGAAGCGTTCACTTAACTGACTCCGTTCAACCGCAGGCAGTGATGCAGAGCGATGCGGCGCGACCACAGGCGGGGCGTGGCGAGCTCTTGATTCGTGTTTTCGCGGCCGGCTTTATTCCGACGGAATTGTCCTGGTATCCGACCACGCATCTCAAGAGCGGCGCCGCACGCAAAGCGGCGGTGCCCGGACATGAATTTTCAGGCGTGGTCGCGGAAATCGGCGAGGATGTCGGCTCGCTCGTGATTGGCCACGAGGTCTACGGAATGAACGACTGGTATTCCGACGGGGCGATGGCGGAGTACTGCGTCGCGCCGTACTTCGGCGTGGCTCTCAAGCCGGAATGCCTCACGCACGTGGAGGCCGCTTCGGTTCCGATCAGCGCGCTGACGGCCTGGCAGGGTCTGTTCGACCATGCGAGGCTCCAGCCGGGCGAGCGCGTTCTGGTTCACGGCGGAGCGGGCGCCGTCGGGGTTTTCGCGGTCCAGCTCGCGCGGCTTCACGGGGCGCGAGTATTCGCAACGGCGTCGGACCGGAATCGTGAACTGGTGGCGAGGTTGGGCGCGGAACAGGTCATCGACTATCGCGAATCCCGCTTTGAAGATTTCGCTAAAGAAATGGACGTCGTGTTCGATACGGTGGGCGGGGAGACGCTGAAGCGTTCCTGGGGCGTTCTAAGTGCCGCCGGACGCATGGTGACGATCGTGTCGACGGAATCGGCGTCGGCCGATCCCAGAGTCGGGCAGGCCTTCTTCATCGTGGAGCCGAATCAAAAACAATTGGGCGAAATCGGCGAGATGCTGACCAGCGGGCGGCTCCGGTGTGTGGTGGACAAGGTGATCCCGTTGTCGGAAGCGCCGGTGGCATACGCGGGCAAAGTTGCAAGAGAAGGCCGCGGCAAGCTGGTCGTCGCGGTCACAAACAATTAATCAGAGAGGCAATCATGACTCAGAGCGCGAAAGCAAAAACCGTGGAACCTAAGCTGGACCTGGGCAGGGAAGCAGTCAGCGAGATTTCCGCCTCGTTACGCACGTTGTTGGCGGATGTCTTCAGTCTGTATGTGAAGACGAAGAATTTCCATTGGCATATGACGGGGCGTCATTTTCGGGACTACCACCTGCTGCTGGACGAACATGCCGACCAGATTTTCGCGATGACCGACGATATCGCCGAACGGGCTCGCAAGATCGGCGGTTATACCCTCCGCTCCATCGGCGATGTCGCCCGGCATCAGCGATTGAAGGACAACGACGACGGGAGCCTGATGCCGCGCCAGATGCTTTCCGAGCTTCGGGATGACAGTGTCGATCTGACGCGCTACCTCCGCGAAACGCACGAGCTTTGCGGGAAATTTAACGACGTAGCGACCACCAGCCTGATCGAGGTTTGGATCGATCAGACCGAGCGCCGCACGTGGTTCTTGACCGAAATAGTAAGCGAGCTTTGAGAGGGGACATCATGATTCGAAATACGAGTGGACACGAGCTGATCGGTGAGGGCCCGAAGTTCGAGGCCGTGATGGAACAGGTGAATATGGTGGCGCCGGCAGACTGCGCGGTGTTGATTCAGGGCGAAACCGGCACCGGCAAGGAAGTGATCGCGCAGGCCATCCACAGCCGCAGCCAGCGCGCCACCGGACCGATGGTCCGGCTCAACTGCGCGGCGATTCCGGCGGGGCTGCTCGAGAGCGAGTTGTTCGGCCATGAGCGCGGAGCGTTCACCGGAGCGCTGATGCAGCGGATGGGCCGCCTTCAACTCGCCCACCGGGGAACTTTGTTTCTGGACGAGATCGGGGACTTGCCGCTGGAGCTTCAGCCCAAGCTTCTGCGCGCTTTGCAGGAACAGGAGTTCGAACGGCTGGGCAGCTCGCAGACCATCCGGGTGGATGTGCGCGTTGTCGCCGCGACGAATCAGAACCTGGCGCAGATGGTAAACGAGCGGCGCTTTCGAGCCGATCTGTATTACCGGCTGAACGTATTTCCGATCACGCTGCCGCCGCTGCGCGAGCGCACCGAGGACATTCCGGCTTTGGTCCGGCACTTCGTCGCCGAATTCGCGCGGCGCATGAACAAGACCATCGACGAGGTCCCGGAGCATGTGATGGAAGCGCTTCGTTTCCACGATTGGCCGGGAAATATCCGGGAATTACAGAACTTCATCGAGCGGGCCGTGGTGGTCACCGAGGGCCGGATCCTGCGTCCGCCGCTTTCGGAGCTGACGCGCTTAATTCCGGTAACGTCGAATGAGTCCGGCCAAACACTGGCGCACGTGGAGCGGCTCTACATTATCGAGATGCTTCAGAAGACCAACTGGGTGGTCGGCGGCCGCGAAGGAGCCGCGGCCAAGCTGGGGCTGCCGCGGACCACGCTGATCGCGCGCATGCGAAAGCTCGGAATCTCTCGCGCCACGCAAGGGCTGCGGGAAGCGCCGGCTTTAGCTGGCACTTGGGCAGGGAACAGTTTGCAATCGGCGGACTTTCCCGCGGCATTCGCCCATGCCGTCTAGAGCAAGTGAGTGTGGATTTAGCAAGGACCTGGCAGGTGAGAGGAGCATACCGTGATACACGAGCTGATGGAGACTGAGATGTGCGAACCAATCGGTAATCTTGAGCACACGCTCAACCGGGCTTTCCTGGCAGCTCGTCTGCTGACGGGAAGCGCCGGACAAGCGGAGACCGCCGTCCAGGATGCGATCGGGTTATGGGACCCGGACGAGGACACCGAGGAGGCGTTGTTTCAGGAGGTGTTGAAGGCCGCTGTCCGGTTTCCGGCCGAATTCGCGGTGTCCAACTGGGGGGTGTCGAACTGGCGCGAAGCCGGATCGCCTCTTCCCGCCGAATTGCAGGCGGTTTTGCGTCTGTCCCCGCGATTTCGCCAGTGCTACGTGCTGCGGGTCCTTCTGGGCCAGTCCCTGGAAGCGTGTAGCCGGTTGCTCGGCTTAACGTCCGAACGCATAGACGAGTACACTTGCTCCGCGCTGCGGGCCCTGGCACAACCGTCGGCCGCCAGATTTGAGCAAGTGACATTCGAGCAACCGGCTTGGGCGGGCAGGATTCGATGGAACGGCTGACGAACGGTCGTTCCCGATGAATGCACTGGCGGATTTCTTTCAAGGCTCGGATACGACATTAGGGGTTTTCTATCCGAGGCACTGTCTGGTTGCGGTCTTCCCTCGGGAGCAGGACGCGCGCACGGCCGTCGACCGGTTGCGCGCCGCCGGATTTTCCTCGGATCAAATGATCGCCGCATCCGGCAGGGACGCGATCGCGTTAGGCCAGGATGAGGCCGGACTCGGCGGATCGATCATGCAAGCGCTGTCTCGTTTCTTCAAGACGGAACAGTACTACGCGGACAGGGACCTGGACAAAGCGCGCGACGGCGCAGGTTTTCTGATTGTTCGATGCCCCGAAGCGGCCAAGAAGCAAGAAGCATGGGGCATTATCCAACCCCTGAATCCTTCAGCCGCGCGCTATTACGATATCGGCGGCGTCGAGCATCTGGCGGGCGATCCGGACACGGATTGAGCGCCGTCACCACCCGGATTTGGGTAACATAGGTTCATCGTACGACCTTCGCGGGACGTATATGAGCGATCCTACTTGTATCCGGGTTCTGAGTGTCGACGATCATCCGCTTCTCAGGGATGGCATCGCTACGATTATTCGCAGGGAAACGGACATGCTGCTGGTATCGCAGGCGGCAACCGGCGCCGAGGCGATCGAACAATACAGACTACACCGGCCGGATGTAACGCTGATGGACCTGCGGCTGCCGGACATCAGCGGAATCGACGCCATGATCGCCATCCGCACGGAATTTCTCGACGCCCGCATCATCATTCTCACCACCGCCGAGGGCGATGTCGATATTCAGCGCGCGCTCGAAGCCGGGGCCCGGGGTTACCTGCTGAAGAGCATGCCGCCCCGCCAGATGGTGGAAACAATCCGCCAGGTTTACGCCGGCAAGAAACGTGTCCCGCCGGAGGTGGCGGCTCAGCTAGCCGAACATATGAGCGACGAAGGGCTCAGCGAACGGGAAGTCGACGTTCTGCGCCATGTGGCCGAGGGCAATCGGAATCGGGACATCGCGGAGCGCCTGTTCATTTCCGAGGAAACCGTGAAGATGCATCTGAAGCACATCTCGGAAAAGCTGGGCGCCGCGGATCGCACCCAGGCGGTCGCGATTGCCGTGCGGCGCGGCATCATCCATCTTTAAATCACTTCCGCATCAGCCAGACTTCCGACACCTGGCATCCCCGCCCGTTGCCGCCCAGCGCCGGCTCCCGGAACCAGCTCAGATTCAATTCACCATTTTGGGTTGCCTCTTTGGGGATATCGAATTCCACGGGCGCCACCGGCGATGGTTTCACGATCAGCGGATGAATTTCGATGGAGCCATTCGCGATCAACCGGATCTTAACGTTCGGACTATCACCGCCATAAACCACGCGGATCTTGTATTGGGCGGCGCGGTCGAGGCCTTCGTAGCGCATTCGCAGCGGCGCGTTATTGAGCGATTCGGCTTGATTCCACCACGAACTCCGGGAGTCCGGCCGGTAGGAGAATCCGGTCAGTGGCGACTCGAGAAATGCAGGATCGGTCGCGTAGTCCTTGCCGCGGACCAGATGCGGCTGGCGCTCCAGATTTCCTAAATCGTCGTAGAAGCCGCCGGGGCCGGGGTCCTCCCAGTTGAGGATGCGGTCCAGCGCGCTCAGGCGGCCGGCCTCGTCATTTTTGAGCCGCAGCTCCGCGAACGTGCGCCTAAGCCACAGGCGATTGTTCAACGGCACGTCGATTGTGTCCAGGTTGGCTCCGCGATCTATCGAGATGGCTTTGTATCGTGGCACGCTCAACTGCATCCGGATGCTCTGGAATAGAGCTTCGGCAAGCTCGAACACCCGCGCGCGCCACTCCGGCGCAGGAGCCGCAACAGCAATCTGGCCGATCTGCTCCTCGGCGCGGCCCATCGCCGCCATCGAACCCACGGCCTTCGCATTTCGAAGTTCGGACATGGCGCGTTGTTCGGCCTGCGTTTCCTGAATCAGGCGGGCCCGGGTGTAGGCGTCATAATACGCGCGATAGAGCGCCTGCTGGAAACGCCAGTTCGCGAGCGTCGCGGGCGACGCCTCGCGTTCCATCTTCTGAAACTGAGCGAGCGTCGCATAGACGGTCTCGTTCGAGCGCAGCGGCCCTCGCCAGTTTCGTTCCAGCGCCAATAGCCCTTGCGCGAAGGAATCCGCCTGCCGGTATCCGATGAAGTACCGTGCATACTCGCGAAGGATATCGAGAACGTCGGCGTCCGGGTTCCATCCCAGCGCGCTCCAGATCATTTTGTTGACGTCATCGTTGCATCCTTCGGAATACGTGAGCGATCCGACGGTGTACGGCGCGAACAGCCGGAAGATGGCGGCTTCATCCACGGGCCGCGGATTGATTCCTTCACGAGCTTCCGTCGCGGCATACGCGACATCCCAATCGGGCACGGGATATTGCGACTGACGGCTATGGGTGATGTCGGGATAATGCCGGATCGGATAACGCTTCGGCACGGCCGCGCGCAGTTCCGGAAGGCTCAGGCGGATCTGGGGCCCGAAGACGACACCCGACAGCCAGCCTGGTTCGCGATCCTTGAGAATGCCCAGAAATTCGTCCATCCATTCGCGATTGAAACTTTGCGGCGACATCCACATCTGGGCGTTGGGATGATAACGGCGCAGATTGGCGGTCTGCTTTTCGAGCAGCGACATCAAGACGCCCGGCTGCGTGTGGCCCGGATCTCCGCCCGGCACGAACACCGCGTCGACGCGCGGCAACTGGCGGAATACATCGCCCCATTCCCGAAGCGCAAACTCCACTGTTTTGGGATCGGAATAGTCGCGATCCATGGCCGGGTACCAGATCCAGACATCGAGACCGTATTCGTTCGCCAGGCGCGACATTTCGACCATCATCTGCATCGGCGGAAGCGGAAAGTGCGGGCTGTCCGCGGCATCGTCGGACCGGGGAGGAATCAGCTCGATCGCGTTCGCGCCGAAGACCACCAGATCCCGGATGTATTGTTCCCACATAGGAACGCTCCA
The DNA here is from genome assembly GCA_035308605.1 of Bryobacteraceae bacterium. Taxonomy (GTDB): domain Bacteria; phylum Acidobacteriota; class Terriglobia; order Bryobacterales; family Bryobacteraceae; genus Palsa-187. Next base: position 6,608 of record DATGGL010000117.1, read on the forward strand.
GCCATCGTAAGAATTGGTCTTGGGCCGGTACCCGAGCTGGTGCCCGCGCAACGGATATCTCGGCGCGGACTCGATCTTAAGGCCATCGGGCGCTTCGACGGTGTCGCGCTCCATGTGGAGTTGTCGCAGAAGAGCGCCGACGCCAAAAAGCGTCCCCCGCGGATCGTTGCCGGTCACTGCGATCGTCGTGCTTTGTGCTTCAGTTTGCTCTTCAATGCTAAATCCGTCACGCGGGGAAGCGCGTTCGCGGGAAGGCCCGACCAGGATCGCCGCCCCTGAGCCAGGCCGCCGTTCCGCAACCGGCAAACGAATCCGCGTGCGTTTTTCGATTTCATCCACCAGCATCGCGGCCGCCTTGCGTTCCGGGCTTGGAGCACCCGCCGACACGACCACCGTCGCGTTTTTCAAGTCGATCGCCGGCGCCGGCGCGATCAGGGCGAGTGCGACATAGCACGCAAGACGCATGTTTCAGTTTCTCCTATTCATTCAAGCTCAGAACATCCGGCGAAGAAACCAAGATAAAGATTTGCGATCACCCGGCCGATCATACTATGACCGGTTTCGGGCGAAAGTGAGTACCCGCTTACTCTCGTGCGCGGGTCCGTGTCGCGCCTGGATGACGCAAGAGCGGCACGGAGCCGCAAGCATGAGCGAGCGGGTCGTCGCATGCCTCTCAGGGCCCGCCTAAGGGAGAAAGCATATGAGCAAACGCATCGTTTTCTGCGCCGATGGGACTTGGGACAGCTCGGGCAACAATACGAATGTCTACCGGATCTTCAAAGCGCTCCAGACCACTGCCGATCAGGTTCCTTACTACGACGACGGCGTTGGCTCGGACGGATTGGCGATTGAGAAATTGATCGGCGGCGCATTCGGTGTGGGGCTGTTTCAAAAAATCAAAGACGGCTATACAAAGATCGCCCAGGTCTACGAGAAAGACGACGAGGTGTTCCTGTTCGGCTTCAGCCGCGGCGCCTACACGGCGCGCTGCCTGGCAGGAATGATCGCGGTGTGCGGCCTGCCGACCGCGAATTTCACGGACCAGGTGGTCGAAACCGCTTTTCAGGCATATCGCAACAAAGACCAAAGAGCTGCGCTTCTCGCCGAGTTGAACAAGACCTGCGACATGTTCAATGCCAAGCTCGCAATGGTGGGCGTGTGGGACACCGTGGGCTCGCTGGGAATCCCGGCGATCTTTGGCGGAGTCAGCCCGCTGATTTACGGGTTCCTGGACACCAACCTTCACCCGAATGTCCTGCACGCGTATCACGCGCTCGCGATCGATGAGAGGCGCGGAGAATTTCCCGCGACCCTATGGACGTCGCAGGCTCCGGGGCAAACGCTCGAGCAGGCGTGGTTCTGCGGCGTGCATTCCGATGTCGGCGGCAGTTATCCCGACGATCCCGATGGCACGGCGCTCTCCGATCTGACTCTGGGCTGGATGATGAGCAAGGCTTCTGCGCTCGGCCTGCAGTTCGCGCCCTCAGTGCAGACGAAGTTCGCTCTACCAATGGATCCCAAATTGGCGCTCGATACGAAGCACGAGTCATGGAACGTGCTGTGGGGACTTCCGAAAAGAAGATCCATCGCAGCGAACTCGATGCTTTCCGACAGCGTATCGGTCCGGTGTGAGCATGACAGTTCTTACCGGCCGGAGAATCTGACGTTCGCCGGCTCCGATCCGGTGGCGAGCTACCAGGAAACGTTGGTGGTAAGTCGGTAACGCGTCACTTCAACTTGTCAGCGACTTTGGAGATGCCGGACATTGCGCACGCCTCGTCCTTGTCGCCTCCCACCGCGCCGCTGACGCCGATGGCGCCGATGGTTTCATTGCCTGCCTTGATCGGCACGCCTCCCGCGACGCCGGCGGTGCCTTCGATGTTCGGCATCGGCGATCCCAAGGTCGATCCCCACGCTTTCGCGGCTTCTCCGGACGTTTTCCAGCGCGACGCGAAGGTGAGCGCCGTAAACGCTTTGCGCCGGCTCAGATCAATCGTGTGAGGCCCGGTTCCTTCGTCGCGGACGAACACTTTCAGCAGACCGCTTGCGTCGATAATGCTCACGCTGACATGGAACCCATCGGCGCGGCATTTTTCGACCGCACCTTGAGCAATGATCTGTGCCATCTCGAGCGGCAATGCTTTCTGAGTGATCAACCCTTGCGCAGGCAACATCGATGCCCCGAAAAGCACAACCGCCGCGAGTCTAATGTGAAACACGTTGGAACCTCCTAAAATCGAGCGCTGGGCTTAGGTTATGACTTGTCGCCTGTCGTTGTAAACCCGCACCGGGCCGCGCGCGCCAGCAAGCGGTCCCGATGGCTCTCAACGCGCCTGGAACTCCTAGCCGGTGTTATCATGCGGCAATGGAGCACGCTGGATGAGAGCGTTCGTCGGATTGCTGGTCTTCCTGATAGCCGCCGCCCCCGTTTGGGCCGCAGAGCCGCTGGTAGGTGTGTGGCAGCTCGTCAGCCAGGAAGTCGGCGGACAAAAGGTGGATGGCGATCCGCTCACGTTGAGAGTCATTCAGAACGGCAACAATTTCGAGTTCGCGTATTCCCTGCCTGTAAACAACATTCAGTTTGTCTCGATGCGATTCACCAGCCACCTGGATGGCACCGAAGGCGAAGTTAAGAACGCCCAAGGGACTAAGATCGGGACCGTAAAAGTGAGCCGGGCTTCGGCCTCGGAATACACCGTTCTGCTGCAGGGCGAAAAGCGGCCGACCGCGACGGGCAAAATGAAAGTTTCCGCCGACGGAAAGACGCTTACTTCGGAGTCGGACGCGAAGACTCCTCAGGGGGAAGCCCGGCACACCGTGCAGGTATTCTCGCGGCAATAATCGTGTCGGCGCACGAGGTCCAGAGTTCCGCGCCCGTTCAGATCTCCGGGCACGAGCTGACTTTCTTTCAACAATTCATCCGCCGGCCGCAGCGTCTATGGGCGCGGAGGCTCAACTTTGAACTGCATCTATGGGCCGGGATCATTCTCAGCCTGTACATGATACTGATCGGAATCACAGGTTCGCTGCTGGTATTCCGGGTGGAGCTGGAAGCGGCGAGCGGTCTGAAGCCATGGCACGGCATGCGCGCGGTCGAGCCGTTCGCTGATATCTCGACCGTGGTCCAAAACGTGACGGAGGCCTACCCCAGGTCCCGGATCATTTCTGTGTCCACGCCTACGGACGCAGATCCCATTTTCGTCGCGTTGGTGCAAAGCGGCGGTATGGAGATGGCGCAATTCGGAGTAGCGGCCGATCCGAAGACGGGAAAAGTCCTCGGACAGATCCCGAGACGAGACTCCTGGATCGATTTCATCCAGCGGCTGCACGTCAACTTGTTATTCGGGCGCACAGGACGCCAGGCAAACGGCGTCGCCGCAGGCTTTCTGATGCTTTTGAACATTACCGGACTGGTGATCTGGTGGCCGGGGCTGAAAACCTGGAAGCGCGCTCTCACCGTGGACGTCCGGAGAAACTGGCGCCGGATCAACTTCGATCTTCATCGCGCAATCGGATTCTGGACAATTGCCATCGTGTCCCTATGGGCGATCTCCGCAATTTATTTCGCCTGGTCGAAAGAAGTAACTACGCTGGTGAACCGGATTTCGCCGATCGTGACAGCGAAACCACCGGTCGTCGCCGCGATTCAGGCGCAACGCGGCGCAGCCGAATCCGATCTGGGCGCGATGATCGCGCAGGCTCGCGCTCTCGATCCTGGGACAGCCTTAAAGGGAGTCGCATTCCCGTTCAGCCGCAGAGCGCCTCTACGAATTTTCATGCGGCGCGGCAACGGCGTCGGATACGAATACGCGGACACTTTATACTTCGATCCCTACAGCGGAAACCATCTGGCCACGTGGCGATACGGCGTCAACGAGAGTTTGGGCGACTGGTTCGTCTGGTCGCAGATTCCCCTGCATTTCGGCACCTACTGGGGACTCAGCTTCAAAGTTCTGTGGGCGATCCTGGGCCTGTCGATCCCAATTCTCACCGTCACCGGAATGTTGATGTACTGGAACCGCTGGTTGCGCACCAAATGGAAGCATCTGCGCGCGCGTTCTGCCTGATGATCAGAACGTGATTCCGATCACCTTCGCGAACTTTCCTGCAATATCCTTAATGGAGAATTCCGGCAGCGTCTCATGCGGAACGCCGCTTCCCCACAGAACGTACACCGACCGGTAGCGCATGGGCCAGTGCCCGTGATTCCCGATCTCAGCGGGTTTGGCGGTCAGCTCGCCATCCTTGGTATTTCCGAACATCACGCCTTCCACCGATTCGAACACGACGCTCGGGTTCTGGTTCAGATTGGAAGGGAACTTGGCGAACTCCTCCTTCGGGATTTCGCGTCCGATACCGTAGCGCGGATCTTTCTTCAGCTCCCGCAACGCCGCGGCCGTCTTCTCATCCGTGGCAAGCACGATGCCGCCCGCCTGCACCGCATCGGGAACCGCCGTCTTCACGTTCACGATTTTGTCCACGCGCTCAAAGCCATGATCCGAGACAATCGAAATGGCCGCGTCCGGCGGCAGCGCCGCGACAATCTGTCCGATGAGTTCGTCGATCCGCTCCAGGATCGCCTTGGATTCGCGCGAGAACGGCGCGTTGTCGTGCTCCTCGGAATCGAGCTCCACCAGATGCAGAAACGTGAGCTGCGGCTTCTCATGATGCAACAACCACAGCACGGCGAGTGTCCGCGTCCGATCGTCCATCCACTCCTGCGGGAACGACGGATAGTCCGCCGAAATTCTGGTCACCAGGTCCGCCGGCTTCGATTTGCTTTCGATCGCCCGCGTTTCCATGGACGCGCCGCGGCGCTTTTCGAAAAACTCAGGCAGGTCCCAGTCGACCGGAGCATTCACGCTGACCGGCCAGTTCACCGCGGCGATGGTGATTCCCGCGTTGTGCGCGGCGCCGATCAGGGTGGGCACTTTGATCTGCGGATAGTCGAGATACCGGTCGCCCGGCGGCCTCCAGTTGCTGAGAATCCCATGCTTGACGGGATCGACGCCCGTAATCATCGCGGTATGCGACGGCCAGGTCACCGTTGGAACAACCCCGATCACGCCGGTGGAGAACTGGCCTTCCCGCATCAGTTTTCTCAGCGTTGGAATCTTCAAGCCGAGCTGATCGGCGTTCATCAGATAGCGATTGTCGAGGCCATCCACCGACACCACCACCAGCGGCTGCTTAGCGGCAAGCGGCAACGCGAGAAACAGGACCGCAAACAGAGATCGACGCATTAGAATATCAGTCTAATTCAAGTTTTCCCGAGAGCGCTCCATGAGCGCGAGCCGGGCCCGCATCTCCATCAACGCCTCCTCGCCAAGCTGCTCGTCGCAGCCTGCGACGACACATCGGGCGCGATCCGCAATCTTCATCCTCATCGCCTGGTCATCCACCGTCGACGCAATGTCCCCCAACGCCCGCAGTAGCCGCAGGCTGACGGCCACATCCGCTCTCCCATACCACCTGATTTGCTCGAACGCGGTTTGAAACAATCCTTCGAAACCGATCCAGGGAATCCAGACGCGAAGATTTCCGGGAGGGTCGTAAAGCCCGGATTCCGGCGCCTCCCGCGACGCGACGCGAATCAGGATGCGGCTCAACTGGTCGACGCAACTGATCGCGGTGCTCGGATCGTTCACGGCGGGCGAGATCGCTTTCAACGCAATATCGACGATCTGCAGAATACCGAACTCGATGTCCTGCTGTAGCGTTCGGGAGGGACCAATATCGATCGCCTGCCGGAGCTGGTCGATCAGCTCCGCGGACGCTCGCTCGGCTCTGGACACCAGCGCCAAGGGCACACCCGCGGGAACGAAGTGTCCCACTCGACGTGTGATCCGGATCTTGATCCTGTATTGCTTCGCCAATCCCAAGACGCGAGCCGTGTCGATGAAGCGAATATATCCCGATGTCTCCGACAACAGGGTCGATTCCCACACCAGCGCGTCGATTCGTTCGTCCACGGCGAAGTGATTCGGCTTTCGCGGCCAGGGCATCATTTCATCGACGATGCGCTCGGTTTCCGACGCGATCCGGTCCACCAGATGATTCACGCTGATCGCGTGCGAGATGTGGTGAATGAAAAACAATAGCCAGGCAACGCACGCCAGGGCGAGCAGCATGGCTCCCAACACCGTTGCCACCGGCGAAAAGGGATGCGGCAGAGATCGCGCGGCCGGCAGCGCCGCCATGCAGTAGCAGAAGGTTCCCAGGAAGATACCGAGGGTCCACTGAGTAACTCCGTCCGTCGCGAAGCCCAAAATAATTCGCGGCGAGAACTGCATCGACGCGAGCGTAAGCGTCATCAGCAGGATCGCGAAAACGATCGAGACCACCGTCATGATCGAAGCCCCGATCGCTCCCAGAATCACCTGCGCAACCTGTGGATCGGCATGCGAAGGGAAGATCGCAGTGGGTACCCACGCGCTTACCAGAGGGAACAACTCTTCGAGCCAGGATAGCGTCGCGCCCGCCGCCCCCAGCGCCACCGCGATGATGAGCGGGCGGACCAGGAAGCCGCCGCGCAGGTTGTACATCCACTGACGCACCAAAAGCGGGATTCGCGGATTAGACATCTACGTGGTCACGTACCAGGGCATATTACTCACAAGCTAGCTCAATTCCGGCCACTGCGCCGAACACGGCTAACGTATTTTCCAGGCTTTGTCGATAACTGCTCATGGAGTCGATCGCCGCAAGTTACGCACCGCGCATTCTGGTCGTCGAAAAGCAGGGTTCGACGCGAGACTTACTCGACTGCCTGTTATCTCAGGAAGGCTACTTTGTTGCGGCTGTCGAAACCGCTGAGCTGGCCCTTCAGGCACTTCGGAACCTGAAGTTTCATCTCGTGATTCTGGACTTCTATCATCTGAACGGCGCCGGGCTGATCCTGCTCCGGAACATCCGATCGGAATTTCCGAGGACCAAGGTCTTGGTGATGGCATCCGTGGAAATGGTGGTTCCGGTGCAAGCCATCGGCGGCACGCCAACTCTGACCACGCTCGAAAATCCCGGCAGCCTCATGAATGCGGTTTATCGCCTGCTGGATCCGTCCGGAAGCTGGGTAGGCATCCCATCCGCGACTGGCAGTCGGTCTGCCGCGGACGCCCGCATGCATCAGGTAGTCGGCGACTGCTTGAAGACGTTTCGCAATCATCCCAACGCCAACGTTTCCCAGTTTGCTGCCGCTCTCACCCGCTGTCCCGGCTGCACCCATCGCTGCCCGGGGATCGAACAGTGTGAGGCTCTTCTCCAGGCCCAGTGATCGTTACCGGTTAAATTGCGGTCCTCCCGCAGCCAAGCGGTCCGCACCGCAACAGAATTCCAATCGTGATCCCGATCGCGGCAACTCCGATTGCCACCACGATCAGGATATTGCGCGTCGTATGCGACTTAAGTTGCTTCACTGAGGCCACGTCGTCGAAGGCAATCTGATGGTCGCCTTTGCGCGCATCCACCAGCGTAAAAGCCGCATTCGCCACGGGTCCTCTGCCGCCGCGCATCGTCTGGCTGTTTTTCATGTGCAGCTCGATCTTGGCGCCTTCCGGAATCGCGGCAATTTTATTCGCAATACTCTCCTGCCCGTATGCTGCCGGCACGAGTAGCGCCAGCATTGCCGATATCATCCTGCGGATGACTCGATCTTCAATCAGAACCGCCGTGAAGGTGGTGACACGCCGTGGATTCTTCATAAGGGCAACCTCGACTTGAAGCTACAGGATCGAGGTGCCCCACTATGGCAGGCTGTTCAGTGAAATGCAAGGCGGAAGGGATTGCCCTCCGTCAGTCAAGCCATCTATCTACGAACTCTTCGGCGCTTTCTTGCGCTTTGCCCAGGCTGCCTTCATTTTTATCGAGAGAGCTTTCTTTTGTACCGCAGTCATAGGCTTACGCTTCACGGACGCCGCAGCTACGGGGTTAGCCGCTGCCTTAGCTGTCTTACCGGCCGTCTTCCGCTTCGCGGCCCAGAAAGCCTTCATCCTTTCCCCTTGCTTCTTCCGCTGCGCGGCTGTGAATGTGCGGCGCTTCGGAGCTGAGTCAGGCCCAATCGTATCGTCGGAAACCGGGCGACCTGCCGCCTTCGCCGATGATCCCAAAGCCTCGATCGCGCGATTTAGCTTGTCTCGCTCTAAAATCAAAAGCGTAACGATGTGTTCTGTCGACATTCACGCAAAGGATAGCATCCCAACCCATTGGAGTCGAGAACCGCCTTCATGGTGAAGCCGGTTA
>DATGGL010000118.1:0-8391 GCA_035308605.1 Bryobacteraceae bacterium
TCGGCGTGGTCTTCATATTGATCACGCCCTTCCGGCCGCGAGCGGTCAGGCGGTAGTCTTCGAGCGGCGTGCGTTTCCCGTAGCCATTCTCGGAGATCGAAAGAATCAGGCCGTCCTTCTCCACCACCTCCATACCGACCAGGTAATCGCCGGCGTCGAGTTCCATGCCGCGGACTCCGAACGCGGGACGACCCATCGCGCGGACATCCTTTTCCGCGAAACGGCACGCCATGCCTTCGTGCGACGCCAGGAAAATATAGTTCTGGCCGTCCGTCAGCCGGGCGCCGAGCAGCTCATCGGTTTCATCGAGCCCGATCGCGATAATGCCGCGCGACATGGGATTGTCGAACTCGGTCAGTTCGCACTTCTTGATGGTGCCTTGTTTGGTCACCAGCACGATGTATTTGCCGGACACGAATTCCTTTACCGGCAGGAACGCCGTGGGGACCTCATCCGGCTGCAGGTTGATCAGGCCGGACGCGTGCTTGCCCTTTGAAGCCGTTCCGGCATCCGGGATCTCGTAAATCTTCAGCCAGTAAACGCGGCCTTTATTCGTGAAAATCAACAGGTAAGCGTGGGTGGAGGCGATGATCAGATGCTCCACCACGTCCTCGGCGCGCGTCGACATGCCGATACGGCCTTTGCCGCCGCGAGTCTGGCGCCGGTACGTATCGACGGCCGTTCGTTTCAGATAGCCGCCGCGCGTCACCGTCACGGCGACGTCTTCCATCTGCACCAGGTCTTCCAGCTTGATCTCGCCGGTGTCTTCGACGATCTGCGAACGGCGCGCGTCGCCGAAGTCTTTCTGGATCTCCTTGAGCTCTTTCACAATCAGCGCCCGCAGGACTTTCTCAGAACCCAGGATCTCCAGGTACTCGTTGATCTTGATCTGAATCTCAGCCAGTTCGTCGAGAATCTTCTGCTGCTCCATGCCGGTCAGGCGCTGGAGTTGCAATTCGATGATGGCCTGGGCCTGCCGCTCGGTGAAGCGCGGGCCGCGAGGGTCGGCGTCGACCAGCTTGGCGTATTCCTTCGCTTCGGCGGGCGTGATGAAATTCATCAACGCTTCGCGCGCGTCTTTGGGGTTTTTCGACCCGCGGATCAGCGCGATTACCGCATCCAGGTTCGATAGCGCTCTCTGGAATCCGATCAGGAGATGCTCGCGCTCGCGGGCTTTCCGCAGCAGGTAATCGGTGCGGCGCCGGACCACGTCCATGCGATGCTCGATGAATCGCTTCATCACATCGACCAGGCCGAGCTCGCGCGGCTGGCCGTTGACGATGGCCAGCATGATCACGCCGAAGTTCGTCTGCATCTGCGTGAGCTTGTACAGGTTGTTCAGAACGATTTCAGCCTGTTCGCCGCGCTTCAGCTCGATCACCACGCGGTAGCCGTCGCGATCGCTCTCATCGCGGACGTCGGAGATGCCTTCAAGTTTCTTCTCGTTGACCAGCGAAGCAATATGTTCGACCAGGCGGGCTTTATTCACCTGATAGGGAAGCTCGGTGACGATAATCGCCTCGCGGTCTTTCCCCATTTTTTCGGTCGCGGCTTTGGCGCGCATCTTAACCGATCCGCGGCCGGTGGCGAAGTAGTCGTGAATGCCCTGGCGGCCGAGAATCAGCGCGCCGGTTGGAAAATCGGGACCCTGGACGATCTCGGCGATTTTTGAAAGATGGGTATTGGGATTCTGCACCAGCAGGATGCAGGCTTCGACAATTTCAGTGATATTGTGCGGCGGGACTTTGCTCGCCATGCCGACGGCGATACCTTCGCTGCCGTTGATCAGCAGATTCGGGATGCGCGCCGGCAGGACCTCGGGTTCGGTCTCACTGTCATCGTAATTCGGCTTGAAATCGACGGTCTCTTTGTCGATATCCTCGATCAACGTTGCAGCGATCCGCGACAAGCGGGCTTCGGTATACCGCATCGCGGCCGGCGGATCGCCGTCGATGGAGCCAAAATTTCCCTGCCCGTCGATGAGCGGATATCGCAAAGAAAACGGCTGCGCCATGCGGACCAAGGCGTCGTAAACCGGGATGTCGCCGTGCGGATGGTACTTTCCGAGAACTTCGCCGGTGATTTTGGCGCATTTGCGCGTCGGGCGATTGAAGTGCAGCCCCAGCTCCGACATTCCATAAAGGATGCGCCGATGCACCGGCTTCAGGCCGTCGCGTACGTCGGGCAGAGCGCGGCCGATGATTACGCTCATCGCGTAGTCGAGGTACGACCGGCGCATCTCGTCTTCAATATTGATTGGAATCAGGTTCCTGTTGCCGCCGTCACCACCTCCCAGGGGCATCTGCCCGCCGGGTGGCGGAGTGGTCGGGTCCTGTGGATCTGCCAATGGTTGCTCCTTAGAGAACGCCGCCCGGAGGATGGCTGCGTACTGTTTATTTTACCAAGCGGGCCCGGTCCGATGTCAGAAAAACATGCTCCCGCAGACGTGTTTTTTGGACCCTCCTGCGAGCGTCTGTAAGAGATTGATTAAAAGAGACTTAAATACTCGCAAATCCGGTCCTTTGTGGCCGTCTGAATGCTACTCTAGGAAACAAGGGGTGAAAAGAATGCACACACGTTATTTGTTGATGTTTGCCGGGGCGGCCGCATTGGCCGGGTCCCTGAGCGGACAATCCTTCGAACGCCGCGCCACCATGCGTGGAGGCGGAGGAGACCGGGGAAAATGCACTATCGAAGTTGTGGTGGATGGTGCGGCGGAAGTCGAGATCCGCGGCGACCGGGCCGTCATCCGCAATCTCGCGGGCCGGCCGGCGGAGTGGCGGCGTTTTGAATGCAACAGCATCATGCCTCCGAATCCGGCCGATTTCCGGTTCCAGGGCATCGACGGCCGCGGCCGGCAGACATTGGTTCGCGATCCGCGCGGGGGCGGGCCGGCGGTGGTTCGGATCGACGATCCGCAGAATGGCTCGGAAGGCTATACGTTTGACATCATGTGGGCCAACGGTGGATTCGCGCCCGCTCCCGCTCCGCCTCCTCCGCCGGTGGAGCGCGGTCCGGATTCCTGGCGGCGCGATCGGGACGAGTGGTTCCGGCGCGACGACTGGCGCAATCGCCTGTTCGATCGCGTGAGAGAAGATATCGAGCACGTCCAATCCGTGAGCTTTCCGATTGGCAGCGACCAATATCGACTGGCGAGAACCAAGCAGCAATTGAATGAGCTCCAGAGCCAGGTGGCGTCGGGCCGCTGGGACCGCCGGGAACTCGATGACGTGATCAATGCCTTGACGCGGGTCCTTCAAGACAATCGATTGCGCCGTGACGATCGCGAGGTTCTGTCGGACGACTTGAGCCGGCTAAGGGATCTTCGGGATCGGCGCAGGTAAAATCAGCGGGATTTCTGTCGATCGCAGCAAATTTGAACCAGGGAGTCGACCAGCCAGTAGGCGCCGATCATGACCAGGGCTCCGAGAGCTATCGCGCGGCCTACTTCGGCTCCCAGAGTACCTAGAGAAACCGCGACCAGGGGATTGTCGACGGCAAGGCACACTCCCAGGACCTTACCAGCGAGCTTCCCGCCCGCCTGAGCGACATAGATGGAAAGGGCGCCGGTTGCGGCGACGAAGAGTGGTCGTTTGGCTGGGATGGTCATTCTACCCAGATCCGGCGTACGATTGTCGCCCAAATTAGTAGCATCCGCCGGAACCGAGCCGCGAACGGCAGTGAGCGGGTCCGGGCGCGTTGCGAATACCTCGGTTCCAATCACAACGAGCTGGGGCGGTATCCGGGGGATGGGGTTCTGGAGACGCATCAAAACCCGCTCGCTGGCGCGCGCGGTTCTGTGCGTGGCCTGTGAGATCAGTTGGTCGACACTGAGCCGGGCACGCCGGTAAGTAGTTAATTTATGTAGCCTGCGCTAGTTTTCCGGCCCAGCGTTCGGAAAGCTTCTTGATCCGGCCGACCGCGTCGAGAATGTTTTCGAGCGAGTTCGCGTAGCTGAAGCGGATGTAGCCGTTGCCCTGCTCGCCGAATGCTCCGCCGTTGAGACACGCAACGCCGGCTTCGTTCAAAAGCAGATCGGCAAGCTCATTGGACGGAATGCCGGTGCCTTTCACGTTGGCGTAGGCATAGAAAGCGCCCGCCGGCAGTTGGCATTTGAATCCGGGAATCTCGTTCAAGCCTTTCGAAATGGCGTCGCGGCGCCGGCGGAATTCGGCGACCATCTTGTCCACGCAATCCTGCGGGCCTTCGAGCGCGGCGATCCCCGCCCGCTGCGTGAAGCTCGCGGTGCAGGAGTTCGAATTGACCATCAGTTTTGTAACGGCGCCGGCGAGCCACGTCGGCATCACGCCGTAACCCAGCCGCCATCCCGTCATCGAATAGGTCTTCGAAAAACCATCCAGGATAATGGTCTTATCGAGGATTCCCGGGTTGGCGGTAATCGATGTCGGTTCCTTTTCGTACCAGATCCGTGAATAAATTTCGTCGCTGAGGATCATGACATCGCGATCGCGGAGCATTGCGGCCATTTCGGCAAGATCGGAAGCGGGAATGATGCCGCCGGTCGGATTTTGGGGCGAATTCAGCACTACCATCTTCGTTTTTGAAGACAGGCGGTCGCGGAACATATTCAGATCGAGCGAGAAGTTCTTGCTTTCGAGCAGCGGCATCGAAACCGGCTTCGCTCCGAGAAAACGGATCATCGATTCGTAGATGGGGAAGCCAGGGTCGGGAAACATTACTTCGTCGCCGGGTTCGAGCAGCGCAATCATGGTGAAATACATGATCGGCTTGCCGCCAGGGACGACGCAGACCATATCGGGCTGCACGCTGATGTTGCGGGTGCGCGAAATATAGGAGGCAATGGCTTCGCGCAGCTCGGGAAATCCAGGCGTGGGGCCGTATTTGGTCCAACCCTGGTCAAGAGCGCGCTTGCCGGCTTCGATAATGTGGGCGGGGGTGGGAAAATCGGGCTCGCCGATCTCCAGATGGATCACGCTGCGGCCTTGTTTTTCGAGCGCGCGGGCGCGTACGAGGACGTCGAACGCGGATTCGACGCCGATGTGGTTCATTCGTTCGGCTAGATGCATCTTACGTTACAATGACACAGTTTAATGCGCTGCGAAAAGTACGGGAGTGGCCGCGGACAATCCCCGGTTCGGGAAGTGGAAGCTGAAATAGGCCTGGGACTAGGGTGGCTTGCCGCCGTCGATTTAAGCATGTAAGATGAACACGGCAATATAACTTAGTGCGCGGAGGCTGGAATGGCGCTTCGAGTGCGTAGTGGATGCTTTTTAGGGCTGGCGGCGGCCGCCGTCGTTGCGTCCGGGCAAAGCGCGGATGTCTCGTTCAGCCGCGATGTGGCGCCAATCCTCAACAAGAACTGCGCGCAGTGCCACGGCCAGGCGCCGGGCATGGGCAATCTTGACCTTCGTACGCGGGACGCGGCTCTGAAGGGCGGATCGCATGGCGCCGCTATCGTTCCGGGCGACGCCGCAAATAGCCGGCTTTATCAGCAGATTTCAGGTGCGCAGAAACCGGCGATGCCGCTTGGGGGAAAGCTTTCCGAATCGGAAATCGCGATTATCAAGAGTTGGATCGATGCCGGCGCACAATGGGACTCCGGCGCAGCATTGAGTGCGCCAACCGAGGCGAAGAGCGAGGGTCCGCACAAATTTACGGAGCAGCAGCGTAACTATTGGGCATTCCAGAAGGTAGCCAAGCCGGTAGTTCCAACCGTGAAACAGAGCGCCCTGATTCACAATTCCATCGATTCTTTCGTCGTCGCCAAACTCGAATCGAAACAACTGACGCCCAATCCGCGCGCCGACAAAATCACGCTGTTACGCCGGGCCTATTTCGATCTGATCGGGCTGCCTCCTTCGCCCGAAGAGGCTCAGGCGTTCGTGGCGGACAATTCTCCGCAGGCGTTCGAACACGTCGTCGATAAGCTGCTGGCATCGCCGCAATATGGCGAGCGGTGGGGGCGGCATTGGCTGGATCTGGCCCGCTACGCCGACAGCGCCGGATTCAAGGCCGACGAGATGCGTCCCAACGTCTGGCGTTATCGCGATTACGTGATCCAGGCGTTCAACGAAGACAAGCCCTACGATCGCTTCATCCAGGAACAGCTCGCGGGCGACGAAATGTTCCCGAACGACCCCGCCGCGAAAGTGGCAACCGGATTCGACCGCCTGTGGCCGGACGAGAGCAATCTTGCGAATCCGATCATCATGCGGCAGGAGATCCTGAACGACATCACGGATACGGTCAGCTCAGTGTTCATGGGCATGACATACGGCTGCGCCAAGTGCCACGATCACAAGTTCGATCCGATTCTGCAAAAGGATTATTACAAACTCCAGGCTTTCTTTGCGAACATCCGCAATGACGATCATGCGAGTCTTCTGACCGGCGAGCAGGATGCCCCTTACAAGAAGCAGCGGGCGGAGTGGGAAGAGAAGACCAAGGACATCCGGGCCAAGATGGAAGAACTCCTGGCGCCGGCGCGGATCGCGAAGACGAAAGACAGCATCGGGATGTTCCCGAAAGAAGCGCAGGATGCGGTCTTCACGCCCGCCGAGCAGCGCTCGCCCATGCAATGGCAGATGTACTATCGCAGCGCGAGCCGGCTGCCTTCGGACAACGAAGTCGCACGATCCCTGAAGGGCGAGCCGAAGCAGCAATATGCCGCTCTGAAAGAGGAGCTGGCGAAATTCGATTCGCTTAAGCCGGTAGAGCCGCCGGTGGCCGAGGTGATGATCGACGCAAGCTCGACGGCTCCGCCGATGCATATTCTTTCGAAAGGCGTGTGGGACGCGCCGCTCGACGAAGTTCAGCCCGGATTCCTGACGATTCTCGATCCGGAACCGGCCAAAGTCGTGCCCCCGGTGGGATTAAATTCGACGGGCCGCAGAACGGCGCTGGCGAAATGGCTGACCGATCCCAAGAATCCGCTGACGGCGCGCGTGATGGTGAACCGTATCTGGCAGGAGCACTTCGGGACCGGCATCGTCGGAACATCCAGCGATTTCGGCGTGATGGGAGAGAGGCCCAACAATCCCGAATTGCTCGATCATCTCGCCACGACGTTCATCGAGAACGGCTGGAGCATCAAGAAAATGCACCGGCTGATCATGCTGTCGAACACGTATCAGCAGTCGTCGGCGTTTCAAGCGGATGCGGCCAAGGTGGACCCGGAAAACCGCATGATGTGGCGCTACGACCGGCATCGGCTGGAAGGCGAAGTGATCCGCGATTCGATGCTCTACACCGGCGGCGAGCTGAACATGAAAATGGGCGGCCGCGGCGTATTTCCGCGCATTCCAGAAGGCTCGAGCAACGGTTCCAAGTATCTTGCCTGGCAGCCGGAGAAGGATACGGCCGAAGCCGACCGGCGCAGCGTGTACGTTTTCGTGAAGCGCAATCTGCGCTATCCGATGTTCGAGACTTTCGATTTCCCCGACACTCATGAAAGCTGCGCGCGGCGGTTCGCGACTGTGAGTCCGACGCAGCCGCTGGAGATGATGAACGACAGCCTGGTGCGCGAGTGGTCGGCGGCGCTAGCGAACCGGATTCTGAACGATTCGGGCTTGTCCCCGGAGCAGCAGGTGGAACGCGCGTTCCGGATTGTGTTCACGCGGGCGCCCAAAGACGATGAGCGCGCGGCCGTTCTCCAATTCCTGAATCAGCAGTCGGCGGAGATTTCGGCGCGGATCGCAAAGAATGAGAAAGTTCCGATGCCGGAAAACGTCCCGCAAGGGATGGATCAGGCTCGGGCAGCGGCGTTTGTGGATTTCTGCCAGGCGCTGCTTAACTCCAACGAGTTCGTTTACGTGAATTGAGGCAATGAAGATGGAACATTACCGGCGAGCTTCCACACGGCGCGATTTCTTCACCCGGGCAGGCAGCGGCCTGGCGGGCATCGCGCTAACCCACATGCTCAGCGAGGACCGGCTTAAGGCTGCGACCAACGCAGATCCGCTGGCGCCGAAACAGCCGCATCACGCTCCGAAAGCGAAGTCGATCATCTGGCTGTTCATGGAAGGCGGGCCAAGCCACGTCGATCTGTTCGATCCAAAACCGAAACTGGTCGAGCTCGCCGGGCAGCCTTTACCCGAATCGATGCGGCCGAAGTTCACGGCCATGCCGGGCACGTCCAAGAACGGAATGATGCCCAGCAAGCGGACGTTCAAGCAGTACGGGCAGAGCGGAATCTGGGTCTCGGACTGGTATCCAAATTTCGCGAAGCACGCCGACGACATGAGCGTGATCCGGTCATGCTGGACCGACGGCATCAATCACCTGGGCGGCGTCACGGAGATGAACAGCGGCTCGATTCTGAGCGGCCGCCCGTCGCTCGGCGCTTGGGTGAATTACGGCCTGGGCAGCGCGAATCGGAATCTGCCGTCGTTCGTGGTGATGCTCGATGAC
>DATGGL010000119.1:0-2500 GCA_035308605.1 Bryobacteraceae bacterium
CGGAACAGGCGGTGCAGCTCTGGATATTCGAACCCGCGCAGACCGGCGGCAAGCCCATCGCGAGCCACATGGTGCTTACCGTGGAATTCAAGCGATAGCTTTCTTGACTCCAACGATCCCGTCGACCCCCTCGCTATTCCCCGGCCGCGAGAACCATGGAAGGTGTTAGAATCCAAACCATGGCGAACAAAATTGTCCGATTTCCCGCCTACAAAACCGTTCATAAGCCGACTACGGTCAAGTTCAAGACGAAGTCCGGTAAGACTGTGTCATTTAAAGCGGTCCGTACCTTCAAAAAGAGGGTTAGTGTACGCTTCCGCGCCAAACGTCGATGAGGCGGATCTACTTGGACAGTAACATCCTCATCGCATACTACTCTGCAGACAAATCTGAAGAACCGAAGAAAGTCTTGGTCCAGAACGCTCTCGATGTGTTCGCCGAACTCAAAGACACACAGCTTTGCACGTCTGGGTGGGCCGTAGCGGAAATGATTAACATTCTGGTGTCTTCGAAGAAAATGGATCGAGGGACGGTGGCTCAGATCGAGAGTCAGCTAATCGGCGAAAAGCGTCTCGGTAGTCTGAAGTTAATCCTGCTCGAAGTGAGTCCTAGCAAAGACTACGATTTCGCGGAGTTCTTCTACCACGTTCGGCAAGGCATCCTCGAGTACCACTCCGGCGTCGGCGACGTCATCCACAGTGTCATCATGAAAAACAATGGGATCGACATCATTCTGACCTTCGATGAAAAATCTGATTTCAAACAGATCTCGGGTCTGAAGGTTCTCCACCCCAAAGACGTAAAGCTCCGGGCTTAATGATCCGTTCCTGCTGGCGCGGTTCCCTGCTGGGCTTGGCGCTGCTGCTTTAGCAGGTATTCGCGGTGGAACATGGCGTGGGCGCGGACGTTTGCGTAGCCGGAGGGAGATTCGATTTTGGCAACTTGGCCGGCGTCGGAGGAGAACCAGCGCATGCAGATTTCGAGTTCGGTTGCGTGATTGTCGGCGAATTCGTCGGGCATGATGGTGGGCAAAGTCAGCTCGACCCCAGTGGCATCGTCGCGACGCAGCACGGGCGATTCGGCGACGAGTTGAGCGATTTCGCGGTATTGCTTGGTGCGGGATTCTTCGTCGGGGATGACCAGTTCCTCGAGGCCGATCATGCGCTTGATCAGCGCCATGTTTTCGGGATGCGCTAGCACCGATTGCATCTGCGGATCGGGATTCGAGAGCAATTGCAGCAGCACGGCGCGCTGTTGTGACCACAGCGTGGGATATTGCTCGTCGGTTTCCGGGTAGCTGAAGAGATTCCCTTTCAGGTCGGCGAGGCGAATCCATTTTGATTCGAAGGCGGCGCCCGCGCCTAGCAGCGTTACTTCCACATCGTGCGGGCGATTCGTGCGGAAGCAATCGACGGCGAGAAGCATCACGTCCGCGTGAAAGAATTTCATGCGGCGCCAGACGAGGCCGATGCGTCCCATGGCTTGATCGCGGGCCATGGAGTAGCCGGCGGCGGTGTCGTTGTTAGCCATCGAGCCGCCGAAGAGCGCGGGAAACGCGCCGGTAAGAAATTGCGCGATTGGTCCCATTAAATTTGCGGCGTGCTGCGCGAGATCGGGCGGAACTTGCGCGGGCTCGGGCTGGAAGAAGCCGGCGGCGAGAGATTGTCCCGGCTTGGCGCGCGCAGGATAGTGCACGCCGGGTTCGGCGGTTTGTGTTTGCAGCGAATCGAAATCGAGGACTTCGCTATCGGCGTAAATCGGCGGGATGCCGTACTCGTACGTTTCAATCTGAAGATTCGAGAGCGTGTTGAAACGTTCCTGCACGCTGATGAGCGCGTCGCCGAGCGCGGGCCGGCCGCTCGAGCCGTCACCGGGCAGCGCGTGAAGGACGCGCCAGTGGTCGTCCATATTTTCGTTGCGCGATTCGCAGTAGGTTTCGCCGGCGAATGCGACGTAGGCGCCGTCGGGAAAAAGTTGGAGGAGTTCGTCGCGCAGAGATTTATCGTCGAGCGCGAAAAAAGCCCACGGACGCAGCCAGGTGCGCTGGAACGTGTTGAGATTGATATTGAAATCTCCGCCTTCGGTGAGCGGTCCGCCCTGCGATTGCGCGAGACGCGCCAGGCGTTCGTATTCCTGCGAGCCGGTGGCGACGGGCGAGCCGATTTTATCGGCGGCGTGCGGATAGGCGGCGCGCAGGCGGGCCTGGTGCACTTCCATGTTCCATTGGAGGTACGGATATTCGTGCATCTCGCCGGCCCAGGGCGGAGTTTTCAGCTCGAGGCCGCCGACGATGGTGATCACTTCCTGGCCGTTGGGAACGCGCAGGCGCGTTTCGACGGAGGGCACGGTGACGGTCTCGGCGGCGACGAAATTTTCGGAGGTGAGGAGGGCGCCGCAGGCGGTGCAGTTGGTAGCGCGACCGCCTGGCGCGACGCTGGGATCGGCCTGGTTTACGTACCGCCGGCCTCCGGCCGGCGTTTTTGAATTTCGGTCGTGCGTC
>DATGGL010000120.1:0-19301 GCA_035308605.1 Bryobacteraceae bacterium
TGTGTCGGGTGTTACGGGCGGGGTGTTTCATTTAGGCGTTGAGGGCGGTTAGGGTTTGTTCGGCGGCGCGGGGCCAGGTGAATTGGCGGGCTCGGGTGCGGCCGGATTCGGTTAGGCGGTGGCGGAGGGGTTCGTCGGTCAGGATTTGGTCGAGGGCTGCGGCGATGGCGTCTTCGTTTTCGGGGTCGAAGTAGAGGGGAGCGTCGCCGGCGACTTCGCGGAGCGGGGGGATGTCGGAACAGGCGACGGGGATTCCGGCGGCCATGGCTTCGAGGACGGGCATGCCGAAGCCTTCGAAGGTTGAGGGGTAGATGAAGGCTCTGGCGCGGGCGTAGAGGGCGAGCAGGTCTTCACGCGGGATCCAGCCGGGGATTTTCACGGAATCGGCGATGCCGAGATCGGCGATCAGTTTTTCGATGGAGTCGGTGTGAAAGCCGCGCATTCCGGCGAGGACTAACGGGTGGCTGGGCGTGCGGGCGTAGGCGCGGAGGAGACGGTCGAGGTTTTTGTGGGGATGAAGGGTCGAGACGCAGAGGATGTAGGGGTCGATCTGCGCGCGGTCGAGGGTGAAGAATGCGGGGTCGACGCCATGGGGAATGACTGTGACGCGGCCTTTCACGAACGGGTAGAAATGTTCGAGATCGGCGCGGGTGGCTTCGGAGACGGCAATTAACGTTCGCGAGCGGCGGGCGGAGGCCCACAGCAACAGGCGCCACATGGGAAGGTCGAACCAGCGGAAATGCTCGGGGTGACGTTTGTGCTGCAGGTCGTGAAAGACGGTGACGCAGCGGCAGGGCGCGAAGAGGGGCGCGGTGAATCCGGGGTTAAACAGGACGTCGAGGCGATAGCGGGAGGCTTCGAGCGGGAGAACGATCTGTTCCCATAGAATGCGCGCGGGACGGAAACGGGCGTGCACGGCTTGCGGCTTCCAATGGAAGTTGGCCTGGCGCGGAACCAGGTCGACGGCGGTTTCGAGGTTGGTGAAGACGAAATATTCGTTCGCGGCGTCGATTTGGGCGAGGGCGGCGAGCAGCTCGCGAAGATAGATTTCGGTGCCGCCGACGCCGCCGGGGATCAGATACAGCGCGTTGACGCCGATGCGAGGCATTCAACGCCTGACTTGCTGCAACTGCATCAAGCCGGTCTGCGCGTCGGGATTGTCGGGATTCAACGCCAGAGCGCGGCGGAATTCGCTCATCGCGGCGGCGGTGTTGCCTTGAAAGGCAAAAACCTGACCGCGATAGGCGTAGATGGGATCGAAATTCGGGTCGATTTTTTCCGCTTCGTCCAGTTCGTTGAGAGCGTCGTCCATGTGCTTAAGATTGGCGTCCACCATGGCAATTTGCGTGTGGATGTGGGCGGAGTTTTTGAATTGCCTGGCCTGCTGCATTTTCGCCAGCGCTTCCTGCCAACGGCTGGCGCAGCCGAGGGCGAGGCCCCAATCGATCAGGAGAGTTTCGTCGATGGGTGCGAGGCGCGATGCGACTTCATAAGATTGCACGGCGGCGGGGCAACGGCGGGCGCTAAATTGGGCGTACGCGAGTTGAAAGCGGGGGCGGTACTTGTCGGGGGACTTGGTGACGCTGTCCTGCCAGAGGGTGAGCGGGCTCTGCCAGACGTAGCTGCGCTTGTAGGTGAGGGCGCAACAAAACAAAAGCGCGGCGGCGCTGGCCCACACGAGGTTCGTGAACGTCAGGCGGCGCAGGAATTCGACAGCGACGAGCGCGAGGCCGATGAAGGGAAGATACAGGCGGTGTTCGGCGAGGACATCCTGGATGGGGACGACGGACGACGTCGGAGAAAGAAGCAGCAGGAATACGAAGATGCCGTAGGAGGCTAATGGGTAACGCTCGCGGTAGATCCAGGCGGCGGCGACCAGGGCGATGAGGGCGAGCAGGCCGAAGATGGCGCCTTGATCGAAGAGGCCGCGCGAGATGGGGATATCGGGATCGATGTTCTGGCCGAAGGGGAGGAAGAACATGCGGATGTAGATCCAGATGACGCGGCACTGGGTGAGGAAATATTGGAACGGCGTGAAGGTCTTGAGAAGGAATCCGGCGCTGGTGGTGTAGGAGAGCACGCGGTATACATACGCCCCGCCGACGGCTGCGCCAGCGGCGAACATGCCGTACAGGATGATGTTCTTGCGGAGTCCGCCGCGGTTCCAGAAATAATCGGTGAGCAGGAATAGAGCGGGGAGCGTCAGGGTGTGCTCTTTCGTCGCGAGCGCGGCAGCGAAGAGAAGCATGATGGCGATGGAACGGATCCAGGTGATCGATTCGGTGGGCCGCCAGAGGAAGACGGCGAAGGCTCCGTAGTAGAACAGGGTGCTGAGATCCTCGGACCGGCTGGCGACGTAGGCGACGGATTCGGTTTGCAGAGGATGCAGGAGAAAGAGCGCGCCTGAAAAGACGGCGAGCGCGGCGCGCATGCGGCCGGTGACGTCCGCCCATTCGAGCAGCTTCGCGGTGATCAGGGACGCGATGACGGATACGAAGAAGTGGAGCAGGACGTTGGTGGCGTGAAAAATGTAGGGATGCTCCTCCGGCTTTACGAATCCGATGAAGCTGTAATTCAGCCAGTAGCTCAACATCAACAGCGGGCGCAGCATGCCGACCCATCGGGAGAGAGCGGGGCTGATGTGCGGATCGAAAAACGGGAGGGCCCGGTCGTCGAGGACGAAGGCACCGTTGAGGGCGGGGCCGTAGACCTGGAAAACGACGATCAGGCCCGCGGCAGCGGCGGCCCAGGGCCACCAGGTCAAACTTCGCGGCGGCGGCGCGGCTTTGGTTGTGGCTTTTGGCTCCGGGGCCCGTTTGGTCTTCTTCATTGTCCGGTGGAACCTTTTTCAGCCATCGCGGTAAGGCGGAATTCGAGAATTGCGACACGTTGCATGAGAGCGATATTAGAATCCTTCAGACGGGAAATTACCAGCGAGAATCGATACAGCACGACGAGGAAGACAGCTCCGGCGATGACCAATGGAGCCAGGGCTGCGTCGTCGAGACCCAGGGCGGACGCGAGCCAGCTTTGGAGCGCGTGCCAGCGGGACAGGACGAGGAGCACGACGGCGGCGAGCAGCCAGCTTACCGAGTATTCGACGCGGATGTGCTCGCGGCGGACGTTGGCGAGCACCAGGCCGATCAGCAACAGGCTGAAAATCGTCATGACGTTCAGCAGATGGTCCATAAATCTATTTTCTCCTGCCTTCAAACTTCAGGACGTTGACGAAGACGCCGAGGAGGACGTGGACGGGATAGTAAAGAGCCCGGAGAGCGGTGATGGTGCTGCGTCCCGCGCGGCGGTTGCGCATACGGACCGGGACCTCGACGAAACGGAATCGCTTGCGCTGCAAGACGACCAAAGCCTCGATTTCGGGGTATTCGAGCGGGAAGCTGCGGCTGAAGAGGGCGAGGGCGGTACGATTCACGCCGACGAATCCGGAGGTTGGATCTTTCACCGGGCGGCCGAGGATGGGGCGCAGGATGGCCCGGAAGAAAACGATGCCGAGACCGCGAGCCGGGCCGGTGTGTTCGCCATCGCCATTGACGAAGCGGGAGCCGATGACCATTTCGCAGCCTTCGCGCTGGAGGGCTTCGAGGATTTTGGGGATGTAGGCGGGATCATGCTGGCCGTCGCCATCGACGCGGATCACGTAGTCGTAGCCGAGCTCGAAGGCGAGGCGATAGCCGGCCTGGACGCATCCGCCGAGGCCGAGATGATAGGGCAAGGGCAAAACGTCGGCGCCGGCTTGTTTCGCGACGTGACGGGTGGCGTCTTCGGAACAATCGTCGACGACCAGGATCGGGATGCCGGGCATCACGGAGCGGACCTCTTCGACCACGCTTCCGACGGCGCCTTCCTCGTTAAAGGCCGGTATCAGGATGAGCAGCTTCACAGGGCGGCAACCTGACGGATGGAGATGGAATAGCGGGCGAGCAGGCCGCGAAATTCGCGCGGAGTGAGACGGGCGGTGGCGCGGATGCGGCGGCGATCGGACAGAAGACGCGGGAGATGAAATAGAGCCGCGGCGTGAGCGCGAAGGACCAGGAACGGCAGGAGCGCGCCGGAATGGCCGGCGTCGCGATATTCGGCGAGTTTGCCGCGGCCTTCGAGGATCGCGAACAGATGCCAGAAATAGCGTCCGATGGACGCGAAGGGGGCGAGGAGAAGCATGGGGAGCGGCAGGTTTTTTATGGCGGTGAAGAGACGGTTGCGCTCGACATAATAGGCCTTGAGCGGCGTGGCGCGGCCGGCGGAATGGGAATAGCGATGCTCGACGACAGCGGCGGGGACGTAGGCGCATTCCCAACCGGCGCGGCGGGCGCGGAGGCCGAGATCGGTGTCTTCGCAATACAGGAAGAACGATTCGTCGAACAGGCCGATCTGGTCGAGCATCTTGCGGCGATAGAGCGCGGCGGATCCGCTGGGGCAGAGGGCCTCGGTGGAGCGATCGAATTGGTCGCGGGATTGTTCATGGCCGCGCTGTTTGCTGGAGCCATCGGCGGCGATGAGCATTCCGGCGGAGTCGAGGCGGCCGGAGCCGGCGAGAAGAACTTGCGATGCGCACATGCCAGCATCGGGGCGGGCTTCGGCGGCGGCGACGAGGGCTTCGAGCCAGCGGGGATGGGCGACGGCATCGTCGTTCAGGGTGGCGACGTACGGCGTGTGGGAGGCGTGGACGGCTTGATTGATGGCGGCTCCGAAGCCGACGTTGCGATCGTTGGCGAGGATGCGGACGCGCGGGTTTTCGGTGTGGGCGCGACGGGCTCCGCTGTTGTCGACGACGATCACTTCAAACTTGTCAAACGTTTGAGATTCGAGAGAGCGCAAACAATCCGCCAGTGCATCGTCGGCGGCCAGCGTAGGCACGACAACGGTCACGATTGGTGCCGGCAAGAGATGATTCTAACAGGTGGGAACTGCGCCGACTACAAGTCGGCGCGCAGGCTGCAAGCCTGCCCCACGGAGTCAATCTGACAGGACCACCAGGGGGTTCGTTTCGGGCTTCGGCTCCAGGTCGAGATAGCGAGGGTCGAGCAGGCGGGTGGTCTCGATGTTGCCCATCGCAGAGAGAAGGGTTTCCTTGAGATGCGGGTAATCTTTTTCGAGTGTGCCGAAGAGATCGCGCAGGGTTCTTCGAACCGTGCCGGTGCGCTGGGAACAGCCGCAGGGGATCACGGGAGCGCCTAGCGAATCGGCGAATTGGGTGGTCAGGTCTTCGGTGACGTAGACGAGCGGGCGGATCAGGCGGAAATCGCGTTCGCGGGAATACGTGACGGGCGGAAGCGCGCTGATGCGGCCGGTGAAGAGAGCGTTGCGGAGGAAGGATTCGCAGAGGTCGTCGGCGGTGTGGCCGAAGGCGATCACGTTGGCGCCGAGGCCGCGGACGATTTGATAGACGGCTCGGCGGCGGAAGCGGCTACACAGGTCGCAGCCGTGGTCGGGTTGCTCGTCGAGGAGGCGGAAAGACGGGTTGTCGCGATGATAGGTCCAGTCGATGCCGCGGGATTTGAGGTATTCGCCGAGGGGTTCGATGGGGCGGAGGAATTTGCCCTGCTCGACGGTGAAGGCGCAGACGGTGAAATCGATGGGGGCGCGCTGCTGGAGCTTGAGAAGAATTTCCAGCATGGTCAGGGAATCTTTGCCGCCGGAGAGGGCGACGGCTACGCGGTCGCCGTCGCGAATCATTTTGAATCGGGAGACGGCGTCGCCTACTTTGCGGAGGAGGGTTTTTTCTAGCTCCAAGACTCTAGTTTAGTACTGGCCGCAGATGGACGCAGATGGACGCGGATAAAACATTCACTCTTATCTGCGGCTTGAACTGTTTCGACACGTCGGGGCCCGCTTGCTGGCGCGCGCGGCTCGGTGCTGGCGGCTGGCAAGGTCGGGGACGTTACTTGGGGGCTTTTACGTAGCGGGCGACTTGTTCGCAGGTGGCGAACCAGACGCCGGGCTTTGACTTCATGTAGGCGATTAGTTTGTCCAGGTGCTGGATGGGGGCGCGGTGGCCGGTTACGTGGGGGTGGAGGGTCAGGACGAACATGGTGTGGTCCTGATAGGCGCCGTCGAATTCTTCTTTGTAGAGCTGGTAGAGGAGCTCGGGGCTTGGCATGGTGCCGCCTCGGCCCAGGTAGGGGGTTTCGGTCAGGGTCCAGTCGATGGCGAGTTCGACCATGCCGGTGGGCTCGCCGTTGGAGACGATTTCGTAGGGTTCGTCCATGGCTTGCAGGCTGCTGTCGTAGAGGAAGCCGGCTTTGCGGATCAGGCCGAGAGTGTACTGGCTGAAGGCCCAGCCGGGGGCCCGGTAGCCGACGGGGCGCTTGCCGGTGGCTTTGGTGAGATAGTCGATCGCCTGGGTCAGAAGGCGCTCTTCTTCGGCGGCGTTGTTGATGGACGGAGGGGATTCGTGGATCCAGCCGTGGACGCCGATTTCGTGGCGGCCGGGCTTCATGATGGCGGGGATCATCTCGGGATGGATGAGGGCGCTGACGGCGGGGATGAAGAAGCTCGCGGGCACCTGGTGCTTGTCGAGGAGTTGGAGGATGCGAGGGAGGCCGGATTCGGCTCCGAAGTCGGCGGCGGAGAGAGTGGTCGGGGAGGTTTGGCCGGCGGCGAGGAGATAGGATTCGTTGTCGACGTCGAAGCTGAGGCAGACGGCGACGCGGGCGCCGTTGGGCCAGGATTTGGGCGTCAGCTTTTTTCCGGCGCGGGAGGGGGCGACAGCCTGGCGGAGCTGGTCCTCAGTCCATTTGGCGCCGGGTTGCGGGGTTTGGGCATTGGCGGCTACGCAGATGAACGCGAAGGCGATCGGGAGTTTCATCAGACTATCTTTGCATTTGTGAAAATAGCAGTGATGGAAGTTCCGTTTCTGGATCTGGGTGCGCAACTGGGGCCCATTCGCGATGAGATTGTCGCGGCGATTACGCGGGTTGTCGATTCGCGGCAGTTTATCTTGGGCGATGAAGTGCGGCGGCTGGAGGAGCAGCTTGCGGAGTATTCGGGGGTGCGGCATGCGATTGCGTGTTCTTCAGGGTCGGATGCGCTGCTGCTTGCGCTGAAGGCGCTGGGAATTGGGCCGGGCGATGAGGTGTTGACGGTTCCGTTTACGTTTTTCGCGACGGCGGGGGCGATTGCGCTGGCGGGGGCTCGGCCGGTGTTTGTGGATGTCGAGGCGGATACGTTCAACATGGACGTGAAGCTGGCGGCGGAGGCGGTGGAACGGAATCCGAGGATCAAGGCGATTCTGCCGGTGCATTTGTATGGCGCGTGCTGCGATATGGATGCGATCGGCGAGATTGCCCGGGGCATTCCGGTGATCGAGGATGCGGCGCAGGCGATTGGGGCGGAGTATAAGGGACGGCGGGCGGGGAGTCTGGGAGCGATCGGGTGCTTCAGCTTTTATCCGACCAAGAACCTTGGGGCGTTTGGGGATGCGGGATTATGCACGACTAACGATGACGCGCTGGCGGCGAAGCTGCGGGCGCTGCGGGTGCATGGGCGGACGGGGACTTACTATCACGAATTCGTGGGGATGGCGTCGCGGATGGATGGCATTCAGGCGGCGGCGCTGGGGGTGAAGTTTAAGCATCTGGATGCGTGGAGCGATGGGCGGGCGAGGAATGCGGCGCTGTATTGCAGGCTGCTGACGAGCGCTGGGGTTCCCGTGATTGCGCCGCGGCCCGCCGAGTATCAGACGCGGCACATTTTTCATCAGTACGTGATCCGGTGCGCGCGGGATCGGGATGGGTTGCAGAAGTATCTCAAGGCCAAGGGAGTGGGAAGCGAGGTTTATTATCCGCTCGCGCTGCATCAGCAGCCGTGTTTTGCGGGGCTGGGGTATTCGGCGGGGGATTTTCCGGTGAGTGAGGAATTAGCGAGGACGGTGCTGGCGCTGCCGGTGCATTCGGATTTGAGGGAGGGGCAGATCGAGTACGTGGTGAGTCGTATAGAGGAGTTTTATAAATTGGCCGTTAATGAACGGGAATGAACGTTAATTACGCTGACGAGTAGCGGCGGCGGAGGCTTTGGAATTGTTTTTGGGGGACCAGGTGGGCGCGGTGGAGGAGATAGCGAGTCAGGACGCCTAGGATCGATAGGCCGTAGCGGCAGCTTGCGGTGAAGGAGCAAGAGGAGGCCTGGGGGAAGTAACGGGTGGGGACGGGGACTTCGGCGATGCGCATGCCAACGTCGACGAATTGGGCGACGATTTCCTGGTCGAATACGAAACTGTCGGAGTTCATCTCCAGGTTCACGGACTCCAGGGCTTCCTTGCGATAGGCGCGGTAACCGGTGTGATATTCGGCGAGGTGGAGGCCGAAGACGCGGTTTTCGAGGCCGGTGAGGAATCGATTCGCGACGTATTTCCACCAGGGCATGCCCTGCTGCATGACGTTTCCGCCGAGCAGGCGAGAGCCGAGAACTACGTCGGCGCGATCCTCTTCGATGGGCTTGATGATTTCGGGGAGCAGAGCGGGATCGTATTGATAATCCGGATGCACCATGACGACGATGTCGGCGCCGGCGCGGAGGGCCTCGCGGTAGCAGGTTTTCTGGTTCGCGCCGTAGCCGTAATTGCGGTCGTGGACGAAGACTTCGAGCTTCAGGTCGCGGGCGATGCGGATGGTCTGATCGGAGCTGCCGTCGTCGACCAGAATGACCAGATCGACCACGTCGTGGGGAAGCTCGGCATAGGTCATGCGGAGCGTTTTTTCGGCGTTGTAGGCCGGCATCACGACTACGACCTTGGGTTTCGCCATTTGAATCCTAGTTCTCTTTAATCGGCTACGGGGCCGTAGGGGGTGATGGGGGATTCACCTGAGGAATCGGCCATCCCTATTTACTGTGACGCACATACCAGTCGTAGGTTGCAGCGATTCCGTCGCGAAGGCGGGTTTTTGCGGTCCAGCCGAGAGATTTTAGGCGGCCTACGTCCAATAGTTTACGGGGAGTGCCGTCGGGCTTGGCGGTGTCGAAGGCGAGGCGGCCGGTGTAGCCGACGGCCTGGGAGATCAACTCGGCCAGCTCACGGATGGTGACATCTTCGCCGGTTCCGACGTTCACGATCTCGGCATCGTCGTAGTGCAGCATCAGAAAGAGGGCGGCGTCGGCTAGATCGTCGACGTGCAGGAATTCGCGGCGCGGGGTGCCGGTGCCCCAGATGACGACCTCAGGGGCGGCGCTGGTCTTGGCTTCGTGAAACTTGCGAATCAAGGCCGGGAGCACGTGCGAGGATTCGAGATCGAAGTTGTCGCCGGGACCGTATAGATTGGTCGGCATCAGGCTGATGGCGTGGAATCCGTACTGTTTCCGGTAGGCCTGACCAAGTTTGATGCCGGCGATTTTGGCGATGGCGTACCACTCGTTGGTCGGTTCGAGAGGTCCGGTGAGGAGATGCTCTTCGCGCATCGGCTGGGGGGCGAGTTTGGGATAAATGCAGGAGGATCCCAGGAACTGGAGCTTGGTTACGCCCGCGCGATAGGCGGAGTCGATCACGTTCAGCTCGATCGCGAGATTGTCGTACAGGAATTCGGCGGGGCGGGTGCTGTTCGCGAGAATGCCGCCGACTTTAGCGGCGGCGAGGAACACGTATTCGGGTTTTTCGGTGTCGAAGAAGCGGCGGACGGCGGCTGGGTCGCACAGGTCGAGCTCGGCGCGGGTGCGGACGAGCAGGTTGGGAAAGCCGGAATCCTGGAGCTTGCGGCAGATGGCCGAGCCGACGAGGCCGCGATGGCCGGCAACAAAGATGCGGGCGGATTTTTCCATTTAATGCTGGGAGACGCCGCGCTGAACCACTTTGTGGCCGGCGGCGGTCAAAGTTCGTTCCTGGCTGGCGAGCTCGAGATCGTGATCCATCATGAGATGGACGAGTTCTTCGAAACCGACGCGCGGCTTCCATCCGAGGGCGGCGCGGGCTTTGGTGGAATCGCCCAGGAGGAAGTCGACTTCGGTGGGGCGGAAATAGCGGGGGTCGTTTTCGACGTGCTTTTTCCAATCGAGGCCGCAGCGGGCGGCGGCTACATCCAGGAACTCACGGACGGAGTGGGCCTCTCCGGTGGAGACCACGAAGTCGCCGGGCTCGGTGTGCTGGAGCATCATCCACATGGCTTCGACGTAATCGCCCGCGTAGCCCCAGTCGCGGCGGGCTTCGAGATTTCCGAGGTAGAGCTTGTCCTGCAGGCCGAGCTTGATGCGGGCCAGAGCGCGCGTGATTTTACGGGTTACGAAAGTTTCGCCGCGGCGGTGGGATTCGTGATTAAACAGGATGCCGTTGGTGATGAAAAGATTGTAGGCTTCGCGATAGTTGACGCAGTACCAGTGCGCGGCGACTTTACTGACGCCATAGGGGCTGCGCGGATAGAACGGCGTGGATTCATTCTGCGGAGGCGCGGCGGCGCCGAACATTTCCGACGACCCGGCCTGATACATGCGCGCCATTTTGCCGGACGCGACGTAATCGCGCAGGGCTTCGAGCACACGCAGCGTGCCGGTGGCGACGACGTCGGCGGTGTATTCGGCCTGATCGAAGCTGACGCGGACGTGGGATTGGGCGGCGAGGTTGTAGATCTCGTCGGGCTGGGCTTTATCCAGAATGCGGCGGAAGCCCGCGCCGTCGGTTACGTCGCCGTAATGCAGAAGCAGAGACGCGCCGCTTTCGTGCGGGTCGGTGTAGATAGGATCCAGACGTTCCGTGTTGAACGTAGACGCGCGGCGGACGATGCCGTGGACCTGGTAGCCTTTGGCGAGCAGAAACTCGGCCAGGAACGAACCGTCCTGCCCGGTGATTCCGCAGATGAGAGCGCGTTTGGACATCGGGTCAGTCGGCGTTGGCCAATTCCTGAGCGGCGGTGCGGGGCTGCGAGGCGACCAGGTTGGTGGCGCGCAGAAGCGAATCGAAGGTGCCGGCGTCGGTCCACCAGCCGTCCAGGACAGAGAAGGTCATGGTTCCTTCGCGGATGTAGGCGTTGTTGACGTCGGTTATTTCGAGCTCGCCGCGATTGGACGGTTTCAGCTCCCGGCACTTGTCGAAGACCGAAGCATCGTACAGATAGATTCCCGTCACGGCGAGGTTGCTCTTGGGCTGGCGCGGCTTTTCTTCGATGCCGACGATGCGTTTGCCTTGGAGCTCGGCGACGCCGAAGCGCTGCGCGTCGGTGACTTCTTTCAGGAAGATCCGGGCTCCGCGCTCCTGGCGTTTGAACTCGTCGACGGCTTCGCGGATGTTGCCTTCGATCAGGTTGTCGCCGAGAATCACGCAGACTTTGTCGCGATCGGCGAAGTGTTCGGCGAGCGCAAGAGCTTCGGCGATGCCGCCTTCGCCTTCCTGATAGGTGTAGTTCAGGTGCTTCAGGCCGAATTCCTTGCCGTTGCCGAGGAGACGCAGGAAATCGCCGGAGTTGCGTCCGCCGGTGACCAGGAGAATGTCGGTAATCCCTGCGCTGACAAGGGTTTGGATGGGGAAATACACCATCGGCTTGTCGTAAATGGGCAGCAGGTGCTTGTTGGTAATTTTAGTGAGCGGGTACAGGCGGCTGCCGGTACCGCCCGCGAGGACGATGCCCTTCACTGTTTTGATTGTACCGCGATGCGTCGCTGGCGCGAAATCGTGGACAGAAGCGGCGCGATGCAAGGGATCAAGGTTCTTCCATAGAGGAATCCCGTCGCGCGAGAAGATTCATTGGCCGAGAGGGGGGAATGTTCAGTTTCGCGCTGACGGCTTTCGGCGAGGCGGAATTGATGGCTGCCGGGTTTGAAGCGGAGCTGCCTTAATTTGCTCGACACGACGCGTTATCCTGAGATTTCCCCTTATCATGACAACTGTTACGCATCTCGAATGCTCCGTCTGCTCGAAACACTACCAAGCTGGAAAACTCCATAACCTCTGCGAATGCGGCGGACCGCTGCTGGTCCGCTACGACCTGAATAAGGCTCGCGAAACCTGGAAACGCGAGTCGATTCCCGCCGGACCCGACAGTATGTGGCGTTACGCTCCGGTGCTGCCGGTTTCGAAACCATCGTCGATCGTTTCCCTGGGCGAAGGCATGACGCCGCTGATCGAGACCAAACGGCTGGGCGCGCGGATGGGCGCGAAGGATCTTTGGGTGAAAGATGAAGGCATCAACCCGACCGGATCGTTCAAGGCTCGCGGGCTTTCCTGCGCTGTGTCGATGTGCGTGGAACTGGGCGTGAAGAAGGTCGCCATTCCGTCGGCGGGCAACGCGGCGGGCGCGCTGTCGGCTTACGCGGCGGCGGCGGGAATTGAAGCGCACATTTTCATGCCGAAAGATGTGCCGCAATCGAACTTTATCGAATGCTGCGCGACCGGCGCGAAGGTGACGCTGGTGAATGGCCTGATCAGCGATTGCGGAAAAATGGTGGCCGCGCGCAAGGATGCGGAAGGCTGGTTCGAGGTCAGCACGCTCAAGGAGCCGTATCGCATCGAGGGCAAGAAGACCATGGGGTACGAGCTGGCCGAGCAATTCCAGTGGGAGTTGCCGGATGCGATTTTCTATCCAGCGGGCGGCGGCGTGGGGCTTATCGGCATGTGGAAGGCGTTTGAAGAGATGGAGACGCTGGGATGGATTTCGTCCAAGCGTCCGAAGATGATCGCCGTGCAGGCGGAAGGATGCCAGCCGATTGTGCGCGCGTTCGAGCAGGGCAAGGAGCGCAGCGAATTTTTCGAAAACGCCGAGACGGTGGCGAGCGGGCTGCGGGTGCCGAAAGCGCTCGGCGATTTTCTGGTGCTCCGGGCGTGCCGGGAAAGCGGGGGGACGGCGATCGCCGCCAGCGACGATGAAATGATTCAAGCCGCGATCGAACTGGCGAGCGATGAAGGCATTTTCGTCGCGCCGGAGGGCGGGGCCTGCATCGCGGCTTTAAAGAAATTGCTGGCGAACGGATTTCTAAAGCCGGAGGAACGGATCGTGATTTACAACACGGGATCGGGCTTGAAGTATCTGGAAGCCTTCGCGCCGCGCTTTCCGCGCTGATTATTTCAGCACGGGAATGTCGACCTCGGTGGTGACGCCGCCGGCCGTGATCACGAATGCGTCGTAGCCCGAAGCTCCGCCGGAGTCGAGCTTGACGTCGATTTCGTAGGTTCCCGGAACATTTCCCGAAGGAGCGATGTTGGTAATCGCCGCCGTGGAGGTCACCTTGGGCGCACCGGCGTCGAGGGGCAAGCCGAGTTGATCCGTGGAGCGGATCAGGATGGCGAGCTGCGAATTCGCGGCAGCTCCGCCGGCGAGAGCGTTACGATTCAGAACGCTGACGCTGGAAACCGAGGTTCCGGGAACACCGAACCAGTATGGGATGCGAGTGACCGCGGCGCTGGAACCTTCCGAGATGACGATGTAGCCGTCGCTGAAGGTACCGGGCGCTAGGCCGGAGCCGGAAAGCGTGACATTGATCACCTGCGCCTGGGCGTTGTCCAACGAGAACGACGTCGTATCGACGCTGGGCACAAGAGTTCCGTCAATGGGATTCACGGTCACGGTAAAACTGTCCGAGACTCCGCCGACGTCGGTGACGGAGACCGGGATGGTGAGGTTCACAGAACCACCGGCCGCGGTTTTGAAATTGACGGCCGTCGGCTGAACCACGAGTTCATTTTCAAAGGCGCTGAAAAGGTCGAGCCTTCCCGCTCCGTTGGATTGAATGGACGCGGCGACAGGGGCAGTTCCGTCGGAACACACATCGAAGTACGGGATGCTGCCGTTCGCACAAATCGTTAATGCCGGCGCGCTGTTCACGACCAGGGATTTGTATTGCGGCCCGATCAGTCCCGGGCGGGCGGCCATGAGCACCGCGAGGCTTCCTGTGACGAACGGGGCCGCCAGGCTGGTGCCCGAGGAAATCCGATACGGATTGGGGCCGTGGTTGGTGGAGTCCGCGGTGACGACTTCATCGCTGCCGTCACTGTCGCTGCCGCCGACGGCCATCAGGTCCGGCTTGATGTTGCCTGCGGGCGT
This sequence comes from Bryobacteraceae bacterium, assembly GCA_035308605.1. Taxonomy (GTDB): domain Bacteria; phylum Acidobacteriota; class Terriglobia; order Bryobacterales; family Bryobacteraceae; genus Palsa-187. Next base: position 13,971 of record DATGGL010000120.1, read on the forward strand.
TGGTCCGACGGGCGAATAGTTCGCGATGAGCGACGCGCTGACGGGGAACGGAGTCAAACCGGAGAAGTCGAGCGAAGCCGTAACGCCGGGAGATTCGGCGATCAGAGCCTTCAAATTCTGACCATCCGCGAGGCCGACGAACATCGCAGGCAGCAGCGCGGTGGTGATGGACATGGTAATCAACTCGTCCGGCTGATCGTCGTACACCACGGCTGCAAACGCCCCCGCCGCGGCGGCATTGCTCAGCTTGGTGTCGAACGAACAATTGCCGCGCTGGATCAGCACGATCTGTCCGCCCACGCTTCCCGGCGGAAGCGCGCTGCAGGCGAGGCCGGTGCCATCGGTGGCCGCGACGTCGACAAATTGCGCAGTGATGGGAACCGCCAGATTCACGGCGTCGGCGGGATTCGAGCTGTCCGGGATCAGAGCCGCGATCGGCGGAAGATCGGCGGCTTTCACGGAATAACCGAAGGTGCGTTCATTGCCGATGGATCCGACAGCGATGCCGTCGGGGGCCACTGCGGGCGCGCCGATGGTTCCGGGGGCCTGGCCGCGATTCGCGGTGAACCCGTCGTCGCCGGCGGCCATCACTACGGGCACGCCCGCGCCCAGGGCATTGGTAATGGCGAGCGTTTCGGCTCCCGCGCCTTCCTGATTGAGCTGCGTATCGGGGGCGCTGCCGCTGTAGTTGACGACGTTCATCCCGTCGTTGACGGCGTCGTCGAGCGCCTGGAGGAACCAGGAGCTGAGGCAGCCGCTCTGCGGGTCACAAACTTTGTAGTTTCCGAGCCAGGCGCCCGGCGCAACGCCGGTGATGATATCGATGTAGACGGGCACCAGGGTCATGCCGTCCGGCAAATAATAATCGTAGGTTGCGGTGTTGGTGAGGCCGGCCGCGATCATGGCGACGCCGGTTCCATGGCCGTCCGTATCATTTCCGCCGGTTCCGGTGTAGTCGCGCGAGACGATTACCTTGGCGTTGGTATTGGCGAGCTCGGCGGCGCTGCTGACGATGGGGAAGCCGGAAGGCGCGGCGGTCGAGAATCCTTGAAATCCGGGATGAGCGGCGTCGATGCCGGTATCGAGAATCGCGATCCTGATATTCGCGCCGGCGCTGGCCTGTCCGCCGGTGAGCGCGTTCCAGGTTTGCGGAACGCGGTGAACATTTACGGCGTGATCGAGCGCGGGGCGGCGCGCGGAATCCGGGAACACGGCCTGAACTCCCGGCATGGACCATAGCAGCGCGGCGCGCGCATCGGCTATCTGAACGGCCAGGCCGTTGAACACGGTGTCGTAACGGGCGACGACGGCGCCGCCGGCGGCCTGGATCTGCGATTCTATCGCGGCGTGTTCGGCCCGGATCTGCGAGCGGCGTGCGATGACATCGACATCGGACGCTGAGTATCGCGCGTGTTTCGCGGCCGCTATCTTAGCTGCCGGTTCGGTTGAAAACTGCACGATGTAGCGCCCAGGAACAGCCTGAGCGGACACAATTCCAGTGGCGAGAAGAAACACGATGAGCCTGAGCATGAGCGAGTCCGTAGTGTAGAGTTAGCCCTTGTGAAGCGGACAGTACTTGACTATTGACGTCAAATACGTCGGGTGGAATACAAGAAATCTAGTAGTTTTTTAACGATTCGAGGGGGGCGGATCACTGGGGAGAGTGGGTGAAAAGGGAACAACCGCTTCCTTTGGTCGCGGTTCGGTGTCGGCGCTGTACTGGGCCGGCGGGGGGTGGTGGATACAGGGGGCGGGCGACGGCTCTTAACGAGGACGGTCGCGGACGATGGAGCTTCCGGCCGGCTCGATGGCGAGGCTGGTAGAAGCGGGCGCGGGAGCGGTCAACTGCATGAGTAGCACGAACACGGAGGACTTTCCGGTATCGTTATTCGGCGGCGAGTTTCCCGGGAATACGTTACCGGTTGTATTTCCAGCAATGGCCAACTGCACGGTCGGGGTCGCGTGCGCGGTTTCCGCGAGAGGACGCAGGGACGGGCTGGTGGTGGTTCCGACTGGAGGGTTAATCACGTCCACGCCGTAGACGGTCTGGGTTCCGTGTCCGGTGACGTAGCTCGAATAGACCAGTCCTTTGAACCCGGTGGTGGGATCGATCACGGCGACAAAGCCGTCCACTCCGGCGCCATCCGAAAATTGACTCAATGCGTCGGAGGTTACGGGCAAATCGGACGATAGCGTGTAGCCGCCGAGATAAAATCTGCCGAAGGTATCCTGGCGCATGTCGTACGCGGTCTCCGCGCCGGTGCCACCGAAGTAAGTTGAATACAGCAGCCCACCAGCTCCCGACCTAATATTCAGAACTGAGACGAAAGCATTTTGGGTGCCACCGAACTTGGATTGGTACGCATTCTGAGTGACGGGGAAATCGGGGGAAAGCGTATAGCCGGCCAGGGCGACATTTCCCGACGGAGTCAGCAGGATCTTCTTCGCCTCGTCTGCGTCCGACCCGCCGAAGTAGGTGGAGTAGTTCAGAGTCACCGCGCCCAGATCCAGCTCGGCGATGAACACGTCACCGCCGCCGTTATAGACGGAGCGGTACGCGTTGCCGGTGGTGGGGAAATCGAACGAGTAGGTCGAGCCGGTGATGTAGACGCGGCCGGCCGCATCGACGGCGATGGAGCGCGCCAGATCCTGACCGGAACCGCCCAGGTACGTGCCGGCGATCTCCGAAGCGGTCCCGCTCTGGGTGGGATCGATTTCGATAACGAAGGCGTCATAGCTTCCCGCCAGCGTCGACTGATAACCCGCGGCCACCGGGAAATCGCTGGACGTGGTCCAACCGGTGACGTAAATCTTTCCGTTCGCGACGGCTATGGCGTCGCCCTCTTCGTTATTCGATCCGGCGATGAACGTTGAATAGAGCAAGCCGGCCGCGCCCTGGATGGATGGATCGATCACCGAGACGAACGCGTGGGAATTTCCGGAGATCGAGCTTTGCAGCGCGCTGGCGGTCACGGGATAATCGTCGCCATTGGTCGATCCGGTGATATAAATCACGTTATTCGAATCGATGGTCATGCCCTTCACAAACTCGTCGCCAACGCCGCCGATATAGGAACAATAAACGATCGCGTTCGCGCCCGCCGTCGGATCCAACTGCATCACCCATGCTTCGGAGCCGCCAAGGTTGGTCGAGTGATAGCCGGTGGTGGTCGCCGGGAAATCGACCGAGTAAGTGCTGCCCGCGAGATAAATTCTTCCCTGAGCGTCATGCGTGATGGCCGACACAGAATCGCCGGAGGTGCCTGAAAGATACGCCTGATAGAGGATGGTGGGATCCACGATCAGCGGCTCGCGCGGATCATAGGCGTCCAGAGCCAGGCTGGCCACGCCGTGCGCGTTCAATCGATATTCACCCTTCACGGTGACGATCTCGCCGGATGCGCGCCGCTGGTAGATTACCGGCGAGCGCTGGGTCATTTCACCGGAACCGAGCGAGAGCACGATCTCCCCGCGATCATTGAGCCGCACGCCGTCGGCGCCTTCGAAGCGCATGCGGATTTGCGAGGCATCGGCGCCCGGGGCAATTTCAAAATCGTATTCGATTTCGCGTCCGTTACCGTAATAAACAACGTCGATGCCGGGATAGATCCCGATGCGCCGAAGCTTGCGAAATGCGGGGACGTTGGCGTACTTCTTCCCGATGAAGTAATTCGTCGATACGGCCATGCGGCTGCCGGCCTGGAACGCGGCGGCGGGACTGGCGCCGGGAAACGTCAGCTTCACGGAACGATCGCCCACGTGCAGCAGAGTGGCATCGTCGGTGAACAAGAAGGCGTAGCCGAGTCCGCGGGCGGACCAGCGGACGCGCTGGCTTCCGTTTCCGATACCGGTGTTCGGTTCGAAGCGAACTGGCACAGGATCAAGAAGTTGAGCGGGTGATGCGGCAAACACACCCAGACCAGACACACTTAGAAAAGATAAGAACGCGAGAACAAACCGCATGTGATGTGAGACGTAACTCCCGAATCTTCAGGTTTCAGCGGATCTTCTCTATTAAAACATACTTGCGCGCCGGCGGGCCTTATAAAGCCGGCAGGAAGCGGCGGACCAGAAGATCGTACGCGGCGCCGCCGATCACGCCGCCGATCAGCGGTCCGGCGATGGGGACCCAGAAGGCGGCCGCGCCATCGGTCAGTCCATTGTTCTTGAATCCCGCAATTACGGTGAACAGGCGCGGGCCGAAATCGCGCGCGGGATTGATCGCGTAGCCGTGCATGCCGCCGAACGCCATGCCGATGGCGACCACGACGAGTCCGACTATGAGCGGCGTCATATTGGAGCCGGGCGGCGTGTTGCGCTCGTCGGTAATCGCGAAAATCATCAGGAGGAGCAGGGCGGTTCCGATGATCTGGTCGACCAGTCCGGCCATGGGCTGGCCAGGGAACGCGGGGAACGTGGTGAAGACTCCGGCGGTATGGTCCAGGCCGGGATCGACGCTCAGGAACTGGAGGCGGTAGTTCCAGAAGACGAGACCGGCGCCGGCGAAGGCTCCCGCCACCTGAACGAGTGAATAGGGGATGACTTTGCTCCACGGGAATCCGCGAAACAGCGCGAGGGTGAGTGTCACGGCCGGATTCAGATGGGCGCCGGAGGTTTTCCCGGCAATGTAGATCCCCATGGTGACGGCCAGGCCCCACGCCAATGTGATGTTGGTGTAGCCGCCTTTATCGAAGAGAACGACCATGGCGACGACGCCGTTGCCGAACAACATCAGCACAAATGTTCCGAGGAATTCGGCGAGCAGCTCGGCGGGGAGCGATTTCGTCATGCATTACAGAATAGCTTTAAAGCGGCTTGCGATCGTGCGCGGGTGGTGTCGGTGTCGGCGAGATGAGGCCGACACTGAGCCGTGAGCGGGTGGTCGTAGGTTATCGACATCCATAACTGTTGAGAAGCCCGCTTACTGTCGTGCGCGGTTCAGTGTCGGCGATCAGCGAGATTAGGCGGACACTGAGCCGCGAGCGGCAGCGACGGGGGTGGTCGCGGGTTATCGACATCCATGACTGTCGAGAAATCCGCTTACTTCGTGCGCGGCTCAGTGTCGTCGATCGGTGAGATGAGGTGGACACTGAGCCGCGAGCGGCGGCGAGGGGGTGGTCGCGGGTGATCGACGTCCGTAACTGTCGAGAAACCCGCTTACTTCGTGCGCGGCTCGGTGTCGGCGATCAGGGAGATGAGCTGGACACTGAGCCGCGAGCGGCGGCGAGGGGGTGGTCGCGGGTTACCGACATCCATAACTCTTGAGAAACCCGCTTACTTCGTGCGCGGCTCGGTGTCGGCGATCGGCGGGATGAGGCGGACACTGAGCCG
>DATGGL010000121.1:0-16886 GCA_035308605.1 Bryobacteraceae bacterium
TGCGATTTACGGAATGGCGGTGGTGCTGGCGCCGGCCATCGGACCGACGCTCGGCGGTTACATTACCGACAACTTCGACTGGCGATGGATCTTCTTTATTAACGTTCCGGTGGCGATCGTGTCGCTGTTTCTTACTTCGCGGCTGGTGGAAGATCCTCCTCACCTGGCGGAGATGCGCAAGCGTGTGGGAAGCGTCGATTATGTGGGTCTCGGGCTGATTGCGATCGGCGTGGGAGCCGCGCAGGTGGTGCTGGACAAGGGTCAGCGCGAGGATTGGTTCTCCTCGAACTTCATTCTGATCTTTCAGATTATGTCGACCGTGTGCATCATATCAGCCATTTTCTGGGAGTATCATCACCCGAATCCGGTGATCGACATTCGCTTGTTCAAGAACATTAATTTCTCGATCTCCTGCATCATGATGTTCATGCTGGGCGCGGCGTTGTTTGGCGCGACAGTGCTGCTGCCACAGATGGTTCAGACATTAATGGGATATACGGCCGAGCAGGCGGGCCTGGTGCTGTCGCCGGGAGCGGTGGTGATCATTCTGCTGCTGCCGTTCGTAGGAAAGCTGATCGGAAAAATCGACGCGCGCTACATGATCGCGGCCGGGTTCCTGGGGGCCGGGCTTGCGCTGATCCATATGACGGTGGTGAATCCGGCGATGGATTTCCGGACCATCGTGCTGCTACGCGTGTATCAGATGGCGGGCGTCGCGCTTATCTTTGTTCCGATCCAGACGATGACGTACGTCGGCATTCCGATGGAGAAGAACAACAATGTCTCCGGGATGATCAACCTGGCGCGCAACATGGGCGGGAGCATCGGCATCGCCGGGCTGGAGACGATTCTGGCGCGCAGAACGCAATTTCATCAAAATGTTCTTTCCTCGCACACCAGCCAATACGACAACGCGTTTCAATCGAGCGTGGCCGGGCTGACGCAGACGCTGACGCAGGCCGGCTACGACGCGGTCACGGCGGGGCAGGTGGCGTACGCGAGGCTGTACGGAATGATGCAGGTGCAGGCTGCGTGGCTCGCCTATATCGATACGATCTGGATCTACGCGTTCGCGTGTCTGTCGGTAGTGCCGCTGGCGTTCTTCATGAAACGGCCGAAGAAGAACGCGGCCCCGGGAGCGATGCATTAGATCCCGGGGATCCGGAGGCAACTCACGTACAATTCTCTTGATGACTAGAAAAGTGCGCTGGGGAGTTCTGGGCGTCGCGAAGATCGCCACGAACAAGGTGATTCCGGCGATGCAGCTCGGCGAGTATTCCGAGATCACGGCGATTGCTTCGCGCGACGCGGAAAAGGCCCGGCAGGCGGCGACGCAGCTTCACATTCCGAAGGCGTACGGCTCGTATGAAGACCTGCTTGCCGATCCGGATGTCGACGCGATTTACAATCCGCTGCCGAATCATATGCACGTTCCGTGGTCCATCCGCTCGGCGGCCGCGGGAAAGCACGTGCTGTGTGAGAAGCCGATCGGGCTCTCGACGACGGAGGCCCGGCAGTTAATCGCGGCTCGCGACGCGGCGGGCGTCAAGATCGGCGAAGCATTCATGGCTCGCACGCATCCGCAATGGATTCGCGCGCGGGAGATCGTGCGCTCCGGCCAGATCGGCGAACTGCGCGTCGTGACGGGATTCTTCAGCTATTTCAACCGGGACGCGGCGAATGTGCGCAACGTCGCGGGTTGGGGCGGAGGCGGGTTGATGGACATCGGCTGCTACCCGATCACGCTCTCGCGGATGATTTTCGGCGAAGAGCCGCTGCGCGTTATCGGGCTGGTTGAACGGGATCCGGATTTCAAGACGGACCGGCTGACTTCCGCCATTCTCGAATATCCTTCGGGGCAATGCGCGTTCACGTGCAGCACGCAACTGGCGGCGCATCAGAGGATGAATATCCTGGGCACAAAGGGGAAGATCGAAATCGAGATTCCGTTCAACGCACCGATCGACCGCCCGTCCCGGATTTTCGTCGACGACAAGGTGGAAGAGCTGCCGGTGTGCGATCAGTACACGATCCAGGGCGACCTGTTTTCACGCGCGATTCTGGATGATGGACCGGTGCCGGTGTCGCTGGAGGATGCGGTGAGCAATATGGAGGTGATCGAGGCTGTGTTTCGTTCGGGGGAGAGCGGGCGATGGGAGGTGTTACGTGTTCGGTGATAACATGATTCGGACACAGATCAGCCTGGACAAAAAGGAATACGCCATCGCGAAACGCGAGGCCAAGGCGCTCGGGATTTCGGTGGCCGAGCTCGTACGCCGAGCCCTTCGTCAAAGTCCGCCTTCATCGAATGCTGCCCCGTGGATGCGTTATGCAGGATTTGTAGAGTCCGGGGACGCTCAATCAAGCCAAAAGATCGACGAGATCGTGTATGGCACAAAAGAATGAGTGCTATGTCGATACCTCGGCGTTCATAGCGTTGCTGGACAAATCGGACAGCCATCACCCATTGTTCCGGAGACTTTTTGCCGATCCGCCCATTCTAGTGACTTCCGCGTTGGTCGCCGCTGAAGGACATGCATGGTTTCTCAGGCGCTACGATCAGATCCGGGCGATTCAGTTTCTTGCGTTCCTTTCCGAACTGCCGACCCTGGCTATGCGGCCGTTCGGCGGCGGCGAGTTCGATTCGGCCGGTCGCATTATCAGGAAATATGCGCATCAGAAACTGACGCTGGTGGATGCGCACGGGCTGAGCATTATGAAAGAGCGCCACATCCGAATATGCTGGTCGACCGATCGCCACCTTGGTCTCACGGGCGTTCCATTGGTGATCCCAGGCGCGTAAGTAATTCGGAGTCGACTTTTGATTTTACCGTCCTCCGATCGATGCCCAGCCGCCGGGCGGTTTCTTCGTAGCTTCCTGTCCGGCGATACACCATTGTGCAGTAATGTGACAGAAGCTGGTCCGCGCTGACGCGGGCGTTGCGGAAATCGTCGATGACTTCTTCGAGCGGGCCGGCGGATGGGGGCCGCGACGGGCGGTAATCGCGGCGGATCAGAACGTTCTTGATGCACTGATCGAGTTCCCGGTAATTTCCGGGCCAGGCATAATCACGACCCAGGTTCTTCTCGATCCACGACACGACATCGCGAGCCAGTTCGTCAGCTTCGGGGCCGGCCACGCGGCGAGCCAGGTACACGATCAGCTCGTTCAGGACCTGGGGTGAATCGGCGAGCTGTTCGGCCAGGGAAGGCGTTACGATCTGGTCGCTGCACAGGCGGTAATACAGATCCTCGCGAAATTCGTTCTGGCGGATGCGGGCGGCCAGGTCACGATTGGTGGCCGCGATCAGCTTGCCGCGGAACTGGCGGCTGGCGGTTTCGCCGACGGGATGAAATGTCCGCGTTTCGATTACGCGCAGCAGCTTTACCTGGATGGAAGGATCCAGATCGCCGAGCTCGTCAAGGAATACCGAGCCGGTCGCGGGACACGTCTCGAGCCAGCCCTTGCGATCGCCGATGGCGCCGGTAAATGCGCCACGCCGGTGACCGAAGAGCTCGGATTCGACCAGCGTGGGCGATAGCGCGGAAATATTGATGGGAAAAAACGCCGGCGCCTGATCCGCGAAAGCCAGGGTGCGGGCTTCAAAGGGCACGTAGCGCGATTGCGCGATGGCGCGGGCGGCCAGTTCCTTGCCGGTTCCCGATGGACCGGTGATGAGCGTGGCGAATTCGCCCATGCGGCTGTATAGCGTCCGACGGTAGCGGCGCATATCGTGCGTGAACACGGATTGCCAGATGGAGGCGCGCAGGCGCGCGGCGGGGAGCGATCCGCCGATGATGTCGCGAAAAATCTGCTCGAACGCACGCTGGATCTGACGGAAGCACGCGAAGGTGTGGACAGGATCATGATGAGTGGGCAGGCGCAGGCCGTCGAAGAAGTGGCGCCAGTCCGCCAGGAAATCGCGATAAAAGCTCCAGGCTCCGGCCGGGTTCGGGCCCGCGCCGAAACTGCCTTCGTAGAAACGTCGGTAATAGCGCTGGTAAAGGAGATGAAGGACGGCGTCTTCGTAGAGCACGAGATCGGATTCGCGGGCGGCGATGCCGGACCGCAGCCTGGCGCATAGAGGCTCGGCAAGGGCCACGACCTTTTCAAAGATCCGCCAGACGTTGACGCGGGGGCTTTCAGGGTCGTTGACGGGCTGGCTCCAGACCGGCTCGCCTTCAACGAAATCGGGGCCGAGCGCGTCCCGTTCCAGGCGGGTATGCTCGGGGAGGAAGGGGTTGCAGTAGGCGAATTCGGAGACGGTCTGGAGGAAGCGACGCTCGCCCTGGGCTAAGAATGCCATGTACATTGATTGTATATATATGTACATCGACTGTACAGGATGTGGTCTTCTAAAAGATTCAACCGATTGATTCTAAAGCGAGCTGGCGTCGGCCAAGCGTGTGCACTTTAGAGCGTCATGAACAACGAATCAGGAAACTTCAAACAACTTCTGCGGAACGGGGGATTCCAGTCGTTCCTGTGGACCCAATTCCTTGGCGCGCTCAACGACAACCTGTACAAGATGATCGTTTCGATGCGCGCCGTGCACGTCGCGGCGAGCACGGGAACCGAATACGTTTCGATCGCGCTGGGCGTATTCGTGATTCCGTTCTTTCTGTTCTCCGGCTACTCGGGCCAACTTGCGGACCGGTTGAGCAAGCGGACGGTGCTTATTTCCGTGAAGATTTTCGAAATCGCGGTGATGGCGCTGGGAATCGCGGTGTTCTTCACGACGCGAATCGAATGGATGCTGCTGGTGCTGTTCCTGATGGCGCTGCATTCGACGATTTTCAGTCCGGCCAAGTACGGCATCGTGCCGGAGATGCTTCCGGATAAGGAATTATCGCGGGCGAATGCGCTGCTGGAGATGAGCACGTTCGTCGCGATCGTGCTGGGCACGTCGCTCGGGTCATTTCTGTTTCACGCGTGGAAAGACGCGGCGTGGAAAATGGGTGTGGTGATGCTCGGGGTCGCGGTGGCGGGATTTTTGACAAGCCTGAGGATTCCGAAGGTGCGGGCGAGCGGCGCGGCCGAACCCTTTCATTTAAATCCGTTCGCCGAGGTGATCACCGGCACACGGCATCTGTTGAAGGACCGGCCGCTGTGGCTGACGGTGATCGGGATCTCCTACTTCTGGTGCCTGGGCGCGCTGTTTCAATCGGATCTGCTGCTGGTGGGAAGCGAAGTGATGAAGCTCGACGACCTGCCCATCGGCCTGATGGTGACGTGCCTGGCGATCGGGATCGGGGCAGGCAGCCTTCTCGCCGGGAGACTGTCGGGAGACAAGGTCGAACTGGGGCTGGTGCCGCTGGGGTCGATTTTGATGGGGCTCAGCTCGATTGCGGTGTATGCGGCGTCGCATTCTTATGTTGCATCGATGTTCGCGCTGGCCTTTCTGGGTCTGTCGAGCGGTCTGTTTATCGTCCCGCTGAATGCGTATCTGCAGCAGCGCAGCGAGAACGACGAGAAGGGCCGCATGATCGCGACCAATAATTTTTATAATACGGTAGGGCTGCTAATCGCTTCGGCGACATTGTGGGGCGTTCACGATCGCTTGCACGTCGCGCCGGATAAGCTGGTTTTGTGGTTCGGCGCGGTCACCGTCTTGTCTACCATATACATTGTGCGTCTGGTCCCCGAATACCTGATTCGCTTCCTGCTTTGGATGGCGACTCACACGATTTACAAGATTCGCATCGCGGGCGAGGAGAACGTTCCGCGGCGCGGACCGGCGCTGCTGGTGGCGAATCACACGTCGCATCTGGATGGCTTCCTGATCGGGGCCTGCGTGCAGCGGTTCGTGCGCTTCATGGTGTGGAAGCCGTATTACGAGATGAAAGCGCTGAACTGGTTTCTGCGGTTCGCAAAAGCCATTCCGGTGGGGACGAGCGGTCCGCGGGATATGGTCGCTTCGATTCGGGCCGCGCGGCATGAGCTGGAGAACGGCCACGTCGTCTGCATTTTTGCCGAAGGGGCGATTACGCGAACCGGTAACCTGCTGCCGTTTAAGCGCGGCATGGAACGGATGGTGGATGGGCTGGATGTGCCGATCATTCCCGTGCATCTCGACCGGCTGTGGGGCAGCATTTTCAGTTTCGAGAGCGGGCGCTTCTTCTGGAAGTGGCCCAAGCGAATTCCCTATCCGGTGACGGTTTCGTTCGGCAACCCGATGCCTTCGAACTCTAACGCGCATCAGGTTCGGCAGGCAATCGCGGAGCTGGCGAGCGACGCGGTGGAGAATCGGAAGACGGCGAACGATGTTCTGCCCTTGCGATTCATCCGCGCGGCGCGCAAGAATTTCTCGCGGTTCGCCATGGCGGATTCGACGGGGCGCGAACTGACCTATGGGCGCACATTAACGGCGAGCATTCTGCTCTCACGCTGGGTGAAGAAGGAACGTCCGACGGATTCGATGATCGGGTTGATGCTGCCCTCCTCGGTCGCGGGCGCGCTGGCCAATATTGGAATTTCAATGGCCGGCCAGACTCCGGTGAATCTGAATTTCACGGCGGGGGCCGAAGCGATGCGCAGCGCGGTGGAGCAGTGTAATATCCGCACGATCATCACGTCGAAGCAGTTTTTAGAAAAAGCCGGAATCGAGGCCATGGACGGGATGGTGTTCGTCGAAGATATTTTCGCTTCGATGACGCCGGCTGCGAAATTCTTTGCGTCGGTTGCGGCCCGGTTCGCGCCGGCAAGAATGCTGGTGAAGAGAGCCTCGCCCGATTCGCTGGCGACGGTGATCTTCTCGAGCGGAAGCACTGGAACGCCGAAGGGCGTGATGCTTTCGCACTACAACGTGATTTCGAATATCGAAGCCATGGTGCAAGTGTTCTGGCTGGGACCCACGGACCGGATCGTCGGGGTGCTGCCGTTCTTTCACTCGTTCGGATTTACGGTGACGCTGTGGCTCCCGTTGATTTCGGGCTGCGGCGCGGTGTATCACGCGAATCCGATGGATGCGAAGACCATCGGAGAGATGGTGGAGAAATACAAAGGCACGCTGCTGCTTTCGACGCCGACGTTTTGCGCCGGGTACGCACGCAAATGCACGCGGGAACAATTTGCGTCGCTGCGCTATGTGCTGGTGGGCGCGGAGAAACTCAGGGAATCGGTGGCAAAGGCGTTCGAAGAGGCATTCGGACTGCAACCGCTGGAGGGCTACGGCTGCACGGAGATGTCGCCGGTGGTCGCGGTGAATGCCCCGAACTTCGACGCCGGGCGCGATTCGCAGATCGGGAGCAAGCCGGGAACGGTGGGGCATCCGCTGCCCGGCGTGGCGGCGAAGATCGTCGATCCGGACACGATGGAGCCTCTGGGGCCGGATCAGGAAGGTTTGCTGCTGGTGCGCGGGGCGAACCGGATGATGGGATACCTGGGCGATGCGGAACGGACGGCCGCGGCGATGGAAGACGGCTGGTATCGCACGGGCGACCTCGCGGTGATGGACGACGAAGGCTTTTTGCGCATCACCGACCGGCTCTCGCGATTCAGCAAGATCGGCGGGGAGATGGTGCCGCATCTGAAGATCGAAGAAACCGCGTATTCGGTTCTGCGCGATTCGCATTGCGCCGTCACGGGTGTTCCGGACGCGCGGAAAGGCGAGCGGATCGTGTTGCTGTACACGCACGCCAGCGCGACGCCGGACGAAATATGGAAGCTCCTATCGGAGACCGATCTGCCGCGGCTGTGGCTGCCGAAGCGCGACAATATTTATCGCGTGGAAGGGCTGCCGACGCTGGGGACGGGCAAGATTGATTTGCGGGGCTTGAAGAAGATGGCGGAGTCTTTGGTCGCGGTGGCGTAAAACCGAGTTGCGGGTCGGGGAGCGGTTTTGCGCGGGGCTTTCTTAGGGAGCACGGGTGAGGGACGTCTGGGCCCGCTTGCTGGCGCGCGCGGTTCGGGCGGGTGTTGGAGGACTCGGCAGTAGGTGTAAGAAGTGATGAGCTGATCTTATGGAAATTCGCAGTGTGGAATCGTTTCTGGCGTATTTCGAAAGCATCCGCGAACGCACGCTGCGAGTGCTGCGGGCCATGCCGGCCGATAAGCTTGAGTGGAAACATTCGCCGGGAGTATTTTCCGCGGGCGACCTGGGGCGGCACATCGCGGCGGTGGAGCGCTACACGTTCGCGGAGAATGTCGTGGGACGGCCTAGCCGTTATCACGGTTGTGGGACCGAACTGGCCGACGGCAAGGATCAGGTGCTCGCGTTCATGGAGCGGATGCACGGCGAGACCATTGAGATTCTCAAAGATCTGAAGCCTGAGGATCTGGAGCGGAAAGGGACCAGCCCGCAAGGGGTTCCCGTGACTGCGTGGAAATTGCTGCGGGCGATGGTGGAGCATGAAGTGCACCATCGCGGAGAAATGTACGTGTATCTGGCGCTATTGGGGGTCGAACGGCCGCCGTTGTATGGGCTGACGGAGCCGGAGTTGCGGCAGCGAAGCGTGGCGTAGGCGGCTCACAGCCCCGCGTTGCGGGCGGAGACGCGGGTGATGCTGGACCAGTCGAGTTCGGATTGCCCCTGCGCGATGGCGGCGATGAACTGGTCGCGGATCAGGCTTGCGATCGGCATCTGCGAGGAGCATTCTTCGGCGGCGGCCAGGGCGAGGCGAGTATCTTTCAGACCGAGTTTCAGCGCGAATCCGGCAGGTTCGAAGTGCTCATCGGCGATGATACGGCCGTAAAGCGCGTACACCGGCGACGCGAACAACGAGTTCATCACTTCGAGGAAGAGATGCGGATCGACGCCGGATTTGCGGAGGGTCGCGAAGGCCTCGCCGAAGGTTTCGAGCATGCTTGCGATCATGAAATTGCCACATACCTTCACGGCGTTCGCCTGCCATGGCTCGGTTCCGGCGATGAACGTCGCGCGGCCGATTGCGTCAAATAACGGGCGGCAGCGGTCGATCACATCCGCAGGGCCTGCCGGTACTACAACGAGTTTCCTGGCGTCGGCCGCTTCGGGACGGCCGAAAACGGGCACGCTCAAATAGCGCTGGCCGCGGCGCGTGTGCTCGGCCGCCAGTTTGCGAGCGAGGGCGGTGCTGATGGTGCTGTGCGAGATGTGCACGCCATCCTTTTCGAGAGCGGCGGCGATTCCGTTTTCGCCGAATACGACGGCTTCCACCGCGGCGTCGTCCGCGAGCATGGTCATCACGGCTTCCGCGCCGCGGCAGGCATCGCCAGGGGAATCGGATACGGTGGCGCCATCGGCGCGTAAAGGCTCCGCTTTTTCGCGGGTGCGATTGTAAACGGCGACCTTATGACCGGCGCGCAGCAGATTGTGCGCAATCGCCGAGCCCATTCTTCCGAGTCCGATGAAAGCGATTTTCATGACCCCAGCATAGCGAATCAGCTAAAACGGACCTTCGCCAGAATCCAGAGTTTTTCCCATGCCGGGACGCGGATCCGGCGCGACAAGACGTCGTAATTCGATGCGACGATGCGATCCAGAAGGCGCGAATAAATCCCGATCAGAGCGCGCAATGAAGGGCGGCTGCCGGGGTGGATCAGATCGACCAGCGGAGCGGATTCAGTGTAGTAATCGCGCGCGCGGCCGGCTTCGAACTCCATCAATCGAAGGAAGGCGCTGGCTGGATGAAAGGTATCGGGAGAAACACCGAAGCGGTCCAGGTCCTCCGCGGGGAGGTAGACGCGCTGTTTTTGCGAGTCTTCGCGAACATCGCGAAGGATATTGGTGAGCTGGAAGGCGATGCCGCATTTTTCGGCGAGTTGCAACGCAGCGGGATCGTCGAAACCGAAGATATGAATAATGGTGAGGCCGACGACGCTGGCTACGTGGTAGCAATAGCCATACAGCTCGTCGAAGGTTCGGACGCGGCGCGGAATCAGGTCGGAGGTGACGCCTTCGATCATGTCGAAGAAATACTGGTGGGGGATCTTGTAGCGGGCGACGGAATCGACAAACGCGGGCCAGAGAGCGTGCTCCGGAGTGCGGCCGGCGAGCGCGGATTCGAGATCGGCACGCCAGCGAGCGATGGCGGCCACGCGGTCGACAATCCCCTCGTCATTTTTTTCAAAGATGCCATCGGCATCCTTTTCAAAGACGCCATCGGCATCGTTTTCAAAGACGCCATCGGCGTCGCTCAAGTCGTCGCAGTAGCGCATGAAGGCGTAGATGGCGCACATCGCTTCGCGCTGCGGCTTCGATAGTAAGAGAAAGGAATAGTAGAAGTTCTTGGCCTGGGAACGCGCTACGCCCACGCACCAGGCGTAGGAGGCATCGAGATTCATGCGGCGCGGGAGAAAGCCCGCCGCGTGAGCGCGCTCAGTAGCAGGCCGACGCGCTCGACTTTTGAAATGGCCGGGCGCGCGGCGAGCACGTTGTAATCCATCTGCTCGATCTTTTCGAGCACTTTGAGGCCGCCGCGGCTGAACAGCTCGAGATCTATGGCAAGCCTTCGGTCTACCTGATCGGCCAAGGGCAGGCCTTTAAGGAACAATTCACGCGCCACGTCGACCGCTTCCTTCATTGCGGCGCGAAAACGATCGTCGAAACGGCGGTCGGCGATTGCGTTTACCGACGAACCGTGTTTTTCCAGAACGTCGAGCGGCAGATAGACGCGGTCCTTGGCCCAATCGACGGTCACATCCTGCCAGAAGTTCGCGAGCTGCAGAGCGGTGCAGGTTGCGTCGGAAAGCTGCTGCCGCGCGGCGTCGTGATAGCCGCACAGGCCCAGAACCAGGCGTCCCACGGGATTTGCCGAATAGCGGCAGTAGTGAAAGAGCTCTTCGAAATTTTGATAACGCGTGACGGTCTGATCCTGCTCGAAGGCTGTGATCAGGTCATCGAAGGGCGCGACCGGAAGGGCGCAGCGCGACACCGTTCCCCGAAGAGCGACAAACACGGGATGCGATGCATCGCCCGCGTACATTTTCTGTAATTCGCCGCGCCACCAGGCGAGCAGGCGGAGGCTTTCCTTCGTGTCGCCGATTTCGTCGCCTAAATCGTCGGCCCAGCGGCAGAAAGAGTAGACGTTGTAGAAATCCTGATGCAGACGCTTAGGGAGCAGAAAGCTTACAACATGGAAATTCTCGTAATGATGGGTTGCCAGCCAGCGGGTGTACGCGAGCGATTCCTCAAGGGGCCACTTGCGCGCCAACTGCTCCGGCCGTGCGAGGAAAGCGGTGGGACCGAGGAACACGTAGACTTTTCAGAATTACGGCTACGGAATAATTGCTGTCTTGAGATGGCCGTTATGGCTCATCAGGTGCTGCATCACTTCGAGTAAGTTGGCCAGCGGCTCGACGCGATTGACGAAATCCTTGGCCCCAACATAACCGCGCGAAACGATTTCGAGAGCCTTGCGAATCAGCGCGGGCGTGTGATGGAAGCTGGCCTTCAGGGTGAGCTCGGAATAATGCAGCAGATTGGTATCCAGCCGGATTTCCGTGCCGCTGGGGCAGCCGCCGAAAAAGTTCACCACGCCGCCGCGCCGCAGCAATTTGATGGCAAGCTGCCAGACTTCGGGAACACCCACCGCCTCAATCACCACATCGGCGCCGTTGCCATCCGTCATCTTCCGCACTGGACCCAGCACGTCCGCGCCATCGCAGTTCTCGATGACTTCATCGGCGCCCATTTTCTTGGCGCGATCGAGCTGCGTCTGACGGCGGCCGATGGCAATCACGCGCGCTCCGTAAACCGCCTTGGCCATCTTGACGAACATCATGCCGATCGGGCCCAGGCCGATCACCGCGATGGTATCGCCGGCGCGCAGGCCGGTTTCTTCCAGGCCCCGCAGAACACAAGCCAGGGGCTCGACCAATGCCGCGTCCTGATAACTCACATGCGCGGGAACATGCAGCATGTTCTTTTGCACGATGCGTTCCGGAATACGGATGTATTCGGCGTAAGCGCCGTTGTTGAACAGCAGATCGTCGCAGAGATTATCCTGGCCGCGGCGGCAAAAATAGCAGTTGCCGCAGGGCGCCGAATTCGCCGCGACCACGCGATCTCCCAATGCAAATCCGCGAACGGCGTCGCCCAGCGCAACGATGTCGCCGGCCAGCTCATGACCGAATAAAGCCGGCGGTTTGATCATCCGCGCGTGATATCCGCGGCGAAAAACTTTCACGTCGGTACCGCAGGTCAGCGCCGCGCGGACGCGCACCAACACGTCCCCTCTGCCGATCGACGGTACATCCACCGTTTCGATCTCCAGGCGCTCCTTGCCGTACAATACGGCGGCGGTCATCTGTTCAATAGCCACGCTCACCTTTAGGGCTCACCTCTGGGGCTGTACTACTATCTTCAACGATTGCTCATCCGGATGCAACGCGCGCTCGATCCCCTGATGGATCTGGGCCAGGGGAAACCGGTGCGAAATCAGTTCTTTAACCGGCAAAGCGCCGCTAAATACCAGATCGGCGGACTCCCTCTGAAGATCCACGGACGCACTGTAAGATCCGCACAAAATCCGCTCTCCCATACACACATCGGCACCCGAGACTTCGATCCGCTCCTGGTGTGATGTTTGTGCGAACAAAAGGATTCGGGCTCCGGGACGCGAACAGGCGACGGCCTGCTGAACGATGCCGCGGGCCGAGGCCGCGATGATCACCAGGTCCGCCCCGCGCCCGTCCGTCATGGCGCGGACCGTTTGATCGAAAATCTCGTCACGCGGATCGAAGGCGGCTTCGGCGCCAAATTTCGACGCCAGCGCGCGGCGGGCGGGCATGGTGTCGGTGGCAAGGATGCGGGCTCCGGTGCGGGCGACCATCATCGTAAAAATCAGGCCGATGGGACCCTGGCCCAGGACTACCACGACATCTTCCGGCTGCGGGTCCACTTGCTTCACACCTTTGAGGCAGGTATTGACCGGCTCCACAAAGCAGGCCTGTTCGAAGGAAACACCGTCGGGGATCTTTTCGACGCCCTGCTCGACAATCCAGTCCATGGCGCGGACGTATTGTGAGAATCCGCCGCCGGCCGGCTCATATCCGGCGGTCACGCCGACTTTCTTGTAAACCGGGCACTGGGCGTAGAGCTTGCGATGGCAATAAAAACACTTGCCGCAAGGGATGTGATGAAACACCACCACTCGATCGCCGGGAGCGAAGCGGGTGACGCCTTCACCGGCGGCCGCCACCACGCCGGCGGTTTCGTGGCCGTAAATTCGCGGCGGGGCGAGCAGGTTGTACTCGATTTTCTTGAGATCGGTGTGGCAGATGCCGCATGCCTCCACACGAATCAGCAGTTCTCCAGGGCCGATTTCGGGAACGGCAATCGATTCGACTTCGACCAGACTGGCGCCCTTGTACACGGCGGCCTTCATGGTAGTGATTCCGGCCTTTGGGGCCACAAGACTACAATCTGCAATCGGCAAAGAAATCCCCCAACGATTCCGCGGCAATGCGGCAATTGCGATCCAAGCGTAACAGAGCCGGGATCGCAGTGAAAGGCCGAGCCAGCGCGGCCAGCGCGATCCGGGCGCGCGAAAAACGGCCCGCGGAATCGCGATAAGCGTTAAAATCGAGCGGCATGTCCTCGGAAGCCCGGTCAGAGACGGCGCGGATCGCGTAAAAGGGCACGCCCCACTCCGCGGCTTTCCTGGCGATGGCGGCTGATTCCATATCGACCGCCGCTGCGCCGGTTTTCTGCCGCAAAGACGACTTTTCCGAAGCCGTCACCGCGACCCGGTCGCTCGAATAGATCCGATCCCTCACCACATCTCCCACTTGCAAGGACGGGTCGAGAGCGCCGCAAAATCCGGTGCTGATGATGCCCGTCACTTCCACTCTCTTCTCCAATGCCTGCTCCACTAATCTCGAACCCGGCCCGTTGGCGACCAGCAGCCAACGGTCGCCGTTCCGTGCCACCTCACAGGCGAACTCGGCGGGCCAATCCAGCTTTGCCGGCGGTCCGCAGCGCTTCAAAATGCCGTCGAACTCCCGCCGCTCGGCCGCCACCACCAGCCAAACCCGCTCGGCAACGGGATCAGCAGTACCCATTCGCCCGAAACCACTCTACGGCCCGCCGCAACGCCACCGGCGCCGGGCCCGGCGAAAATCCCAATTCCCGCGACGCCTTGCCGTGACGCACCCACATCTTCTTGCGCGCCATCCGGACGCCATCCAGCGGGGCCAGGGGCTCCCGGCCGGTAACGCTCGCCCACGCCGTCGAGGCCATACCTGCGGCATACGCCACGGCGTACGGGACGCGCATCTTCGGAGCCGGCTTGCCCTCGATCTCCGCCAGAATCGCGAAGATCCGCTCCAGCGTCAGGTTCTCGGAACCCAGGATGTAACGTTCACCCGTCCTTCCCCGCTCCCGCGCCTGCAAATGCCCCTCGGCGACATCGCGTACATCTACAACATTTAAACCGGTATCGAGGAACGCCGGCATCCTTCCGCGGACGAAATCCACAATAATCTTTCCGGTAGGCGTCGGTTTAAAGTCGTGATCCCCTACCGGCGCGGTTGGATTTACGATCACGACATCCAAACCGGCGCCTGCGAACTCCAACGCCACCCGCTCGGCCAAAAATTTCGACCGTTTGTACGGCCCGGCCATATCCTGAATCCCGACGGGGGCTGCTTCGTCACCCTCGCCGTCACTGCCCTCCGGAACGCCGATACATCCGACCGTACTCGTATATACGACCCGCTCTACACCAGCGGACTTCGCGGCTGCCAGAAGATTTCTGGTTCCGTCCACGTTTGAACGGAACATTTGTTCCGGCTCCCGCGTCCAGAGCCTGTAATCAGCGGCGACGTGGAACACCACGCCGCATCCTTCCACGGCCCGCGCCAGCGAATCCGGGTCCCTCAGATCGCCGGCCGCAGGCTCGACTCCATCCAACTCCCTAAGCTTGGCGGGATCGCGCGCCAGGGCGCGGACCCGCCCGCCGCGATCGAGAAGCTTGCGGGCCACATGCCAGCCCAAGAACCCGGTCGCGCCGGTCACCAGCGTAGGCTTCATCTCATGATTCGAAACCGGTTCGAAAAACGATTCGGGCGAAAACTTTACCGCAGCAGCCAGCTCAGCGTCTTGAACGGATCGCTGAACTTTGAATTGATTCCGTAGGCGGCCGACGGCTCATACCCGCAATGCACCATGCAATCCTCACATCGCGGATCGTTGCCGGCTCCGTAGTTATCCCACGGCGTTTTGGTCATCAAGTCCTCGAACGTTTCGTGGTGCGCGTCCGTGATCAGATAGCACGGGCCTTTCCAGCCTTTGACGTTATAGGTCGGGTTGCCCCAGGCCGTGCAGGGGAGCTCCCGGTCGCCTTTCAGAAATTCCATGTAGACCGGCGAGGAGACCAGCGGGAAGCGCTTGGCCATCTTGCCGATGTCTTTGAACTTTTCGTGGACATCCTCGCGCGTGAGGAAGATTTCGCGATCGTTCACGGCGGAGTAGCCGTAGGCGGGCGCGATGGTGTGGCCGTCCACTTTGAACTGCTCGAGATATTCGAACAGTTCCCAGATTTCTTTCATGTCGGTCTCTTTGTAGACCGTGGTGTTGGAGAAGACTTTGAAGCCGGCGGCCTTGGCCTGGCGGACGCCCTCGATGGCCTCGTTAAAAACGCCTTCGCGCTCGACGGCGAGGTCGTGATTCTTGGCCATGCCGTCCAGGTGGACGTTGAAGACGAATCCGTTGTGCGGCTTGAACTCCTTGAGCTTTTTCGGAAGGAACATTCCGTTGGTGCAAAGCTGGATGTATTTGCCACGGCTAAGAATGGCGGCCGAGAGCTGGCCGATTTCGGGATAAAGCAGCGGTTCGCCGCCGCAGATGGAAATGAGCGGCGCGCCGCACTCGTCGACGGCCTTCATGCATTGTTCCAGGGTGAGACGCTCGCGGACGCTGGATTCATACTCGCGAATGCGGCCGCAGCTTGTGCACGTCAGATTGCAAGCGTGAAGCGGTTCCAGCATCATCACCAGCGGGAAGCGCTTGTGGATCATCGGATGCGATTTGCGCTCGCCTCCGACCGCGGGAATCTGGGTGTGGATGATTCGAAACGGATTCGCCGAGTCGTCCGCCGCCGCGTTGTTCTTCTGCCATTCGGGCTTGGGACGGATCTTGTTCTTGGCGATGTAGGCCGCCATATCGGCGACCTGGGCAAGCGGGACTCTCATTAGCGGTTAGCTCCATTGGTTCCGCCGCGCGTTTTCAGGTAATTCGAAAGCGCCAGAACCGGAAAAGAATTTCGGTACAGGTGGTACTTCAGGTAGAAAACGCCGGGGAATCCGGTGCCGGTGGAGAGATCCTCATCCCAATCGCCGTCCGCCTTCTGCGTTTCCATCAAATATTCAATGCCCTTGTGCAGGCTGTTGCTGGTCGTGTCGCCGCCGGCGAGCAGGCCCAGGATCGCCCAGGCGGTCTGCGAAGGCATGCTCCGGGCCGCGACGAAGGTGTGCTGATCGTAACTGGCGCAGCTTTCACCCCATCCGCCGTCGGCGTTCTGGATCGAACGGAGCCATTCTCCGGCGCGCAGAATATAAGCTTCGCGATCGCTCTCACCGGCGGCTTGCAGGCCGCGAAGAGCGAGGAATGTCCCGTAAATGTAATCGACGCCCCAGCGGCCGTACCAGCTTCCGTCCGATTCCTGCGAGCGGACCAGATATTCAACGCCGCGGCGGATGGCCGGATGATCGGGCTTGACGCCGGACGCGATCAGGCCTTCGATCACTCGCCCGGTGATATCGGGACAAGTGGGATCGAGCATCGCGTTGTGATCGGCGAAGGGAACCGCGCTCAGCGAATGCCAGTTGTTATCGACATCGAACGCCGCCCAGCCTCCGTCGCGCGATTGCATCGCGAGCAGCCAATCGACGGCTCGCCGCACCGCCGCATCGTGACCGCTGGACGCGCGCGCATGACTCAAAGCCAGCAGCACCTGGCCCGTAT
>DATGGL010000122.1:0-29084 GCA_035308605.1 Bryobacteraceae bacterium
CGACGACGGGAGGCGCGCTCGCTTTCTCCGGACTCATCCGCCCTACGAGGCGACACTCACCAAGAATCTGAAAGATGCCGGCGCGATCATCATCGCCAAGACCGGTCTCACCGAACTTGCCAACTGGGTGGCCGGCGCTCCGGATCCGATGCCTGGGAATTACAACGCGGTCGGAGGCTTCGGATATAACCCTTACGATCCGCGCCCCGATCCGCGCAATGCCACGTTTGATGGCCGTCCGGCCCTGCAAACGGGTGGATCCAGCTCCGGAATCGGTACCGCCGCGAGCTTTTGGGCGGGGAACGTGGGTTCTGATACAGGCGGCTCTGTCATCAGTCCGTCGAACGCGAATATGCTGGTTGGAATCCGGCCGACCATCGGACGCATCAGCCGCTACGGCGTGATCCCGATTACCGCCGATCATGACACTGCCGGACCCATGACCCGGACAGTCGCGGATGCGGCGATTATGCTGGGAGCTCTCGAAAGCGCTGCGCCCGATCCGAACGATCCGGCGACGCGCCAATGCACGCCGCCGGCGGGTCGCGATTACACTAAATTTCTCAAGGCGGACGGGCTGAAAGGAGCGCGCATCGGTGTCCCGCGAGCTTTCTATTATTCCGGCGTGACGCCTCCTGGCGAGGATCATCCTCGCGGCGGGCTGAATCCCGAGCAAGCCAAAGCCATGGCGGACGCGATCGCGATTCTGAAGAAGCAAGGGGCCGTCATCGTCGATCCGGCCGACGTGCCGAGCTTCGTCGATAAAGATCCCAAGAGCAATTTTCTCTTGTGGACGTATTGTTCCGGCGGGGAACAGGGCAAGGGTCATGACGAAAACTGTTCCGTGAATTTCAAATACGGAATGAAGCGCGACTTCAACATCTGGCTTTCGAGTCTCGGCGCTGCCGCTCCGGTAAAGACGCTAAAGGAGCTGCGCGAATGGAACCTGGCGCACGTCAAGGCCGGGGCGATCAAATACGGCCAATCCCGACTCGACATCTCGGATGAAATGGACCTGACGGCCGATCGAGCCCGCAATGAAGCGGACGTGCGCAAAGACAGCCTGCTCAGCCGTGAGAAGGGAATCGACGGTGTATTGAAGGCGAATCATCTGGATGCGATTCTGACGCCGGGAGGCAGCGGCGCGGATCTCGCCGCCCGCGCTGGATATCCGATCATCGTGGTTCCGTTCGCCATGGCGCCGAACGCTCCGACGCCGCCTTTTCCGAGCGGCTTCAACGCCAAGCCCGCGCCCTTCGGGATCGGTTTCACCGGAACGGCGTGCGCGGAGCCCCGGCTGATCGAGATCGCTTACGCCTTTGAACAGGCGTCAAAACGGCGCGTGCCGCCACCGTCGTTACCCTAGGGCATGCAGGGCGTGGTCCGCGACCTGCGTCGTCCTCCGCGAAAAATGCGGCTGAACCTCTAAAACGCTATGATGAAATAGATTCATTTCGCCCATAGCGGGGCGGACGTGCGGGCGCCCCGTGGGGCTTTTTCAGGAAGGATGCTCCATGGAAAAACAGGCGCAAAACATACAAGAAGCATTTCTAAACAACGCGCGCAAAGACAAGACTTTTCTCACCATCTATCTGATGAGCGGGGTGAAGCTCTCCGGCCGTATTAAGAGCTTTGACAAGTATTCGGTCATTCTGGAAACCAACAATCAGGAACAATTGATCTTCAAGCATGCGATCTCAACGGTTGTGGTTTCCAAGCCCTTCCACTCGCCG
The DNA here is from genome assembly GCA_035308605.1 of Bryobacteraceae bacterium. GTDB lineage: Bacteria > Acidobacteriota > Terriglobia > Bryobacterales > Bryobacteraceae > Palsa-187. Next base: position 1,734 of record DATGGL010000122.1, read on the forward strand.
GTTCACTCGAGCGCCGCGGCCGGCACCCATGCCGCGCCGGGCGCGCCTGTCGATTCGGAATAATAAGCTGGACTCAGAATAAGCGAGATTCGTAATCTTTGGCTGAAGAAATCGCTCTCCTCGTCGGCCTGCATCTGACGGCTCGCGCTCCCAAGCGCCAGCCGGACGATTCCGGCCTCCCGAGCCCATCTATCCGGGCTGAAGAATCGATGGAAGAGCTCGCCGCGCTGGCGGGGACGGCGGGAGCGCGCGTGGCGGAGCGCGTGATCCAGTCGCGCCCGCGCCGCGATGCATCGACGCTGGTAGGATCCGGCAAGGTGGACGAACTGAAGGCGATGGTCCACTTCCACGAAGCGACCACCGTCATCTTCGACAGCGAGCTGACGCCGACGCAGCAGCGCAATCTGGAAAAAGCGCTGGATGTGAAGGTGCTCGATCGAACGCAGTTGATCCTGGATATCTTCGCGCGCCGCGCCCGAACTCGCGAGGGTCAGTTGCAGGTGGAACTTGCGCAGTTGAATTACATGTTGCCGAGGCTGACCGGGCATGGGGCGGCGATGTCGCGGCTGGGCGGCGGTATCGGGACGCGTGGCCCTGGCGAAACCAAGCTCGAAACCGATCGCCGCCGGATTCATCAGCGCATCCACGCGATCGAAAAAGATCTGGAGCGCGTTCGCGGCGGACGAACCACCCAGCGGCGCCAGAGACAGGCTGTCCCGCTGGCCACCATCGCTCTGGTCGGATACACGAACGCCGGAAAGTCGACGCTCTTCAACCGGCTGACCGGCGCTGGTGTCCTGGCGGACGCGAAGATGTTCGCGACGCTCGATCCGACGGTGCGGCACATCACACTGCCGTCACGAAGACGTGCGTTGGTGAGCGACACAGTGGGATTTATTCGCAACCTGCCTACAACCCTGATCCGGGCGTTTCGAGCCACGCTTGAAGAGGTCGTCGAGGCTGAACTTCTGCTGCATGTGGTGGACGCCAGCTCGCCCGAGGCGGCCGATCACACCGCGCATGTCTTCAGCACGCTTACCGAGATCGGCGCGGCGCAAACGCCGCAAATTCTGGTACTCAACAAAGTCGATCGCATCCCCGGCGATCCCGATGTCGCCGCGCTCGCGCGGCGGATCCTGCAGGACCCGGAGCATCAGCCGGCCGGTGCTGTCGCGATCTCGGCCAGTACCGGCCAGGGATTCGAGGAACTGCTTCAAAAGATCGATGAAACGCTGTCGGTCGATCCAGTTGCGGAATGCCACTTCCGTTTTCCTATCGAGGACGGCGGCCCGCTGCACGTGTTGCATGAATATGCGCATGTGACGGCGACGCATTACACCGGAGATGCGGTCGAAGTGGATGCGGTGGTCCCGGAATCGGTGAAGCGCCGGCTCCGGCAATATCTGGTCACCACCGGCGAAACGGCTGGGATATGATCGTATCATCGGATGAATTTGCCCAATCTACTGACGCTATTGCGGATCTTCTTTGTTCCGCTGTTGGTAGCCGCGCTGCTCGCGGATGGCACGTTCCTCGCGCGCTGGCAGAGCCTGGTTCCGATTTCGCGGGAAATCTTCGCCCTGGCCGTTTTTCTTATAGCCGCCGCCACTGACCTGCTGGACGGCTACCTGGCGCGGCGTTGGGGACAGGTCACCACGGTTGGCACGCTGCTGGACCCGATCGCGGATAAGCTGCTCATTTCCGCGGCGCTGGTGTCCCTGGTCGATATTCATCGCGCGCCGGCCTGGATCGTGATTCTTATCATTGGCCGTGAGTTTGCTGTTTCGGGACTGCGTTCCATCGCCTCTGCGTCGGGCTACACGATCCGGGCGAGTGAGCTCGGCAAAACGAAAATGGCGGCGCAAGTGGTGGCGATATCCCTGGTAATCGCGGGAATTCGCTGGCCCGATCTGAATCTGTTCGCGACCATCGGGCTGTGGGCCGTGATGCTATTCGGTATTGTTTCCGCGGCTGATTACTTCCGTAAATTCTGGTATCGCGTCGACGAACATGTTAAGACCCGGCGCCGGCGGGAGCTGTTACGCCTGGAGCGTCAGCAGAAGCGGGCGGCCCGAGCACGCGCCATGTCCGCCCCGGTTGCTTCCCGCAATATCGGCGATCCCGGCTAAGGTTACTGCCAGCCGCCGCCCAGCGCCTTGTAGAGTTGAACGACGCTCAGCATCTCATTCAAGCGGATTTGCGATAACGTGAGTTCCGCCTGAAACAGGTCGCGGTCCGCGTCGAGCGCGTTCAACTGCGTATCCACGCCGCCGCGATAGCGGACATAAGCCAGCCGCGTGCGGTCCTGGAGCGCGGTTACCAGCGATTCCTGCTGCGTCCTGCTTTCTCTTAGCCTCTGGTGAGCGATCAGGGCGTTGGAGGTCTCCGTGAACGCCGTCTGGATGGTCTTTTCATACGCGACCAGGGCCGCCTGCTGCTGCGCCTCCGCGAGCTTTACCGTCGATTTCAGCCTGCCGGCAGTGAAAATCGGCTGCGTGACCTGCGGGACGAAACTCCACGCGCTGTGCGGCCCGCTGAATAATGTGGAGAGCTGCGTACTCTGCCCACCCAGAAAGCCGCTCAGGCTGATCTGCGGAAAGTAGGCGGCCTTGGCGACGCCGATGTTGGCGTTTGCCGCGATCAGGTTCGCTTCGGCGGCGCGAATGTCCGGCCGGCGAGTGAGCAGCGCGGAGGGCATGCCGGCCGGCACGTCCGGTGGAAATTCCTGATCGGTGAAGTTCCGTCCGCGAACAATGCCGCCCGGGTTCTGGCCCAGCAGCAGAGTGATCTGATTTTCGGTCTGCTCGATCTGCTGCTGAAGCCCGGGGATGGTCTCGGATGCGGTGTATACCAGTTGTTCGCCCTGGCGCAAATCGAGCAACGTGGCGACGCCCCCGCCCTGGCGTTGTTGAATCAGGCGGAGCGATTCCTGCCGGGTATCTAAAGTCCGTTTCGAGATGTCCAGTTCGTGATCGAGCTCCCGGAGCGTCAGGTATGCACTGGAGACATCGCCGACCAGCGTGGTCATAACGGCCTGGCGCGTTCCCTCCGCGTTCAGCAAATTCGCCCGGGACGCCTCCGTGGCGCGGCGCAATCGCCCCCAGATGTCGACTTCGAACGACAGCAGGTTGAGCGCGCCTTGGCCCCAGGTCCGATTCTGAAAAGGCACGAAGGAGGCGGGCAGCGGAAGCGATCCGTCCCGCGAAAGGCGATTGAACTGCACATTGCCGCTCGCGTCGAAATTGGGATACTGATTCGAACGTGTGATTCCAAGATTGGCGCGCGCGGCTTCCACGTTGGCCACGGCCGTTCTCAAGTCGTAGTTCTGGATCATCGCGGTTCGAATCAGGTCCTGAAGCTTCTCGTCCTTGAACACTTCGAACCATTTCAGGTCGCCCAACGATTTTTCCTCGGGCGCCAGCGGCTGCGGCGCACGGAACGCGGCGGGCGTCGAAATCATGGGCCGTTGATAATCGGGTCCCACGGCGCATCCCGCGAGAATGGCAAGAGCGGAGGCTGCGAAAATAAGGCGATATCTCATTTCAATCTCCTTGAGCCGGCGCCGGATTCGGCGGCACAATGCCAACGGCGTGTTTCCCGGCTCCCGAGAGCCTCTCGACGACGTAGAATATCGCCGGAATGAAGAAAATGCCGATCGCGCTCGCCGCCAGCATGCCTCCGATCACCGTGGTGCCCATGATCTGGCGTCCCACTGCGCCCGCTCCGGATGCGGTCCACAAGGGGACGCATCCGAGAATGAACGCGAACGAGGTCATCAGAATCGGCCGCAGACGGAGCCTGGCGCCTTCGAGCGCCGCGTCGACCAGGCCCATTCCTTCTTCGAATTTGTCCTTCGCGAATTCCACGATCAGAATCGCGTTCTTCGCCGCCAACCCGATCAGCATGACCAGGCCGATTTGCGAGTAGACATCATCTTCGATCTGGATCATGTACGCCGGCACCATGTGGCTCAGCACGAAGCGCCTGAGCCACAGAACCCCGAACGCCCCGAAGACCGCGACCGGCGTGCTCAACAGTACGCTGAACGGCAGCGTCCAGCTTTCGTAAAGTGCCGCAAGAATCAGGAATACGAAGAGCAGGGAAAAGCCAAAGATCACCGATGACGAGACGCCCTCCTGCGCTTTCTTCTCCTGGAAGGACATGCCCATGTAGTCGTAGCCCATTTCCCGCGGCATGGTCTGCGCGAAGGTTTCCTCGAGCGCCTTCATTGCCTGCGCGGAGCTATACCCCGGCGCTGCGCCGCCGATAATCTGCGCCGAACGATACAGGTTGTAGCGCATCGTAAACTCCGGCCCTGGGCGCGATTCGACTTTCACCAGCGAGGTGAGCGGGACCATCTCGCCGTTACTGCTCCGCACATAAAACTGGTTCAAGCTGTCGAGGCTTTTACGGTAATCGCCCTCGGCTTCTACATAGACCTGCCATTGACGACCGAAGCGGTTGAAGTAGTTCACAAACAATCCGCCCATGTACGCCTGGATGGTCCGGTACACGTCGCCCAGCGGAACCCCCTGTTTCATCACCTTGTCCCGGTCCACGTCGATGAACTGCTGCGGGACGCTCGGCAGGAAGGTGCTGACCATGCCTCCGATCTCGGGCCGCTTGCTTGCCGCGCCGATGAACTTGTTGAGATTCTCCGCAAGAAATTCGACGTCCTTGCCGGCGCGATCTTCCAGGACAAACGTGAATCCGCCGGATGTCCCGACTCCGGGAATCGCCGGCGGCGGAAAACTCAAAGCGAAGCCGCCGGGGAGTTTGGCCAACTCTCCATTCACGTGATGCAGGACCTCCTGATATTGCTCTGCCTTGCTTTTCCGATGATCCCAATCCTTCAAGGTGACGAAGAAAAAGCCGTTGTAGGTGGTGCGCACGAAGCTCAACAGACTGAATCCCGCGACAGTGGTGGTGTACTCAACACCGGGAGTGTCGGCAAGAATCTTCTCGACTCTTTCGCATACCTCTTGGGTGCGCTCGATCGAAGCGGCGTTCGGGAGTTGAAGATGCAGGAACATGTATCCCTGGTCTTCGTCCGGGAGGAAGCTCGACGGCACTTTGTTGCTCAGAAATACTGCCGCGCCGCCGAAGATCGCCAGCATCGCGAGGGCGACGGCGCTCTTGCGGATCAACGCGCCGGACCAGCGGACGTACCCGTCGGTCGCGCGGCCGAACATCCGGTTGAACCAGTTGAAGAATTTCTGAACCGGGCCGCGGCCCTCTTTTTTCGGCCGCAGCATCAGCGCGGCGAGCGCGGGACTCAGCGTCAACGCGTTGAACGCGGAGAGAATCACAGAAATCGCGATCGTCACGGCAAATTGCTGATACAGCCGCCCGGTGATGCCGGGGATGAACGCCGTCGGAATGAATACGGCCGAAAGCACGAGTGCGATGCCGACTACGGGACCCGAGATCTCCTGCATCGCCCGGAGCGCGGCTTCCTTGGGCGCCAGGCCGTCTTCGATATGCCGCTCCACGGCCTCAACGACTACGATTGCGTCATCCACCACCAGCCCGATCGCCAGTACCAACCCGAATAGGGAAAGCGTATTGATCGAAAACCCGAACGCAGGAAAGAAGACGAACGTTCCGATGAGGGAAACCGGCACGGCGAGCAACGGAATCAACGTCGCGCGCCAGCCTTGCAGAAAGATGTAAACGACAATCGTGACCAGCACAATCGCGATCAGCAGCGTCATGACGATATCGCGGATGCCTTCCGTGACTGAGGCGGTGGTATCCAAGGCGACGACGTAGTCCACATCCTGCGGGAATCGCTTCTTCACTTCGGCCATCAATTTCTTGACGCCCTCCGCGGCTTGTACCGCATTGGTTCCAGGAAGCTGATACACGGCCAGAATCGCGCTGGGCTTTCCGTTCAGCCGGCCGATAATCGTGTAATCCTGCGCTCCGAGTTCGGTGCGTGCGACATCTTTGAGGCGTACGATTCCGCCATCCGGAGTCTCGCGAATCGCGATCTCTCCGAACTGCTCCGGAGAAGTAAGCCGTCCTTGCGCTCGCACCGAATAGGTGTATTCCTGCCCTTTGGGGATGGGCGCCGCGCCCACCTGGCCGGCCGGATTCACGGTGTTCTGAGTTTGAATCGCGGAAACGACCTCCGGAACGGTGATGCCGAGCTTTGCGAGCTGATCCGGCTTCACCCATAGCCGCATCGCGTATTGACCGGCTCCGAACACCTGAACGTTGCCGATCCCCGGAACGCGCGTGAGCTGATCGTTGAGGTTGATGTAGGAGTAATTCGCCAGAAATTTCGCGTCGTAGGTGCCGTGCGGAGAATAGAGTCCGATGACCATCAGCGGCGCGGTCACCGATTTCAGGACCGTAACGCCGTAGTTGGTGACGTCCGTCGGCAGTTGGGATGCGGCCTGCGTCTCGCGCATCTGCGTCAGGATCTGATCGGTGTTGGGATCCGACTTAACGTCGAAATCCACGATCATGGTCATCTGGCCGTTCGCGGCGTTCAGCGAATACATGTAGTTCAGGTTGTCCACGCCGCTCATCTGCTGTTCGATCGGAGTGGCAACGGATTGTTCTACCGTCTGCGCGTCCGCGCCAACGTAGCTCGCCTGAATCTGGATTTCGGGCGGCGCGATGCTGGGGAACTGAGAAACCGGCAGGCTCGATATGGTCACGGCGCCGATGATCACCATCAAAATCGAGATGACCATGGCCACGATGGGCCGATTGATAAAGAATTTAGACATCAGAATTACCTCGCGTCCGCCGCGGCCTTTTCGGCAGACGGCTTGGGGTTGACCTGTGAACCAGGACCAACTTTTTGAATGCCATCGACGATCACACGCTCGCCGGGCTTCAACCCCTCATTGATAATCCACAGCGAGCCGAGGCGATCCCCAACGCTCACCGTTTGGATGCGGACCTTGTTGTCGTCGTTAACCACGGCGACCTGATAGGTGCCCTGCAACTCCGTCACGGCGCGCTGCGGGACCAGCAGCGCATTCGACCTGTTTCCGACCACGGAGCGGACTTTGGCATATTGCCCCGGCCGCAGAGCATTCCCCGGATTCGGAAACTGTCCGGTAAGCACGATGGCTCCGGTGGTCGGATTAACCTGCCGATCGGCAAACAGGAACTTGCCTTTATGCGGATAAGGGGTGCCGTCCGAGAGAACCAGGTCGAGCTGCAACCGTGAGAGATCATTCGCGGACCTTCTGGTGAAGCCCAGGTACTCCTGCTCGCTCACCGTGAAGTTCGCCTTGATTGGCTCGAGTGTGGAGACCGTCGTGATCGTGCCGCTCGACGGGCTCACCAGGTTGCCGACTTGAACCTGCGCCTGCCCCACGACGCCGTCGATCGGAGAAGTGAGCTGGGTGAATCCAAGGTTCACCCGGGCCGCGTCCACGGAGGCCTTGGCCGCTTCCACGTTGGCCGTCGCGGCTTGAATCTGCGCCTTGGCGGTCTCGACCTGGGCGTTGGCTGCTTCTACCTGCGCCTTCGCGGAGAGGTTGTTTTGGGTTGCATTGTCCAGGTCCTGCTGGGTGATGGCCTGCTGCTTGGCGAGCGGTATGTAGCGATCCTCATCGAGCTGCGCCTTCACCTGGTTGGCCTGCGCCTGGGCCACCTGGGCTTTCGCCTGCACGAGCTGGGCCTTGGCTTGAGCGAGTTGTCCAGTGGCCTGGGCGAGCTGGCCCTGCGCCTGGTCGACCGCCGCCTGGAACGGACGCGCGTCAATATTGAAGAGCAACTGCCCTTTTCGGACAAACGACCCCTCCGTGTAATCCTGCGTTAACAAGTATCCCGTCACCTGCGCTTTGATCGCCGCATTGACCATTCCATCCAATGTGCCGATCCACTCGTGATAAATCGCGACATCTCTTTGCTCGACGCGCGCCACCTCCACTTCCGGCGGCGGCATGGGCCCGGAGGCGGAAGTCGCATTCGTGCAGCCCGCCAGTGCCAGGACTCCCGCGATCGACAATATCCCGGCTGCCCACACAAACTTCGCCTTCTGAAACGGACTCTTCATTTGATCTCCTGTCTTCCTATTCGTTCCTGTATTGATGACCGCAGGGGTCCAGATGCGTCAGGAATCGTCGCAGCGGCCGTTTTCCTTTGGTCTTGAGGTTTTCAATCAAGTGCTTGGTATCCACTCCACGGGCGACAAATCGCGCGCCATCCGCCTTCATGGCGCGCAACAGCGCTTCGCCATCTTCGTCGATGAAGATGACATCGCTGATGTCCACGACGCATTTGCCAGGCGCGGATGGAACACGCGCGACGTTCCACGCCGTCCGCAGTTCTTCTACCCACGGTTTTGTCAACCGTCCGCAAACGGTCCAGTGCTGTTCGTCCGCGGTAACCGTGTTCGTAATCCTCAGCATCTTTCCCCACCTTCTGCGATAAGCAAATGCATTCCGGCCGCCAATGCGCGTGCGGTAGGGAAAAACCGTGCTTTCAGAGGGATGGATTTCAGGGGAGCCGTCAGATGTCGAAGAAGGAGTGTCCGGAAGCCCGGCACAATACCGAATTCTCGGCACGTGACAGTCTAATTGCCACTACGAGAAATACGGATGCCCAGCTTTTGCATACGCGATTGCAGCGTCGAGCGCTTCATGCCGAGAAGCTTCGCCGCGCCGTTGGGCCCTGCAACAATCCATCGAGTTTGTTCGAGCGCGCCGAGAATCTGCTTGCGCTCCGTGTCTTCGAGCATACCCCGCATATTTCTAGCCGTATCGATGGGCGAAGCCTCTTCCGCCTGTGCGTCCGCCGCGCGGGCGCGCACTACCAGATCGTCCACAGGGACTTTCAACACGGGACCCGTGGAGACGATTACCGCGCGTTCCACTACGTTTTGCAGCTCGCGAATATTACCCGGCCATGAATACCGGACCAGGGCATTCATCGCTTCCGACGGAATCGTTTCGATGTTGCGGTTGGTTCGCCTGCTGAATTGCTGAACGAAGTGCCGGACCAGCAGCGGGATGTCCTCGGGACGCTCCCGCAGCGCGGGGACGCGAATGGGGAAAACATTGAGGCGATAGTACAGATCGGAACGAAACTTCTGCAGCTCCACCATCGCCGACAGATCGCGATTCGTCGCCGCGATCAGGCGCGCGTCGCTGCGCTGGGTTCGCGAACTTCCCAGCCGTTCAAACTCGCGTTCCTGCAGGACTCGCAACAGCTTCGGCTGCACTTCGAGTGGAATTTCTCCGATCTCGTCAAGGAACACCGTGCCGCGATGCGCCAGCTCGAAACGGCCGGTGCGCTGCGCGATCGCGCCGGTAAAGGCGCCTTTTTCGTGCCCGAACAGCTCGCTCTCCAGCAGACCGGTGGGAATCGCCGCGCAATTCAATTTCACGAAAGCGTTCGAGCCGCGCGTACTCAAGTTATGCACCGCGCGCGCGATCAGTTCCTTGCCCGTGCCGGTTTCGCCGTAGATCAGCACGGTGGAATCCGTGGGAGCGACGGTCTCCACCTGAGCCAGCACGCGGCGCAGCGCGTCGCTCTTGCCAATGATCTCCTCGAAATTCAGTTCGCTGCGGATCTCGTCTTCCAGGTAAAGCTTTTCCTGCGCCAGATGATCGCGCAGCTCCGCAATCTGGCCGTACGCAACCGAGTTTTCAACCGCGATGGCAACCTGCTTGGCGATTTGCGTCAGGAACCTGACTTCCTCATCCGAGAACGTTTTTTCGACCAGGTGTCCAAGCGTCAAAACGCCCAGCGTGCGATTCCTGCTGATCAGCGGAAGATGGAAAATTGACTTGACGCCCTCCGCCAAGGCCAACTGGTCGCTCGAAAGATCCTGGCTATCCATGCGCATTGGCTGGCCAGTGCGGAAAACCAGCGCGGCCGATCTATCGTCATCGGGAGGTAGCAGCCCTTCGCGGATCGCGCCCTTGCCGCCTGGAAAGTCGAGCGCGTAGAGACGCAGCCGCTGGCTATCCGGTTCCGGCAGCGCGACGCCGACTCCGTCGCATTGCATGACGCGCCGGATGCTCGCCGCGATGGCGCGCAGCAGATCGCGCAGATCCAGATTCGAGATGACGCTGTTGGTCAGATCCAGCAGCAGCTCCAGCCGCTCCTGGGCGCGCTGCGAGGCCTGGAAATTCATCGCGTCGTCCATGGCGAGCGCGATCTGATTCACCATGAGCGAAAGAAACCGAACTTCGTCCTCCGCGTAAGCGTTGGCGGATCCGCTGGCGATCAGCAGGCTGCCCAGGCGCCGATGAACGGTGGTCAGCGGCAGCGCGCAAATCGACTGAATGCCGAATTCTCTCAGCTTCGCCATCATCCGCGGGAAGCGGGTTTCGCCGTCAACGGAGGGAATCACCAGCGGCTGCTGATGCAGGTGCACCCACCACGCCAGGGTTTCCTCTTTGGCCAGATCCCCTTCGCTCTCGCCGGCGGGGTGATTGCAAAACTGGCCGAGGTGCCAGTAAACTTTGTTGGCGGATTCGTCGAACTGCGCAATCGCATCAAACTGGACAACCTGGCCCAGTTCGCGAACCAGGATTTTGAATAGCTTCTCCGGGTCCCGATGCGCGCGGATCGCGCCCGCCAGGCGAATCAGGGATTCGTAGCGCGCCCCCGGCAATTCCTGTGATCTGCTTTCGACTACGCGGCTGGGAATCGCTGCCTGCGCCGTCATCTGTCCGAAGTCCAGCGACATTTCACCCTACCCGGATTGTGATGAGCTTGCGGTGGCCCAGGATTCAAGAAACTTTGTTCTTGAAGAACCAAAGAATGAAATATTGATTCCCGGCGCCATGCCGGTAGCGCGGCTCAAACCCGCTACGGTAAGCCATCGCCGTTGCGTCAGCGTCCGAAATTGGGACGCCCAGCCATGTATCGTCCGGCGCGGATTCGGTGCGTGTATCTCCTTGCACCCAGAACTTGAACAGCGCCCCCGGACGAAGCAGCCGATTCACCTCGCGGACATAATTTTCGATAATGTCGCGACTGGGAATATGCTGAAAGACTATGGCGGAGTACGCAAAGTCGAACTCGAGCGGCGGGACTACGGTCAGATCGCGTCCGTTGTTTTGATACACATGCGCATTCGGTCGATCTGCCAGAGCGTTGCGGGCAGCCGCGATCATTTCCCCGCTGATGTCGACTGCGTGAACTTCGCCGAACAACTTAGCGAACGCGCGGGTCAGCCGCCCCGCACCGCAGCCGATTTCCAAAACCCGCATCGCCTTGGGATCCTTGCCCTGGCAGATGTTCTCCATGTCGGTGAGAATGTCTTCGGCCACCTGCCGCTCGCCCGAGGCAAAAAATGTCTCGTCGGTCCAGTCCGTGCGGCTGGTGTCGACGAAATGGCGGGCGTTTTCACGAGCGCGGGCATCCCAGTCCTGCCGCATCTTTTCGAGCTGCTGCTCGACGGTAAGTTTCTTTTGCGTCGTCACTTGGGGATTGTTGGAGGCGTCGGAGCAATACATTCGACGCCACGAAGCCTCAATAAGTTAACAGGATAACATCTGGTCAATTCCGGAGATGCCGGGTCAATCCAGGCGCAGGGCTTCATCCCAGGCGCAGGGCCGTCATCGGATCGAGTCCTGCCGCTTTCCATGCGGGCCGGATGGCGGCGAGGGCGGCGATGGCGATCATCACGGCGGCTGCTCCCGCATAAGCGCCCGGGTCGCTTCCCCGGCTCTCATAAAGGATGCTCGATAATGCGCGCGATGCAGCAAGCGCGGCAACGGCTCCCACCGCCAGACCCAGACCGAGCGGGACGAATGCCCCACGAAGAACCAATGTCACGATGTCGCCCGGATTCGCTCCCAACGCCATTCGAATTCCGACCTCGCGAACACGCAGCGTCGTGGTGTACGAGATCACCGCGTAGATTCCCGTCGCGGTCAGCAAGAGCGCGAGCAATCCCAAAACCGAAAAGACCCAGGCTGAAAATCGAGGACGCCAGATCGAGTCCGCGACCACATCGTCCATGGTCTCGATCTTAAGGATCGGCTGATTCGGGTCGATCGTCCAAATCTCCTTCTGAAGGATTCCGGCGACACTCAGCGGGTCGCCCGCGGTGCGCACGACCACCGTCGACATGAAGGCTCCGAAAATGTATTGAGTGTAGGGCAAATAGATCTCCGCTTTCGCGGGCTGGTCATAGGACATCTGCGCCGAGTCTCTCACGACTCCGACGATTTCCGTGCGTGTCTGCGCGCCTTCTCCGGGCAAGGTGTGTCCAATCGGATCGCGCCCATGAAACAATTGCCGCGAAAGAAATTCATTGATAATGGCGACACGCGGCGCAGTCTCATGGTCGGCGTCCGTAAAGGTTCGCCCGGCAAGCATCGGAATCCCCATGGCCGCGAAATACTGGGGGCTGATGGTGCGCGTCGAATTGAGCACCGTCTCGCCGTCGAAGCCTTTCGATACCGTAGTCGTATTGACTCCGGATAAAGGCAGATTGTTCACCACCGCGATGGCGCCAATTCCCGGAATGCGCTCCAGACGCTGCATCAGTTCGTGATAGTAGGCGATCTGCCTCGTCCGGTTGTCGTATTTAGAAGGACGCGGCTGCGTCAGGCTGCCGACCGGCACACGCATGGTCAGGACGTGATCCGGTTTGAATCCGTGATCGGCCTGCTGCAACCGGATCAGGCTCCGGATCGTGAGTCCCGATCCGGCCAGGAGCAGAAATGCAAACGCCGCTTCGGCCGCTATCAGAAAGGAGAACAACCGGCGCGATCCGGTCCGATCCGAAGCGCCTCCGCCGCGCAGAACCGATTGGAAATCGGTCCGGCGCAGCATCACCACGGGTGCGATGGTGCACAGGCATGCGATCAGGAGGCAGAGTGCGACAGTGAAGATCAGGACACGACCGTCCAGAGCGACGCGCTGAAGGTGCGGCAGCACGATTGGCAGCGCGGCGATCCGGCTGGTGAGGTACTTCAGAATGAAATGTGCAGCCGCCAATCCGGCGATGCTACCGAGCGCTGCAATGGTCAGGCTCTCCGTCAGAAGCTGTCGCACCACGCGCCAAAAGCCAGCTCCCAGCGACGCGCGAATCGCCATTTCTTTCTGGCGCTGGACTGCGCGGCTCAGCAATAGCCCACCGGCGTCGGCGCACGCGATCAGCAGCACCAATCCGACAGCGATCAACACAAAGATCAGGGTCAGCTCATATTGCCGCTGGAGCGTATCGCGCCAGGGCAATACCTCGATTTTCAGGCCGGCGTTCTTCTGCGGATCGTCTTTCTCCATTTGCCGGGCGATGCTCTCCATGGCGCTCTGGGCCTGAAGGGGCGTTCGGCCTTGTTTCAATCGAGCGGCCACTTGAACCCGTGCCGTTGCGGTTGGCGCGAGCCGCAGCGGGACCCAGACTTCGATCGTGGACTCGGGAAAATCGAACTGCGGGGGCATGACGCCGACGACCAGGAAAATCTCGTCCGAAAGAGTCAACGAGCGCCCGACAACGCCGGGATCTCCTCGAAAGCGGCGGCGCCAGAGGCGGTCGCTGATCACCGCGACGTTTGCGCCGTCATCGGATTCCACCAAGGCGCGTCCGAGTTGCGCGCGTGCTCCCAGCAGCGGCAGCAGATCCGCCGATGCGCGAAGCACGGCAACCTGATCGGGTTCGCCCCCGCCGGTCACGGTCAAAATATCTTTCACGAAGGGAACCGTTTTTTCGAACAAATCCGTCCGGAGCCGCCACGGAAAATACTCCTGCGCCGTAATGCCGATGGTCGGATTCCGCGCGCTGACCGCCTGGATGCGAACCAGCCGATCCGCCGCGGTGTACGGCAACCGGCGGATGAGTACTGCATCCACAATGCTGAAGATGGCCGTATTCGCACCGATGCCCAATGCCAGAATCGCGGTGACACCGGCCGTGAAGAGTGGATTTTTTCGAAGCCAGCGGAGGGTCCACAGGAGATCGGTCATACTAACGAATTAGTATGACACGAGCCGCGGCGCCGTTGAAACGAAACCGGGGCGTTGATCACATTAAGCAGGAGGAGCTGAATTCCGGGCTCGCGGAAAATGTTACCTGATGAAAAGATCGCTCTGGAATGGCTGGCGGTGGAGCACTATCGCATCCACCTGATGGAACTGTGGCCCGAAGGTCCCCGGAAGGAAGCGGGGCTGGCCGCGGCTCGAAGCGCCATCGAGAGCATTGGAGCCATGCGCGCGCGAACGTCGTTTATGTGCGCGACTTGCGGTGGCAGACGGAAATAACGGCAAAACTGGTGGACGGCATGGGACTCGAACCCACGACCCCCGCGTTGCGAACGCGGTGCTCTCCCAACTGAGCTAGCCGCCCACTCGAGGCGTTACGTTCCTCAATATATCACGGCCGATTGAATCGCCAGTTATTGCACCGTGAGATTGATTCGAACCGTCTGGGAGAGTGAGCCGCTGGTGGCGGTGATGGTAACGCTTTGCGTTCCAACCGCGGCGGATGAAGCGGCCGCGAAAGTCAGCGTACTCGCGCCCGATGCGGGATTCGTGATTGTCGCGGGAGAGAACGTAGCGGTAACGCCCTTCGGCAGGCCTGTTAACGAAAGGGCAACGGGTGAACTGAATCCGAACGTCACGGCCGAGCGGAGTTGCAGGCTGGCCGTCTTTCCGCGGACTACAGTCGCTGAGTTCGAACCAGAGCTGAGAGTGAAGGCGCCGATGTTGAGCGTAACCACAACCGCCGGCGACGGAGAAACACCCGCGCTGGCTCCCGTGATCCGGATGGGATAACTGCCGGGCGCAGTGGAGGCGGAGGTTCGTAGACTCATCTGCGAGCCATTGAAGAGCACTGTGACGCCGGCCGGCAGGGTCCCGGCAGACAGCGTAACGGTGGAGGTGAATCCGTTGACGGGCGTCACTCCAATCTGAACTGACCCTGACCCACCTGGGGCCAGGTTGAGGCTTGCGGGCGTGGCGCTTAGCGTAAAGCTCGGGGTGGGCACGGTAAGCGTGGCGGTCACCGTGTGGACCGTTGTTCCCGAGGTCCCGGAAATCGAGATCGTGTAAGCGCCCGGCGCGACGGTGGAGGCGACGCTCAGCGTGACCACGCTCGAGCCTGAGCCGGGCGCGGCAATCGTCGCGGGCGAGAACGACGCGGTGATTCCGGCCGGCGCGGCCGCCGTTAGCACAACCGCGGCGTTGAATCCGCCACTGACCGTGGACGTCGCCGTGATGGTTCCCTTTCCGCCCCTCGGAACGGAAAGGGTACCGGGCGAGATTGCGAGAGCGAATGCCGCGGCCGGCGCGTGCACGTCGTTCCAGTGATTCACCAGCAGGAACGCATCGGGAGAGCCGAGGCCCGTGGCCTGATTGTAATGTGGGCCGGCGGTGAATCCGGTCACGCCGGGGACCGAGTTATTGCCGCCCGTAGTCCCGTGAAATACCGGAGCGCCGCCGGATGCGGCCGCGCTTGCCAGACCGTACAGAGTGGTGTTCGCATTTCCCTGCCGCGACGCGGTCTTCTGATTCACCAGCGCCATCAGACCCGCGAACGAAGGCGATGAGGCCGAGGTGCCGCTTACGATGTAAAAGCTGCCCTGAATGTCGACCAGATAGCCATCGTGTCCGGCCGCGGTTAAGGAAACGTCCGGCACATCGCGCCTGGCGTCCGCCGGAACGCCGGGGCCGGTCTGCCAGGAGGGCTTTGCGTAATAAGCGCTCGCGCCGCCGCCAGTTGCCCACAGCCCGCTGCCGCCGTCCGCGCCGCTTTCGTTCCACGCGACCTCGGGAATATAGCTCAGCGCGGAGGCGAGCGTGGACGCCAGGTTCGTGGTGGACCAATACAGGCTGGTGTTCCCAGCCTCGTTAAATTCCGTGCCGCCGACGCACACGCTGTATGGCGTGGAACAGAGCCCGTTGACAGCGGGGCCACCCGCGGCCCTGGAAGCTGAAGCCGCATCGCATCCCGCCGCGCCGCTGTCACCCGCCGAGATGAGGGTCGTGATCCCCTGGGCCGCGGCTTGCTGCCAGAGATTGTTGTAGAAGCTTCGCTCGGTCGATCCCATGGCGGCTTCGCAGCTTCCGAAGCTCGTGCTCATGACGGGGGCAAGATTGTTGCTGACGATGTACTGCGCTGACAGGTCGACGCCGTCGGTGGAACTGGTCGATGCCGAGACGACGAACTTCACGGTCGCCTTGGGCGCGACCGCCCCGGACCATTGCACGTCCAGATCGGCTTCGCCCACTTCGCCCATCGAAACGATCCCAGGGTCCCGCCCGTTGACGATCACCACAGGATTGTTCACCGGCAGCCCAAACGTGCTGCGAAAGGTCTGCGTGTCGGAAAGGCTGATGTTGGTTCGGCCGACGATCGCGATGGTCTGGCCGGTGCCGTCAATGCTGCTGGAGTACAGCGCGTTCACGTCGTAAATAGTGGCGAAATCGCCAGGCGCCAGGTAGTGCGTCGAGCCCGAGGTGTATTCAGGCGCGCGATCCAGGCGCACGTGCATCGCCGCGCGCGGAAAGTCGTGGAGCGTGACTGTGCCGAGTACTACGCCGGCCAGCGCTTCTGGAATCTGAGGATCTGTCGAATTGGCGTGATGCAGTGTGCCGCGGACGTTGTAGCTGTGAATCGAAGTGTGAAACGCGTCGGCCACTTGCGCCACGGTGCCGCTGAAGACGATGGACCGGCGTCCGGCCGGGACTTCTTCTATGTCGAATCCGTGACTACCCAGCCACGCAGTCACGCGGTCCAAGTCGTCCTGCGAAACGCCGAAGCGTTCCGCAAACGTGTCCGGCGTGAGCCAGCGATGGTACTCGGGTGAATTTTGATCGTGCTGCGCCTCAATCAACGCCTCCAGCGACTCTTGCTGGCTGCGATCCGGTTGTAACACTAAAATCATCCGGTCCATTCTGTGATCCGGACTTGCTACGCCGGCGTCAAATTCAGCTCGCGCCAAGGCATGACGATTGCCGGTCAAAGAGACCGTTCGCCGATCGTCAATGACGGTGGTGACGCGGTTGCGCGCAGGTGATTGCGCGTATGCTGTGAAATTTAAGAAAGCCAAACCAGCCACCGTCGTTGGCAGCGTGGTTAAGAACGTCGCACGTGAAAATCGCATCCATTCTCCTGAGGCGTAGAGTTCATCCGAATAGCTCTTATCGACCTCGGAGAGACACTTTTCAGGAAAATCTGAGCCTATCGAATACTTTTTGCTTGCCCCGCGCGTCAAATCGAAGGACACTGAGGGTTAATGGCTACTGTGAAGTTAACGAACGGCGCTCCTGTCCGGGAACCCGCTGACCGCTGGACCACTGCCGAAGCGGCCGATCTCTACGACGTATCCAGTTGGGGCAAGGGCTATTTTTCCGTCGGGACGAACGGCCATCTGTGGGTCCATCCGAATAAAGAAGCCAACCAAAGTTTGGACCTGAAGGAGTTGGTCGACAATCTGCAACTGCGCGGCATCGCGCTGCCCATCCTGCTCCGCTTCGGCCAGATTTTGCAGCACCGGCTCGGTGAAATGCATCAGGCATTTCAAAATGCCATTGCCGAGCACAACTATCACGGCAACTACTGCTGCGTATACCCGATCAAGGTCAATCAGCAGCGCCAGGTAGTCGAAGAGGTATTCGAGTACGGGCGGCCGTACAAGTTCGGTCTCGAAGCCGGATCTAAACCGGAACTGCTCGCAGTACTGGCGATAGCCGATAACGAGACGCCGATCATCTGCAACGGGTTTAAAGACGACGAATACATCGAGATGGTGATGCTGGCCAACAAGATCGGCCGGCGCATTATTCCTGTCGTAGAGAAATACACTGAGCTGGACCTGATCCTGAAGCATTCCGCGAAGGTCGGCGTGCGCCCGGTGATCGGATTGCGAATCAAGCTCGCCAGCCGCGGTTCAGGCCGGTGGAAGTCCTCGGGCGGCTATCGCTCCAAGTTCGGACTCACCGTTACCGAGGCGCTGCGAGCTCTCGATCAACTCAAGGCCGCCGGCATGGAGGATTGTCTCCAGCTTCTGCACTTCCACCTGGGCAGCCAGATCACGAATATCCGCCAGATCAAGGGCGCGGTGATGGAAGCGGGCCGCGTGTACGTAGAATTGAGGCGCGCCGGCGCGGGCCTGTGTTACATGGACGTGGGCGGCGGACTCGGCATCGATTACGACGGATCGCAGACGGATTTCGAATCCAGCGTGAATTACACGCTGCAAGAATACGCAAACGACGTCGTATATCACATCCAAAGTGTGTGCGACGAGGCCGAGGTTCCGCATCCGACCATCGTTTCCGAGAGCGGGCGCGCGGTCGCGGCTTATCACAGCGTTCTGGTTTTTAACGTACTGGGTGTTACAGGCTTCGGCGACGGCGAATCGATGCCCGAAATCCCCGAGGACGTCGAACAGCCTCTGATCGATCTCAAGGAAACGCTGCGCGGCCTGAGCAATAAAAACCTGCTGGAAAGCTTCCACGACGCCCAGCAGGCTCTCGATTCGGCGCTGAACCTGTTCAGCCTCGGATATCTGCCATTGCAGCAGCGAAGCTGGGCGGAAAGTATTTATTGGGTGATCTGCCGGCGGATTCAGAAGCTCGCGAAAGAGCTCGATTACTTCCCGGAAGAGCTGGAAGGGCTGGACGGCCTTCTCTCCGACACGTATTTCTGCAACTTCTCTTTGTTCCAGAGCATGCCTGATAGTTGGGCGGTGAAACAGCTCTTCCCGATCATGCCGATTCACCGCCTGGAGGAAGAACCGTTCCGCCACGGCATCCTCGGCGACATTTCGTGCGATTCGGACGGCAAAGTCGACCAGTTCATCGATCGCCGCGACGTGAAGAAGACGCTCGCTCTGCATAGCTTCAATGGAGAATCCTATTGCCTGGGTGCGTTCCTGGTCGGCGCGTACCAGGAGATCCTGGGCGATCTGCACAATCTGTTCGGCGACACCAATGCCGTGCACGTCAGCATCGACGAGAAGGGCTCTGTGGTCCTGGAAGCGGTGATTCAGGGCGACACCGTGCGGGAAGTACTCGACTACGTCCAGTTCCAGTCCAAGGCGCTGCTGGAGCAGTTCCGGAAGGACGTGGAGTGCGCCGTTCGCGAAGGGCGCATCGGCTACGAGGAATCCGGTCTGCTGCTCAGGTTCTACGAAGACGGCTTGAACGGGTACACTTATCTCGAACAGTAGATGGCCGCCGGTGTCTTAAAGAGTTTCGTTCTTTCTTTTACTTTTGTTGTCGCCTGCGCGGCGCAGCCTTCGTTTCTGCTGCCGGATGATGTCATCCCCACGAAGCACGTGATCGAGCTTACGATCGATCCCGATAAAGACACATTCTCGGGACGTGCGCGGATCGATGTCGAGTTGAAAAAGTCCACGTCGACGATCTGGCTGAATGCGAAAGACATTACTCCGGGGGAAGCTTCGGTAGGATCACGCTCCGCTCGCGCTGAAGCCGCGGGCGACGAATTCATCGGCCTTCGTCTGGATGCTCCCGCCGGTCCCGGCCGCACGACGATTTCGATTGCTTACCGGGGCAAGCTCGACGAGAAGGCCATCGTGGGGCCGTACCGTAAGAAGAGCGGCGACGATTGGTACGTCTTCACCAGCTTTACTCCCATCGACGCCCGCCGCGCGTTCCCTTGTTTTGACGAGCCTCGCTTCAAGACTCCGTGGGAAATGACCATTCATGTGAAGCGAAGCGACAAGGCCTTCGCCAACGGTCAAATAGTAAGCGAAACCGAAGAGCCGGACGGAATGAAGGCGGTTCGTTTCGCTACGACGAAGCCTCTGCCTGCCGAGGTGGTCGCTTTTGCCGTCGGACCGTTTGATATTTACGATGGAGAGAAGGCCGGACAGGGCACGCCGATTCGCGTGATTACCGCCAAGGGCCATGCCGCGGAGGGCAAGACCGCCGCGCAATCCACTGTCGAGGTGCTTCCGCGCCTTGAAGCCTACACCGGAATCCCTTATCCATTCGGCAAGCTGGATCATCTTGCGGTTCCGGAATTCCCCTTTGGCGCGACGGAAAATCCCGGGCTGATCGTGTATCGCAATCGCGCGCTGCTCGCCTCACCCGGCGACGACACGCCGGAAAAGGCGCATGCGATTCGCGGGCTTCAAGCTCACGAAATCGGGCATCAGTGGTTCGGCGATCTGGTAACGCAGGCCACCTGGAACGATGTTTGGCTCAGCGAGGGATTCGCAACCTGGTTTTCCGCGAAGGTCATGGACGAAGAGCAGGCCGGCGCAAGAGAGCATCTGGCGAGCGTAGCTGCGCGGGAACGGATCATGGCAACCGACGCCTCGCCGCGTACCCGTCCAGTGCGGCTTCCCATGACCAGCCGGGAAGATACGAAAGGCGTCTACAGCCAGATGGTTTATCAGAAAGGCGCCGCTATTCTCCTGATGCTCGATAACTGGCTGGGCGAGGACAAGTTTCAGAATGCCCTGAGGGCGTATCTGAAGAGACATGCGTTCGGAACCGCGACCACCGAGGATCTGGAAACCGCCATTCGGACCTCGACGGGAACCGATCCGACCGCGGTTATGGATTCGTTCCTCAATCAGACCGGCATTCCCGTAATCCGCGGAGCGGTGAAGTGCGGCGGCGAGACGCCGAGTCTCGAGATCGAGCAGATCAATCCAGCGCATCAGTGGACCATCCCCGTGTGCTGGCGATCTGACGGGTCCGCTCCGGCTCAATGCACGGTTCTGAAAACTTCGAAAACCACAATCAGTCTTCCACGCGGCTCCCATTGCCCCGCCTGGTTGTATGTGAACGCGCGGGCCACCGGCTATTATCGGACGGAATGGACCGCGGAGCAGTTGAACGCGCTCCCGCTCAATCAGCTCACGCCCGCTGAGAGGCTGATGCTGGTTTACGATCTCCGAGCTTTGAAAGACCGGCTGAACGTGAGCGATCTGCTCGGCAAACTCGGCGGTGACGCAGAACCCGAAATTTCCAAGGCTGCGTCGGAAGCGATGCTGTCAAAATGATTGGGCGTCAAAATGACGGCTGGTCGATCTTGAACCGTGCGATCGCCCCTTTGGGTCCCACGGCCCAGCCCGCTTCGCTGGTAACGAAACTTACGGCGTTGTAATTGCCGGTGTCGAACTGTTTCCACAGCCTGCCGTCCGGCGAGAAATCCGACCCTGATGTTCCGGTCGCGATCCACATCTTACGGTCGGTCAAATACGCTACCGCAGATCGGAATCCGCTGGGTGGAATGCCGCTTCCAACTCCGCTCCAGGTTTTGCCGCCATCCGCGGTGGTCGCGAAGGTGCCAGTGATTTCCGTTGCCTTGTCGTAATCGCCGCCCACGGCAACTCCATGTCCGCTATCCATGAACGCGAGCGAAAAGATGCCGGCGCTGGAGCCGTCGTTGCGGACGGGTGTCTTGGCCACGGACCAGGTTTGTCCGGCATCGGTCGAATGAAATACCCGTGCGCCGCCAGGGCCTCCGGTTCCGAACCAGGCTTCGCGGGTTCCACGCGCAATCAAACACGAATTGCTGGCGGCAAACGCGCCCTCGTTCGGCAGAGCCGGCGGAGTCTTCTGGCGTTTCCAGGTCGCGCCCCCGTCGTCGGTGGTCATGACGACGAAGCGGCCATCCACGGGATCTCCGACGAGAATCCCGTGCGTGGCGTCCCAGAACGCGATCGCGTCGAAAAAGCCCTTGGGATCGGGATTGGTGTAGAGCAGGTTCCAGCGCTCGCCGCCATCCGTGGTCTTGTAGACCCGCGACTTTTCGCCTGTGCCGACGCTCATCAAATATGCCGTCTGATCGTCGATGGCCCGGATCGCGCGGAAGTCAAGGTCCGATGCGCCGGGCAGCTTACCGGGCCGCCAGTGTTCTCCGGCGTCGGTAGTGCGCAGAAACGTCCCGCCGCTTCCGCTCGCCCAGACTACGGTTGAACTGACGGCATTCACACCTCGCAGCGACGCAGTGGTCCCGCTGATTTGCGTGACCCACGACTGTGCCGTCGCGGCGGCGGCGAAAATTAGAAGCAGCCCGTTTCTCATAAGTATCAGTATATGAGCCAGGCCAAAGTCCGTCCTTTGACTTCCCGGACGCGCCGGTAGTAGCGTACCTGTATGGCAATCAGCCCCACGCTGCATAACTCCGCCGAGACCTCGGCTGCCCGCGACATCGCGGCCTCCCTGCACCCTTATACCAATCTCAAAGTGCACGAGACCGAGGGCCCGCTTGTGATCGCCCGGGGCGACGGTGTGTTCGTCTACGACGAAAACGGCAAACAGTACCTGGAGGGGCTCGCGGGCCTGTGGTGCACCAGCCTGGGTTTTTCAGAAAAGCGGCTGGCGGAAGCCGCCTATCGGCAGATGCTGACGCTGCCTTACTATCACACCTTCTCGCACAAAGCCCACCCGATCGGCATCGAACTCGCCGAGAAACTGCTCAGCATCGCGCCCGTGCCGATGTCGAAAGTCTTCTTTGTCAATTCCGGTTCTGAAGCCGCCGATACGGTTGTAAAGCTGGTCTGGTACTACAACAACGCGTTAGGCCGGCCACAGAAGAAGAAAATTCTGGCGCGGATGAAGGGATATCACGGCGTCACCGTCGCCAGCGCCAGCCTGACGGGTCTGCCGAACAATCATCGCGATTTCGATCTTCCCATCGCGAACATTCTGCATATCGACTGCCCGCACTGGTATCGTTTCGCGCAAGCCGGGGAATCGGAAGAGGCGTTCTCATCGCGCCTGGCGGAATCCCTTGAAAAGCGTATTTTGAGCGAGGGTCCGGATACCGTGGCCGCGCTCATCGGAGAACCGGTTATGGGCGCGGGCGGAGTGCTTATTCCGCCGGCAACCTACTGGCAGAAGATCCAGGCCGTTCTGAAGAAATACGACGCGCTGCTCATTTCCGACGAGGTTATTTGCGGTTTCGCTCGCACCGGCAACATGTGGGGAACCACCACGTACGGCATGAAGCCGGATATGATCACCTGCGCGAAGGCATTATCGTCGGCGTATTTGCCGATAGCGGCCGTGATGATTTCGGCCGGCGTTTATGCCGCACTCGTTCAGGAATCGGAAAAGATCGGCGTGTTCGCTCACGGATTCACGTACAGCGGGCATCCCGTGACATCCGCCGTCGCGCTCGAGACGCTCAGGATCTACGAGGAGGACGGTATCCTGGCCCATGTTCGGGAAATTGCGCCCTACATGCAGGCCGGCTTGAGGCGGTTCGCCGATCATCCGCTGGCCGGTGAGGTCCGCGGCATCGGCCTGATCGGAGCCGTCGAGCTGGTTGCGGACAAGGCCACCAAAGCGCCGTTTGACGCCAAGGCCGGCGTTGGATTATTTCTGGCGAAGAGAGCGCACCACCACGGCCTGATCATCCGCGCGATCGGCGAGACAATTGCGTTTTGCCCGCCGCTCATCATCAAAGAGCACGAAATCGACCAGATGTTCGACCGTTTCAGCCACGCGCTCGACGAGACTTATGCAATGGTGCGCGAACGCGGCTTGATCTCGTAAGAGCTTATTCCCACCGCAGCGCGATCAGCGGATCCACGCGGCTTGCGCGTCGCGCGGGCACATAACAGGCCAGCATCGCGACCGCCAGCATCAGCGCTATCGCGCCGCCATAGATCAACGGATCTGCCGTTGAGACATCGAACACCAGGCTCGCCAGGAACCGGCGGACGGCGAAGGCTCCAGCTAAACCGATCGCCAGCCCCACCGCGCTGAGCTTCATTCCGTACCGTATGACCATTCCGATGACTTGGTCGGTTTGCGCTCCCAGAGCCATGCGCACGCCGATTTCGCGCGTCCGCTGCGCGACAGACCAGGACATCAGCCCGTAGATTCCCACGAGAGCGAGCGCGAGCGCCAATCCGGCAAAGGCCGCCAGCAATCCCATGGTCCAACGCCGCGTCCTGGCCGATTCGGCGGCGACATCCTCCATCGTGCGAACATCTGAAACCGGCAAATCCGAGTCGACGGCGTGGATTGCCTGCCGCACCGCGCTCGCAAGCGATCGCGGATCTCCGGCTGTATGAACGATGAGATATGTGGGCGCGAGGCTCGGCAAATATTCGTCGAAGCTCGGCTCTGAATCGAGACCGAATTGCTTTACGTCGCCCGCAACGCCAATGATGGTTGCCCAGGTGGGAGCGGGTCCCCACACGCCCAGAACATATTTCTTTCCGACCGGATCCTGGCCGGGCCAAAATCGCTTGGCCATGCCTTCGTTTACCACGACGACCAGATCGTTCAAATCACGCTCGGTGAACGTCCGGCCCGCGAGCAGTGGAATCCGCATCGTTTGAAAATAATCCGGACTCACAAAGCGCAGTTGCGCCGCGGGCAGGGCATCGGGATTGATCAGCGGACTTCCGGGGACGTTGAACCGGCTGGTATTGGCGCGGCTGGCGAGCAGCGGCAAGGTGTTTGCCGCCGCGACCCCGTCTACTCCGGGCATGGGGCGCACGCGCTGCTCGATCCGGTGAAACAGATCGTTCGGCTGCCGTGACGGCGGGAAGGAGATTCGTAGCGTAAGGAGTCCCTGCGGGCTGAATCCCGGATCCACCCGCATCAGGCGGACGAAACTCTTCATCAGGATTCCGGCGCCGGCGACCAGGATCAGCGCCAGGGCGAGCTCAGCTACGACCAAAACACCGCGTATCTTGCTGGATGCTCCACCCGGTATGGAACCTGCCTTGATCACCGAGTTGGGACTGTGATCCAGCGCCTGAATCGCAGGAGCCACCCCGAACGCGAGGCCGGTAAAAATCGACACTCCGAACAGGAACAGCAGCACGGTCGAGTCCAGCGGCGTCTGAACCGGCGCCAGCACCGAAAGGCCCCATTCACCGATCATGAGCCCCAGAACTCCCCCAATGGCGGCCAACACGAGGCTCTCAGTAAGCAATTGGCGGACGATTCGCCCAGCGCCCGCCCCCAGGGCGATACGCACGGCGATTTCCCGCGAGCGTCCGCTGGCGCGCGCCAGCAAGAGATTGGCGACGTTGCCGCAGGCGATCAACAAGACCAGCGCGACCGAGCCCAGCAGCATCAGCAACGCCGGACGGATGTTCGCGGTCAGATCGTCCTGTAGTCCGTAGACGCGCATTCCGAACCCGGTGCTGGTCTTGGGATGCTCGGCGGCCAGCCGCTTTGAAAGAGCATCCAGGCGGATGCCGGCCTGTTGCTCCGTGATCCCGGGCTTCAGTCTCGCAACGAACCCGAGGGCATGGCGTACAGGATTGGTAATCTGATCGCCCAAAAGCGGCCCTGGCGGCAGCCATACGTCCGCGAAATCGGGAAACTTAAACGTCGCAGGCATGATCCCGGCTATCGTGAATTCCTGTTCGTTCATGCGAACCGTTTTGCCGGTGACACTCGGGTCGCCGCCGAATCGAGTTTGCCACAGCCGGTAGCTGATCAACGCCGTGTTCGGATTTTCGTGTGCTGTGAACCCACGACCCCGTACGGGAGCCACGCCCAGCATCGGCAGCAGTGACGGCGAAATGAACGTTGCATGAACCTCCAGCGCCTCGGCCCCGGGGGCGGTCAAATCGAGGTCCAGGGAGACGTAGCGATACCAGCCGGTCTGCTCAAACAAGTCGGTCTGCTGCTGCCACAATTCGAGCTCCGCCGGTGAAACTCCCAGCTTCGGAAATTGAGGCAAGTATGTGTCCCAAGCCGCGATCAGCCGGGAGGGTTCCCGAAATGGGAGCGGCTTCAAGATCACGGCGTGTACCAGACTGAAAATGGCGGTATTCGCCCCGATCCCAAAGGCTAGCGTCAGGACGGCGACCGAGCTAAATCCGGGCGCGCGGGCCAATGTCCGCAGCGCGTAGCGGATGTCCTGAATTAGATTGCCCATGTTCCAACTTTAGACGGATTCGGCTGGCACTTCGGTTGCTTGACCTGCCAATGTAATGGTCAAGATTCTCAGCAAGCGGCTCGGGCCAGTGGAAATCGATGAGACGGTTACGCTGCAATTCCCCGCAGGCTTGCCAGGATTTGAACGGTGCACCCGGATCGCCCTGGTGGAACGGCCATCGCTCGCGCCGCTCGTATTTCTGCAAAGTCTTGACCTGCCTGAGGTATGTTTCCTGGCAACGCCGGTCACCGCGATCGATCCCGGGTACCAGCTTTCGATGACGCTCGAAGACCTGGAATGTCTGGGTCTTGAATCTCTCGAATTGGCGGAAGACCTGTTGTGTCTCGCGATTCTCGGGCCCTCTGAAAGCGGCAATTTCACCGCCAATTTATTGGCGCCCGTGGTGATCCACCGGAAAGCCAGGCGTGGCGTGCAGGCTGTCCGGATCGACTCCCGCTATTCGCATCAGCATCCGCTCGGAGGAGAGGGCGCGCCATGCTCGTAATCCGCCGGCGCTGCGGCGAATCGCTCATGATCGGAGACGATGTCGAGATTGAGGTTCTCGAATGCGGCGGGACCCACGTGAAACTTGGAATTCGCGCGCCGAAACAGATCACGGTGCTGCGCAAGGAGATTCATCTAACCGGCCGCCAGAATCGCCTCGCTACCGGCGAACTCTCATCAGCCGACATGAGCCGGTTATTGAAATCCCTGCGCTAGCTTACGCGCAAACTTCATTTTCCACGGGAACCGAGAAAGGATCCTGGAACCAGAACGAAAGCGGAGTCGGCCCGTTTTGCTGGTAGTGCGTAAGCCGGTCGCGCCCTTCGACGACTGTGGGAATATGTCCTGCCGGGACCCACCAGAGGCAATAGTGAGGCTGTTCGTGCTTCTCAAACCACTGGGCGCGATCCTTCATGACGTTTACATGTCTCGAACGATAAGCGAAATTGCGCAACGCCTCCACCGATTCCCACACCGACATGTTCACAATAACGAAGGGATCCTCGTTGTAAGGAATCTCTGTGGCATTGCCGGAATCCGACTTCAGCCGCCATACAAAACCGGGCGACTGCTCCGCCAGCGCGTTGATTCCATCCAACTGCGCAAGAAACCCAGCGATTCTGGGATCGTCCAGCGGAGCGACCAGACGGCCAATGTTGATTTGAGCGAGATGAAACTGCATCCTCGCATGTTAATCCAAAAAATCGGGCCGTGCCGGGGGATCTCGGCACGGCCCAGGGCTCATCAGAGAAGAGTCGGATTACTGCTTCAGGAGCGAAAGAATCTGCTGCGGAGCCGAATTCGCCTGTGCGAGGGCGGCGATACCTGCCTGCAACTGAATCGACGCCTTGGTCAGGTTGGCCGACTCGGCTGCCAGATCCGCATCGCGGATACCCGATTCAGCGGCTGCCAGGTTGGTCAATTGCGAATTCGCGAGGTTGATGGCGTAGCTGAACCGATTCTCGCCGCGGCCGACCGCGGCTTGTGCGGCGCCCAATGCCGCAACAGAGTTCGCCAGTTGGTTCACGGCGGCCGTGGCCGTAGTGATGTTGAGGATGTTGGCGGTGGTCCCCTCG
>DATGGL010000123.1:0-26898 GCA_035308605.1 Bryobacteraceae bacterium
GAGGCAGCAGGGCCTTGATGACCGTGTCATCGAAGGGGATGTAAGTCTGGACGGGGCGCGTGACTACCAGGACTTCGAGCTCGGGAGAGCCGGCGAAAAGGCCCATTGTAGCCTCCACCAGCGAGACCGGCTGATCGTACCACAGGCGTCCGTTGATGTAGACTTCCTTGACGTGCTTGAGCGGAGGAAGGCGGCGCAGCTCGTCTTCGAGCGCGAACGCCCATTGCGTAATGCCGGTGAAGTTAAGGGTGTGGATTGTGAAATCGGTAGTCGGGAGATCGGCAAGCTCTGAAATCTGGCGATGCTGCCCCTCCAGCATCACGCTCCCACCCATGCGAACCATCCATTCGGCTACCATCCGGTCCGGTGAAACGTTTTGAGCGCTGGCGGGGAGTGTGATCGCCGCACCCAAGCACACAACCAGAGCGGCATAACTGAGCCGGATTCCGCTTCTCTTCAAGGTCCCCATGGCCGGAACTCCTCTACCTCGAGCAGTACGTCTACAGTACATCTGCGGACACTTACGTCCTGGGTTATGTTATCTCGATTATGCGCCGGTTGCAAAGGGCCTGGAGCGCTAAAGTTGGAGAAAACTTGGAGATTAAAGTAACACAGTACGTAACACGGCTTGTTGCTCTTAAGCCGTTCGGCATATGACTCTTGGCGAATCCATTTAGACGCGATACAATCCCTGGGTTGGAGGCACGCCCAAAATGAAACCCCTGATTCCAGTGATGGCCTGCTTAGTCGTGATCGGAGGCGCTTTTTTCTTCCGTCTCAAAGCCCAGGCCCCGGCGTCGGTTTGGGATGGCGTCTACACTGAGGGTCAAGCGAAGCGAGGCGAAGAACTGTACAAGCAGGATTGCGCTGCCTGCCATGGCGATTCGCTCGAGGGCAATGGCCAAACGGAGCGCGGCCAACGGCTGGAACGCGCACTGCCGCCGCTTTCAGGCGATGTATTCAAAGGCAATTGGAACGGGCGTCCGCTATCGGATTTGTTCGACAAGATCCGCAGAACCATGCCGCGGGACGAGCAGGGAAAGCTATCGCTAAAGCAGAACGCCGACGTGCTGGCGTATATGCTGAAGTTCAACGAGTTCCCCGCCGGGAAAGCGGAACTGCCTTCTGAACCGAGCCTGCTGACGGATACGCGGTTCGAATCGGTAAAGCCGAAATAAAACGTCTACGGTAGCGCGAACACGTACAATCCCTGGCCGCTCAGCGGGATCTTGATATCCGGCGCGATCGCCGCTGGAACGTTACGCGGACTGCCGCCGCCAAGACCCGTCATCACGGCGATGTACTGTTTACCGTCGACACTGTATGTCACCGGGAACCCCTGTACCGAGGTGCCGAGCCGCGTCTCCCACAAGACCTGACCGGTCTTGACGTCCAGAATGTGCACCCGGCGGTCGATGTCGCCGACCAGGACCCAGCCGCCGGCGGTCGATAAGGCGGCGGTGAGGAACGGAGCATGCTGCTCGTATTTCCAGACTTCGTTCATGGTCTTCACGTCATACGCCGCCAGCTTCCCGATGTTTCCGTTGGTGCCGGGCATCGGCAGGAACTTGCGGTCGCCGCCGCTTCCGCCGCCATTGCCCTTCATATCCACCTCACGAGCGGTAAAGTCCATACAGGATTGGCTGAGCGGCGCAACGATAAGCCCGGTGGGTTGGTTGTAACTCATCGCCTGCCAGTTCTTCCCGCCTTCGGTGCTGGGGCACACATTGATCGGCTTGTCGAGCTGCATCTCGAGAATATCGGTGCGATAGTGGGGCGTTCCGGTTTTGGGATCGATACTCGCCCAGACCGTCTGCTTCACCATCTCTTTGTGACCGAGATACTGGCCGGTCTTGCGGTCGAGTTTCCAGAGAATGCCCGCTTTCCCTGCGTTCAGTGAAATTTTCTGATCGCCGACGTCGATCAGCACGCGCTCGAAGACCTCGTCCAGATCGAAGGATTCGCCAGGCGCGTGCTGGAAATACCAGGCGAGCTTGCCGTTGTCGGGATTCAGCGCGACGGTCGAGTTCGCGTACAGAGTCTTGTCGAACGGCGTCAGCTTGCGGCTCAGGAAGTTCCACGGCTTCGACTGCGCCACGCCCCAGTAGGTGAGATTCAGGTCGGGATCGTAGCTGCCTGCCAGCCACGTTTCCGCGCCCGCGCGATTGTTCATCGGCAAACTTCCCCAGGTGTCGCTGCCCGGGGTTCCTTCGCGCGGAATCGTATAAAAGCGCCACAGGCGTTGGCCCGAGTGAATGTCGAACGCGGAAATGTAGCAGCCCTCGCCGTCGAACCGCGCGCAGCCGGTAAGACCCATTAAAACTTTGTCGCCGATCACAAGGTCGCCGCTGGTGGAGACGTGCGGCTTGTCGGATGCGGGTGTATCCCAAAGAATTTTCCCGTTGCGCGCATCGATCGCGACCATGTGCGCGTCGCTGGTGGGAAGGAGGATTTTATCTTCCGCAATGGCGATGCTGCGGATCCCGCCATAGCCGGGCGCCTGGTCCGGGCCCACGCGCGTTTCCCAAATCAGATCGCCGGTCTTGGCGTTGAGCGCCTGAACGATATTACTCGGGCTCGCCAGATAGATCACGCCGTTATGCACAATCGGCGTGGTCTGGTTGGCGCCCGAGTCGTTCATGGACCAGGCCCACTTCAACTGGATGTTCTTCACGTTGTCGCGCGTGATCTGATTGAGCGGGCTGTAGCTGTGGCGCTGATAGTTGCGCCCGAAGATCAGCCAATCCTCCGGTGGAGGATTGCGGAGCATCGCCGCGGTAACCGGGACATAGTTCTTCACTTCGCCGGGGACGCTGGTACCGCGCACGATCGAAGTGCCGCCGCGATTTTGTCCGGCCGTCGATCCCGCGCCCTGCACAAGCGAACCACCGCGTCCACCGCGTCCGCCACCACCCCTGCCGGCGGGCGCCGCAACCTGACCGGTCGCAAGCGTTCCGATCACAGCGGTCGAGCCTCCGGCGAGCGCCTGCTGGCCCGGCTGCGCGCCGTTGCGCTGGAGAATGTATGCGGTCGCGCTCAGCGCGGCCGGTTCGCCGAGGGAACCGGGATTGGTCGGCGGCATGTTCTGAAGAATTTCGCCAAACAGTTCGCTCACCATCCTGGTGCGCCACTTGAGCATGAACGTGCCCCCGGCCAGAGCCGGGGCATCGCCGGAGCCTTCGAAGTCCGCTCCGTGGCAGCCCGCGCAATTCTGCGCGTATATATCGAACCCCGACTGTGCCTGCGCGGCCGTGAAGACTGCGGCCGACGAGCCCTGCTGGGCCGCGACACGGGCGACCACAACGGCAAACGGCACCGCTCCGAGTGCCGCGGAAATGATCAATCGAGCTGGGAGCGTGAAACGCTGCATGGCGGATCTCCTGTTGCCAAAGATTAATCGATTCTACTCCCAAAACCTTGCTATCGTGACTACTATGCGAAATTTCGGAACCTCGAAAGCGTTCCTGGCGTTCACCGCTGTCGGTCTATGGGGACAAACGCCGAGTAACGTAAAGATCGACAGCCCGCAAGCCCGCGTGCTGGTGGTTTCCGAAGAACCGCATCATAAGAGCGCCCTGCACGATCACAAGATGAACCGCGTGATGATCTATCTCGGCACGGGACAAATGATCCGGACGCTGGCTTCGGGGAAAGTGGAGAAGCTCGACTTCAAGTACGGCGATGTAGTGTGGAGTCCCGCGGAGGGTCCGCATACGAGCGAGTATGTTGCCGACCAGCCGTTCCGGATTGTCGAAATCGAGCTGAAGAATAAACCCGCCGGTCCAGTGACGATGCCGCCGACCGATCCGTTGAAGGTCGATCCGAAGCACTACTCGTTCGAGTTCGAAAACGATCAAGTCCGTGTGTTACGCGTTCGCTTCGGTCCACATGAAAAGGGCGTGCCGCACGAACATAAGCTGAATCACATCGTGGTTTATCTGAACGATCAGGCGCGCGGCAAGGCCGGCGAAGTTCGCCTGGACGAACCCATGTCGCACACGGAAGAGAATCCGCTGGATCATCCGGTGGAGCGGTTGGCGATCGACCTGAAGTGACGGATCAAGACCCGCTTGCTGGCGCGCGCGGTTCAGAATGCGGCGCTTCTCAGGGCTGGATCACTTTCACGACGAAATAATTGACGTGGTCCGGGACGCTCTTGAACCAGTGCGCCGTGCCGGCCGGAATCACCATCACGTCTCCTTTGCTCAGTTGATGCGTGTCGCCGCCCTGCATGTCGGTTCCCAGATGCTGATTGGGACTGGATACCTTCCCGCCCATCATCGTGCCGCCGGTAAGGAAAGTGGCGCTGCCGTCGACGACGTAGAACACATCCGTCTCCTTGTCGTGCACTTCCACTTGACCTGCTTTGTCGCGGTGGCTTGCCGAGACCGAATACGTCGGCGTGGCCAGAAAGCTTCCGCCTTTCGCGAGTTTTGCAGCCACATCGGCGTGGCCGAAATAGGAGACACCGTGCATCTCCGCCGCAGCCGTCAGCAGAACCCCAATGGTTAATCCGAGCGCCATCCCGAGCCAAACTTTCATAAACTTGCCTCCTGTAGATTGATCGCCGTGTATCATAACACCCACCGGACCTCCATCGGGCGTGCGGGTACCGGCGGCTGCAACGGACGTCACACTTTAAGATAGTGACGATGCAGCCAAAGTCTTCGGCGCCGGGCCGTAGGCGGAACGGGAAGACGCCGAAAGTCCTGCCGCGAGCAGATCATCCAGTCCCAAACCCCCAGCGCGACTATCGGCGTTACTTGCTCGCCGGACTCGCCTTATGCGTCGTGACGCTGTTGGCCTACTCGAATTCATTTAGCTCGGGGTTCGTGCTCGACAACCGGGGGCTGCTTCTGGACCCGCGCATCCGCGAAGCGACGCCCGAAAATTTCGCTCTCATTTTTCGCCACACATACTGGTGGCCCACCGGCGAAGCCGGGTTGTATCGCCCCTTGACGACACTTTCCTATTTGTTCAATTACGCGGTTCTGGGGGATCGAGATCAAGCCGCCGGATACCACACCATCAATCTCCTTTTGCACTTGGGCAACGTTCTGCTTGCCTACGCGCTGGCGCATCGCCTGGTGCGCAAATTCTGGCCATCGGCATTCATCGCCGCGGTCTGGGCCGTGCACCCGGCCCTGACCGAATCGGTGACCAATATCGTGGGCCGCGCCGACCTGATCGCCGGGATGGCCGTCCTCGCCGGCTTCTTGTTGTATCTGAAGAGCGTGGACGCTACCACCCCAGTGGCCCGGATAAGTTGGCTGGCGGGCTTAGCCATGGTCACTGCCGTGGGTGTCTTTTCGAAAGAGAGTGCGGTGGCGATTCTCGCGCTGATTGTGTTCTACGAACTGCTGTGGTGGAAAGAACGTCCACGACCTCGGGGACTAATATTCGGATGCGTTGCGACACTCGTGCCAATCGCCGTAATGCTGTATCAGCGATCCGCGGTATTGGCCGCCTCGCCGCCGGCGGAGTTTCCCTTCACCGACAATCCCATCGTCGGCGCGGATTGGTGGACTGCCAGATTGACAGCAGTCAAAGTGATGGCGCGCTATCTCTGGCTGACGCTCTGGCCCGCTAAGCTGTCCGTCGACTATTCTTTCAATCAAATCCCGCTGGCTCACGGGGACGCTGGAGATTGGCTGGCTTTCATCGCCGTTGGCGCGACTGCGATCCTCGCCGTTTTGCTTTTCCGCTGGAACCGGACGTGCTGTTTCCTGCTGGGGTTCGCGTTCCTGAATTTCGTTCCCGCCTCAAACCTTGCATTTCCGATCGGCACCATCATGGCCGACCGGCTCCTTTACCTCCCGTCTCTCGGATTGGTCGCGTGCGTCGTGCTGGCGATCTACGGGCTCGACCGATGGCCGCGCGTGACCATGATCCCGGCCGCGGCCTTATCGCTTATCGCAGTTGGATTCGCGACCCGGACGTGGCTGCGAAATGCGGATTGGCAATCCGAGCTGACACTGGCCACGGCGGATGTCCGCGTTAGTCCCAATAGCTTCAAACTGCACCGGCTGCTCGCGATGTCGCTATTCGACTCCGACCGCGCGCACGGAAACATCGACCACGTGATCGAGGAGCAGGAAAAAAGCCTGGCGATTCTCGATTCCGTACCAGCCGCGCTCAGTGGGCCGGAACCGTACCGACGGGCGGGGTACTACTATCTGGTGGAGGGTGACCAAGTCCACGAACGCAACGTGGAGCAAAGCAAGGCGTCCTACCAAAGAGCGCTCCAGGCGCTCTTAAGGTCTGTTTCGATCGATGAGGCCAGCCGTGCGCGTTATCTGTCAAGCGCGAATCGCCGTGCTTCGAGCCTGCGTGTGAAAGGCGCCCAGGGAGATCCAGAGGCGTATCTCTTACTTTCACTCGTATACGTTCGCCTCGGAGACTCGAATCGCGCCTACGATACGGTTAACAAAGCGCGCGAGCTCGATGGACTGAATCCGCAAATATACCGGCAACTGGCTGCTGTGTACGATATGCAAGGCCGAAAGCGCGACGGCGATGTTGCATCGATGCAAGACCACGCGATTACGTCATTACAAGAAGGAAAGTGGGGGGAGGCCGCGGAGCTGAGCGGGCGGGTCCTGCAACTCGAAGCGGCCGATTATCCCGCCGCGCATATCCTCAATGCGATGGCGAATCTGCGCCTGGGCAATCTCGATATGGCGGAGAAAAGCGCGCGCGAGGCGGTGCGGATGGATGGCGATCGGCCGAGCCCGAGAACGAACTACGTCCTGGGAATGATCCTGGCCCAAAAACGTGATTTTAAAGGGTCGGCGGAACGGCTGAAGGCATATCTCGATGCAGCGCCGGACGCCCCGGATGCCGAAACCGTTCGAAAACAACTGACGGAAATCGAGCAGCTCGCACACGGGCGCTAGACCGATCCATTACCTGAATCGCTCAGAGCTGCCCCCGGCAGCTCGACTCCAGGAAATGGAATACAAGAATAAGTGTTTCTGTTTTTTGAAGAGGCTTGGCAGCCGCGTCAGGGCTTGACTTAATGCCCTATTTGTAATATAAAAAGTTACCGATAAAGTCGTGTGTACTAAGGTTGTACACCGGGGTTTTAGTTTACCCACTCAGTAGGGGGCTTAACATGAAGTATTGCTTCGTTGCAGTCGTTTCCCTGGGCCTAAGCGGGCTCGCATTCTCTCAAGGTTTCGGCACCATCGTCGGAACAGTAACCGATCCATCAGGCGCATTAGTAGCCGCCGCAAAAGTAACGGCGACAGAATCCGCGACCGGCGTTTCCCGCGAGGCGGAAACCAACGCTTCGGGCGGATTCGTCATTCCCGGACTCCGGCCTACCGCCTACACACTTACGATTGATGCGCCGGGCTTCAACAAGTATTCGCAGTCGAATATTCTCCTGACCGCCGATCAGAGCGCGACCGTCAACGTCGCGCTTACGCTGGGGCAAGCGTCTCAGGCTGTGACGGTAGAAACGTCGGTAGTCCAAACCGACACGTACTCATCCACGCTCAAGGAAGTGGTCGACCAGCAGCGAATGGTCGATCTGCCGTTGAACGGCCGCAATGCGGCATCGCTGGCGACGCTGGTGCCGGGAGCAGTCATGGCGCCCAACGGCGGCGCGGATCAGGGCCAGACCAAGACGTTTCCGGGCGCCGTCACGATCACGACGAACGGGTCCCGCCAGAACATGGTCTCCTATAACCTCGACGGCATCGACAACGTGGACCGGTATACCAACGTGAACATGCCGTTCCCGTTCCCCGATGCGTTACAGGAGTTCAGCGTGCAGACCGCGAATTACACGGCGGAATACGGGCGCGATGGCGGTGGTGTGGTCAACGTGATCACCAAGGGCGGGACGAATCAGTTTCATGGCGACTTCTTCGGCTTCCTTCGCAATGGCGCGATGAACGCGCGAAACTTCTTCGCCGCTAAGACCGATTCACTCAAGCGCGGCCAGGAAGGCGGAACGATTGGCGGTCCGGTCCGGAAGAACAAGACGTTCTTCTTTGCCGGCTACCAGGTCACCACTCTTCGAAACGTGAACAACGGTCTGAACAAGTACGTGCCGACGCAGGCCGAACAAAGCGGCGACTTCTCCGCCCTGCTCAGCGCCACAGATCCCAACAATCCGACCAGCAAAGCGCAAATCATCAAAGATCCGACAACGGGAGTGGCATTCCCCAATAACCAGATTCCGCTGGGCCGGTTCGACAAGGCAGCGATCGGCGTGATGAAGTTCCTGCCGAGCGTCGGCGGAACTGGGATTGCGTTCTATTCCTCGCCGCTGCACCAGAATTTCGATGACGTGGTAGGCCGCCTGGATCAGGTCTTTTCGGACAAAGACCATTTCAACGCCCACTACGACTACCAACTGTTCACGAACAAAGCCGTTTACAATCCCGCGAACATTCTGTCGTACGCCGATGGCTCAGACATCGTCGCGCAGAATTCGATGATTCAGGAAACACACATCTTCAATCCCAATCTATTGAACGAATTCCGCGCCGGCTTTATCCGGGCCGCGTCGATTCGCGGTCCTTCGCCTGACGTGCCCAGCGTTCGCACGTTTGGCGTGACCATCCCGTACCAGCCGCCCGCCAACGATGTTCAGTCGATCAACGTCAGCGGCTTCTTCAGCTTCGGGGACAATCCGTTCGCGCGCTTTACCCGGAATACCTTCCTGGGCAACGACGACGTGCGCTGGGTGCTCGGCCGTCACAACCTCACCATCGGCTTCGATATCGAACGGCGGCAAGTGCTGCTGGATAACGGGTTCAATTCACCGGGCCTGTTCACGTTCAACGGCGGCGCCTCCGGCGTTGCGCTCTCCGACTTCGTGCTCGGGAGTCTGTACCAGTTCCAGCAGGCGCAGGGGCAGTTCGAGAACACCAACGCCTGGAGCCAGGGATATTTTATTCAGGACACCTTTAAAGCTTCCTCGCGTTTGACTATCAACGCAGGTCTGCGTTGGGAGCCATACGCTCCCTGGCACGAAGTTTTTGCGCGCGTGTCGGGTTTCTCGCCGCAGAACTACTATGCGGGAATCACATCCAAGATATTCGTGAATGCGCCCCCCGGATTGCTGTTCCGCGGTGACGCAGGCTTTCCCGACAACGGGGTGCAAAACAATTACAAGAACTTCGCTCCCCGAGTCGGTTTCGCCTACGACGTGTTTGGCGATGGGAAGACCAGTCTCCGTGGCGGCATCGGAATGTTCTACGATTCAGCCACCACTGGCATTTTCAACAACAACATGGTGAGCGAATCGCCGTTTGCATTGCAGGTTCTTCTGACGGGCGGAATTGGTCCGTTCAGCAACCCGCTTGGGAATTTGCCGCAGTATCAGAACGTCTTCCCGGCTCCGGTGCCTCCGCCGCACAACGTGGTGTTTCCGACACCGGTTGCCGCGCAGACATTTAATATGGCCGGTGGATTTGGCCCCTTCCAGGTCCCGCTGCTCTACAGTTGGAACCTGACTCTGGAACATCAGTTCGGCAGCCAATGGCTGGGCCGTATCGGTTACGTCGGATCGCACGCGACTCATCTTTCCGACAGCATTGATCTGAATCCCGCGGTTTATAAGCCGGGCAGCACGGCATCGGCGGACGCGCGGCGCACTTTCCAGCCGTTCGGCTCGATTTTGCAGACGGATGCTTCCGGAAATTCGAATTACAACTCACTGCAACTCACGATTCAAAAGCGGTATGCCCACGGCATGTCGGTTCTCGCAAACTACACGTGGCAGAAGTCTCTCGATTCGGTCCCGCCGAACACGGGTGGAACGGGCTCGGTCACGGGCGGCACTCCTCCAATTCCGTGGTACCTGCCGGGGAGCCGTCAGCTCGATTACGGCCCGTCGGAGTTCAACCGTCAACATGTGTTCGTGGTTTCGTATCTGTGGGACATACCTGGTCCGCGGACCGGCAACAAACTGGTTACCCGGGTTCTCGGCGGTTGGGAACTTAGCGGAATCGTGACGGCTGAGACGGGACTTCCCTTTTCGGTTTACGCGGGTAAGGACGTTTCTCAAACCGCCCTCAATGCGGATCGCGGCGTCTACCTGGGTGGAGCGGCGCTGGGCGATACCGCCTGCCACAGCGCTCCGTGCGTAGGCTGGATCAACCCGGCGGCGTTCGCCTTACCTGCCGCCGGAACTTTCGGAAATGTCGGCAAAGGGGCCATGACCGGACCGGGGATGTTTAACTGGGATATGGGAGTTTTCAAGAACATCCCGATCACAGAGCGCTGGCGCGCGCAGTTGCGCGGCGAGTTCTTCAACACGTTCAACCACTCGAACTTTACCAGCGCGAGCAACAACTACCCGACGCAGAGTCTAAGTTCGGCGGGCTTCGGAACGATCACAACGGCATACGATCCGCGTATTCTGCAAGTCGCGCTGAAGGTGACGTTCTAAATTTAGTACCAGGCCAGCGTCTCGATCCCGGTTCCGGCGTGGAAGTTGCCCGTAATTTCCATGGCGCGCAAATCGACGATCGAGACGCTGCCGTCTCCGTGATTCGCCACCAACGCAGTCTTCCCGTCGGCTGAGAACGCAAAGCCCATCGGATCCTTCCCCACCGGCAGCACTTTCTGCTCGCCCTTAAGATTCGCCGCATCGAAGATGTGCACCACCGATGCGGCGTCGCTCATCGTCAGCAGCTTCGCTCCATCGGGCGAGAAGTAGACTTTGTACGCTCCCTTGGTCTGATTCTTCAGCGGTATGCGATCGATTACCGTATCCGTTTTCGGATCGATCACGATCAGCACGGGATCGGTAAAATCCATCGCGACCACGTATTTTCCATCCGGCGAGGCCGCAATGCCCTGGACACCATTCGGAGCGGGAACCCGCGCGACAATCTTGCGAGACTTCACATCGAGCACCGTGACGAACGGCTTATCGTTCTTGTTGGCCACGTAAATTTTGCTCGCGTCCGGGAGCATCGAGATCCAGTGGCCCGTTCCTTCGGTTTCCATCGTGCCTGTGATCGCGCGCGTTTTCGGATCGATCACCAGAACCTTGTGATCCAGATCGCAGGTCACGTATAACGTGCCGTGCTTGTCGATCTGAATACCGTGCGGGGCGCGATAGGGCGCGACGTCGATCATACCGGCAAGCTTGCGCGCCTCCAGGTCGATGATCGCGATTTCATGACCCGGGTGCGGATTCTTTCCATAGACGCCGTCGCCGTAAATCGGCACGTATGCCAGCTTGTGATCGGCCGAAAAAATGAAGTCGTGCGGAGCCTTGGGCAGCTCGATGCTTGAGATTTCCTTGTACGTCACCGGATCGAAGAAGCGGACATGTGTGCCCAGCTTGTCGATCAGGAAAAGACCCTTGCTGCCGGTCGGATGATTCAGATCGATGGTTGCGGCCGCGATGACCGCGGTCCCGACAAGTGCGAACCAAGCTCCCGCCCTGAGAAATCTGCGCATAAACACAACCTCCTTGCGAATCGCTTCTCCGGATCGCTTCTCAGGGTATCGCGGAATGGGCTACTGCGCTACACCCGTAAGCTTGACCACACCGGCATACTCGGCTTTTTCCACCTGGTCTACCATTCGCATTCGATCCGTCACGCCCTCGGACAGGCGCCCGTATAGCTCCTTCTCTCCTTCGGTGGGCGGGGCGTCCGCCATGGATGCGAAATCGAGCAGCCGCGCGAGTTTGCTGTCGATGCCGGTCGGATAATTGATCAAGTCCTCTCCGGCCCGGGCGCGAAATTGCACCAGCCGCTCTTCGATCGGATACAGCTTGTCGTTCAGCGCCTTGAGTGCCTGATCGAGCGCGGCGGCGTTCTTGCCATCTCGCTTAGCCTGCGCAACCATGTCTTCGGCCCGCTTGCGCATGTCCCGGATTCTGCGGACCGTCGTCATGGTTTGCTCCAGACGATCGCTCACGCGCTTCATGAACTGGAACTGCTCTTCGAGATCCGCGTCAGTGTAGGTAAGGCGCGGGTCTTTGACCAGCTTGAAGGGCTGGCTATAGGTGCGGCCGCCCGTGGTCAGATCGACCCGATACGATCCGGGAGGCGCCAAGGGGCCAACCGCCTGGCCCTGAAACACAGCATCGGGAATGACAGTGGCGCCGGGATACCGGAGATCCCATACGAAAGTATTGGCGCCTTGCACCGCCGTCGCGCGACCGCCGCGGCCTCGCCGGCGCCCACCGCCGCCTGCGGCGGGAGCGCCCGCCGCGCCGGACGTATCCATCGCGTAGGTACGGACGTCTTCGAAAACTCCATTGCGCTCGCGGAGGATTTTGAGCGTTACGGGGCCAGACGGAGCGCTCTTCAGATAGAACGGAATGCTCACGCCAACCGGCGGATTCTCTCCCGTCCCGGAAACGTCATTTCCAAAACCACCCGCGGGGCTCGCGTTCTGGCGGAATCGGACGGTCGTCGCCGGAGCGAACAGATGGACGCCGTCGCTGAGCGACGTCTTATCGAACTGCCGGAACAGCGCCGCGTGGTCGAGAATCCAGAATCCGCGGCCATGCGTCGCGGCAACGAGATCGCCGTCCTTGATCAACAGATCATGAATGGGCACGAGCGGCAGACCGAGTTTCAAGGTCTGCCAGTGCGCGCCATCGTCGAACGAAACGTACACGCCGGTTTCCGTTCCTGCATAGAGAAGACCATGGCGTTGCGGGTCTTCGCGAATCACGTGCGTGAAATCGTAATCCGGGATGCCGGTGACGATTTTTGTCCACGTTTTGCCGTAGTCCGAGGTCTTGTACAAATACGGACGATTGTCCTGCAACTTATAGCGGGTAGCCGCGACGTAGGCCTCGGCCGGATTGTGCGGCGAAGGCTCGATGATGCTGATCAGCGCAAATTCGCCCAGATCGGGAGGCGTGACTTTCGTCCAGTTTTTCCCGGCATCGCGCGAAACGTGGACCCAGCCGTCATCCGAACCGGCCCACAGAACATTCGCGTTCGCAGGAGACTCCGCAAACGCGAAGATGGTCGCATACCACTCCGGACCGTAAGCCTCGCGCGTGATTGGCCCCCAGTATTCCTGCGTTTCTTCATGCCCGTAGGAGGGTGTGTGTTCGAGCGTCTTCGGATCGTGACGCGTCAGGTCGGGACTGATTACCTCCCAGCTTTGGCCTTCGTTAAGCGAGCGATGAACGAACTGGGACGTCACGTACAGCGTCTTGGGATTGGTCGGAGATGTGGAAACCGGATACGTCCACCAGAAGCGATAGTTGATATCCGCAGCGCCCCAACCGTAATGAGTCTCCGGGTTGGGTGAGATGTCCCGAACCTGCTTGGTGCGGCGATCGTAGCGCGTCAGCCAATGATGGTTCGCGGCGTAGATGATGTTCGAATCCGTCAGGTTGGTGGCAATGTAGCCGTCTTCCCCGCCTCCGACGGTTTCCCAATCTTCGATGGTGATGCTTCCGAAATCGGAGCGGCTGGGGAGGGCCATCGTGGTGTTGTCCTGCTGCGAACCGTAGATGTGATACGGGAATTGGTGATCCGCCACGACATGATAGATCTGGGCGGTCGGCTGGTTGAGAATCGAAGACCACGACGTCCCGCCGTTAAAGGAAACCGTCGCACCGCCGTCATTGCCCTCGATCATGCGGCGCGGATCCGCGGGGTCGATCCAGAGATCGTGATGATCACCATGCGGAGGCCGGAATGGCTGGAATTTCTCGCCGCCGTCGGTCGATTTCCACGCGCCGACGTTCAACACGTAAATCAGATTCGGGTCTTTGGGATCGGCGAAAATGTGATGGTAATACCACGGACGCATGGTCAGTTCGGCGTCGTCGGTCAGGTGACGCCAGGTCTGGCCGGCGTCGTCTGATCGATAGATTCCCTTCTTGCCGATCTCCGCGTCGATCAGGGCCCACACACGCTGCGGGCGGCTGGGCGCAACTGCGATGCCGATCCGGCCCTTCACTCCGCTGGGCATGCCCTGTCGATTTGTCAGTTCCGTCCAGGTATCGCCGCCGTCGGTGGTTTTGAATAGCGCGGTCCCAGGCCCGGCACTGCGAAAACCCCATGGATAGCGCTGCATTTCGAGTGTGGACGCGTACAAGATGTCGGGATTGGCCGGGTCCATCACCAAGTCCGCGGCGCCGGCCACATCGCTGCGGAACAAAATTTTTTGCCAGGAGCGGCCGCCGTCCTTCGATCGGAACACGCCACGGTCTGCGCTGTGCCCCCACGGGTCGCCCAGCGCTGCGACGTACACGATATCCGGGTTCTTCGGATGGACGCGCACGCGAGCGATACTTCGTGTCGCCTCCAGGCCAACGTGCGTCCACGTTTTTCCGGCATCGATGGACTTGTAGACGCCGTCGCCGTAAGATGCATTTCCGCGGACGCAGGCTTCTCCCATGCCCGCGTAGACGATATTGGTATTCGACGCCGCAACCTCGAGCGCGCCCACGGAGCCGGTATTTACGAAGCCGTCGGAGACATTGCGCCAACTGATGCCGCCGTCTTCGGTCTTCCAGATTCCGCCGCCTGTCGCGCCGAAATAGAAGACTAATTTATTGACGGGATCGCCAGTAACGGCGACGACACGTCCGCCGCGCGACGGCCCGATCATGCGCCAATGCAGCAGTTGTAAGTAAGACGGCTCGACCGACGCGAGCATTTCGGGAGCGCCCGATTGCCAGGCCAAACTCACCGTCGCGGCGATCAGAAGAGAGCAGCACAGGAAGATGAAGGATCGACGGCTCATGATTACTGAAGTGTACAAAAACCCGCTTCACTTCTTCAGGCCAGTCTTCAGGCGGGAAATGGCCAGACTCTCTCGATGGTTTTGCTGAGCATCCAGTGGCGGTCCTCCGCGTTCAGGAATGGCATGCTTTCCCGTACGACGCTGAGAGCCTTCGGATACTGCGAAACACCTTCGATAATCGGCCAGTCTGTGGCCCACATCAGCCGCTGCGGACCAAAGGCTTGATGAAGGCGCTTCACATATTCTTGCGCGTCCAGCCACGGATAGGGCTGCTTCGATAGCGACCAGGTGTGTGAAATTTTAACGAAAACGTTCGGATATCGCTTTAATGCGATCAACTTCTCCAGTTCCGACGGTTGGTCAATGGGACAGTCCGCCATGTGGTCGATCACGACCATCAAATCCGGCATTCCTTCGAGCAGCCGGGCGACCTCCGGCATCCGTGTGATCGGCGCCAGCACGGTCATGGGGACTTTCAGTTGACCGCAGCGCTTCCAAAGGGGCGGCATGAGCGGTCCGCGAAACCAATCGCCCGATTCGTTTCCCGCCGGACTGATGCGCACGCCGCGGAATCCCTGTTCGGTCAAATGGGAAAGATGATCCGGCGCGGCGGGATCCAGCGGATCCACGCGGCAGACGCCTTGAAACGTACCCCGATACTGCTTCAGGACGTCCGCCAGGAAGCTATTGTCGTACCTGTAATGGATTACTTGAATGATCACGGTCTTGGAGACGCCGTTGGCTTTCATCAGATCGAGCAGCGTTTCCGGCGTGGCGTCGCGATTCGGCACATTCGCGCCGGCCGCGAACGGGTATTTCGGGTCGTGCTTCCAGACGTGGACGTGAGGATCGATGATGCGGTAATTCATCGTTTGCGCGGCCGCGAACGGCGCTAGCGCCGATGCCTGAAGCAGCGACCGGCGTGAGATTTCATG
This sequence comes from Bryobacteraceae bacterium, assembly GCA_035308605.1. Classification (GTDB taxonomy): domain Bacteria; phylum Acidobacteriota; class Terriglobia; order Bryobacterales; family Bryobacteraceae; genus Palsa-187. The sequence continues at coordinate 15,633 of DATGGL010000123.1, forward strand.
CATACACCGATTCCAATTTATTAACTACGTATGCGCCGCATCGCTCGTAGCTCGCGCGCGGGCCGTGCCGCGCGATATCCAGGTCCACGATCAGCCAGCCCTGGAACGACATCGATTTCAACACGCGATGGCAGCCGGGAAAATCGATGTCTCCGTCGCCCAGGTCGAAGATGCTTTCTTTGTCGAAGCTGTCCGGTTTCGTGGTCGCGAGGCGCTTGGCGTCTTTATAGTCGGCGAGCATCAGGCGGTGTTTGTGTTTCTCCATGGTCTTCACGACGTCGCATCCCGCCAGGTGCAGGTGCGCCGTGTCTGGCGAAAAATAAAATTTCTTCGGATCGGTCATCGCCATGCACCGGTCGACTTCTTCCGGCGTCTGGACCATTTCCCCCATGTGATTGTGCAGGCCCGCATAAAATCCCATTTCGCGCGCCGTCGAGCCGATTTCATCGAAGGATTCGCACATGGCTTTGAACGCACCTTGGCCGGCTCCGTTGCTGCGATTCGGTGGAAATACCACCAGGTGATTCGCGCCGAACTCTTTCAGGAAATTCATCGCGACTTTCGCATTGGCGACGACTTCCGAGCGGCGCGCCGGGTCGTGCGTCGGTCCGTTGAACGAAATCGTGACAATCTGGCAGCCGCGCTTCACCGCTTCTTTCTGCATCTGCGCCGCGGTGATGTCGTAAGTCTTGAGGATCTGCGGAAACTGAGTCAAACGAATGCCGATGAAGCCGGTGTCTTTCATGACATCGAGAATGTCCGTAAACGGCACGCGCGGAAAGAAGTTCCACAGATTCGATCCGAGTCCCCACTTGACGTTTTGATTCACGGGAAGCCGGGCGGCGGCGCGGCCGAGCGCGGCGGCCAGGATGACAAGCGTTTCGCGGCGGGTCATGGCAAATCCTCCTATTTCGGGCTCCTCTCATCATACGTTCGCCGGGGCTGGGGAATGGCGTGCCATCGACATCCGCTTCCTGACATCCGCCTCCTTTGGTCGCGGGTCGGTGTCAGCGCTGTGCGGAATCAGACGGTCGTTGAAATGGCGGAGCAGTCGACTAGAATAGTGACTGCCATGAGCCGAACATTGAAGACGTATTCGATGAAGATGTATTCGCTCGTTGTTTTATCGATCGCCAGCCTTGCCGCGGCGACGCCCGGGACATTGGACATCTACTGGATCGACGTGGAAGGCGGCGGAGCCACGTTGATCGTTACTCCGGCCGGCGAGTCGCTACTCGCAGACACCGGCAATCCCGGCGAACGTGATCCGGGCAGGATCGTCGACGTCGCGACCAAACAGGCCGGGCTGAAGAAGCTCGACTACTTGCTGATCACTCACTTCGACGGCGATCATGTCGGCGGCGCGTCAGCGGTCGCGAAGATGATTCCGGTGTCGCATTTTCTCGATCACGGCGATACGATCTCGACGGTCGCGCGCGACCTTCAGATCTTCGACGGTTACAAGGCGGCTGCCGAAGGCAAACGCCAGAGCCTGAAGCCGGGCGACAAGGTCCCCATGAAGGGTGTTTCCATGGAGATCGTTACCTCCAACGGCGCGGTGCTTGCCAAGGCGCTGCCGGGAGGCGGCCCGAATCCGCTATGCGCCACCGCCCAGAACAAAGCATCTGACGAGACCGAGAATCGGCGTACCATGGGATTCTTGCTCAGCCTGGGAAAGTTCAAGTTTCTGGATCTCGGCGACCTCACCTGGGAGACCGAGATGCAGCTCGCTTGTCCGGTGAACAAGATCGGGACCGTCACTCTGTTTCAAGCCACGCATCATGGATTTTTCGGTGACCGGTCGGGCGCGCCCGCGTTCGTCGGCGCGATCAAACCGCAGATACTGCTGGTGAACAATGGCGCGACCAAGGGCTGGCATCCCGGGGCCTGGAATACCGTGGCAGCGATCCCCGGCGTCGAAGCGATTTGGCAGGTGCATCTCGCCGTCAACAGCGATAAGGACCACAACACGAAAGAAGATCGCATCGCGAACCTGGAAGCGCCACCCGCCGGCGGAGGCCCCGGAGCGCCCGCCGCGGGGACCGACAAAGGCTATTGGATCAAGGCGTCCGTCAGCCGCGACGGGAGCTTCACGATCACTAACAGCCGCAACAACCATAGCGAAACTTACAAGGCGCGATAGGTTTAAAATAGCTTCCATGAATCTCACCAGACGCGACCTCGGCAAGCTCGCGATTGCAGCCCTGCCCGCTGCCCGCCTGCTGGCCAAGACGAATTCCAAATTTGGCGGCGTACAGATCGGTATCAACGCGCCGTACAGCTTTCACGGCGAGTACAACAGCGGCGATGAGTGCCTGGGCGCGATGGTCAAATTGAACCTCAGCGCAGTCGAGCTACGGGCGCAGCCTATCGAGCAATTCATGGGAGCGCCGGCCAACCTGGTCGCATATCCGCCCGCCAGACGCGGCGGCGGTCAGGCAGGACGCGGCGAAGGTGGACGCGGCGGACGCGGTCCCCTGACGCCGGAGCAGGAAGCCGCGCGCAAAGCCGCTGCCGAAGAGCTGCGCAAATGGCGGCTGGCGGCATCCATGGACAGTGTCAAGGCGTTCCGGAAGAAATACGAGGATGCCGGCGTCAAGATCGAGATTGTGAAGGTCGACGCTATCGATACCTTCTCTGATGAGGAGATCGATTACATGTTCGGACTGGCCAAAACGGCCGGGGCGAACGCGATTTCCTGCGAAATTCCGCTAAGCCACACCAAGCGCCTGGGCACGTTCGGCGAAAAGCACAAGATGATGATCGGTTATCACGGCCACACGGATATCACAAGTCCTGAAGCCTTCGGTCGCCCCGAAAGCTGGGAAACGGCGATGAGCTACTCGAAATATAACGGGATCAATCTTGACATCGGCCACTTCACCGCGGGCAACAGCACTTCGCCGATTCCATTTCTGCAAAAGTATCACGACCGCGTCACCCACATTCATCTGAAGGATCGTAAGATGCACAACGGCGCCACCGTCCCGTGGGGCACCGGTGACACGCCCATCAAAGAAACGCTCAAGCTGATGCAGAAAGAGAAGTATCGCTTCCCGGGCATCATCGAGATGGAGCACCCGGTCCCGCAAGGCTCGGATTTAATGACCGAGCTGGCAAAGTGCGTGGCCTATTGTAAAGACGCGCTGTCTTAACGTCAGCCGCGCAGCTTGCGGAAGTACTCGAGGTCCTTCTGGGCGAAATCCAGTAGGTCGTCTCCCTGCCGTTCGACCAGAAAAAGTCCGTCGGTTCGCTGGATCAGGTAAAACTTCAAACCGCCGGTACCCTCGGCCGCGGGCAAAATTTCCTTCCAGCGCGCCTGGCCGTTGAAATCCTGAATCAGGAGCGCCTGAATTCGTCCCGGGCATCGCTTGATAAAAGCCACCGGATCGCCGCCGCCCTTCAAACACAAACCGATATTCAAGTGAAAAGACGTGATGTCCTTGTTGGCGGCAAGGATGTCCATCGGCTTGGTTCCTTCCACCGGCACGAATTCGATGTCGTGGTTGTGAAAACCGAGGGTCATTTTAGCCGCCCGAATTCGGTCGGCGGCCTGGCTGAGTTGATCGCTGAAGTGCTTCCAGTGGTCCACTGTCGGCGGCGTCGCCGGACCCTTCGCGGCGCCCCGGCCTCCGACAGGACCCGGACCGCGCACGGAAACCAGGGTTGTCGATCCCAGAATCTGATTCAGCTCGATCGATTTCGAAAGTCCGTCGCCTGAAAACGATACGATTTCGTTGTGCGTTGAGTGGCACTTTAGATTGACCCCATCCATCACCGCGCGGACTTCCTTGGCCCTTGCCGGCGTCCAGTTCATGAACTGGTTTGCCGAAAACTCGATATTCTCGTAGCCCATCTTCGCGACGGCTCGAAGCGTCCCTTCCAGATCCTGCTGGATGTTGCGGCCTACAGCGGTCTGTTGGATGCCGATCGGAATGCGTTTCTGGGCTCGGAGCAGGGCCGGCGACGCGGCGGCCAGCATCACGAAATCGCGGCGGGAAAAACGTGGCTTTTTCATAGCAGTCGCGTCATTGTACGACGCTTTCCATGCCGATTCAAAGTACCGGTGCAACGATAGGAAGCTCGCCGGCTCATTTGCATGCGCCCCGGCTTCGGAATTCACAGAACGCGGAACTTTTGGACCCGGTGGACGTCGGAGTAGATTGGTTAGCCGTCCGGGCGAATCGGGTCACGGGCTGAGCTTACTCGCTATCATCGATCCTATGCTGATCTCCCGCAGAGCGTTCCTGGGGGCCGCGCCGCTCGCCGCCGCCGGATGTAGCGCCAACAAACCAACGGCCGCCCGAGTCCCGCCCTCTGTAATTCCCGCCTCCGCACGTCTTGCGCCGGTGAACGTCGCGGCGGACCGCGTGATTCGGACCGTCGTCGGATTGCGCCCGTTTCGCCCGTCGGGATTTGTTGTGCGCGCCGAGAAGCTCGACGCGAAGACGGTTATCCACAACTACGGACATGGCGGGTCTGGAATCACGCTTTCGTGGGGCACCGCGCAGCTTGCCGTTGAAGAAGCCGCCGGTATCGAAGCGCGGGATTGCGCTGTGATCGGCTGCGGTGTCATTGGCCTCTCGACCGCGCGCCTGTTACAACTTCGCGGATATACACCGACGATTTACACACGCGACATGCCTCCGTTGACGACTTCGAATATCGCGGGCGGATTGTGGGAGCCTGTTTCGCTGTACGATCAGGATCGCATCACGCCGCAGTTTCGCCGCCAGTTCACCACAGCGGCTGGGTTCGCGTTCCGGCGGTTCCAATCGCTTGCCGGAGATCAATACGCCGTCCGCTGGATGCCGCTGCTTACGCTTTCCCGGAGTCGGGCGTTTCAACCGCCGAATCCGCAAGACCCCGGAAGCGAAATCGAGCCGCTCTATCCCGGGCCGCGCCAACTCGAACGGACCGAGCATCCCTTCGATCTTCCGTTCGTATACAGGCGATACAGCATGCTGATCGAGCCGGCCACTTATCTCGCCATGCTGATCCGCGATTTTGAATTGGCTGGCGGAAAGATCATGATCCGTGCGTTCGACACGCAGCGCGATCTGATGGCGCTGCGCGAGAATCTGATTTTCAACTGCACCGGCCTCGGGGCCCGGACCCTGTTCCAGGACCAGGAACTTACGCCCATCCGCGGGCAGCTCGTCGTTCTGATGCCGCAGCCGGAAGTGAATTACATGACGCTCGGTCCCGACAATGTCTACATGTTCCCGCGTCACGACGGGATTCTCTTGGGCGGCAGCTTTCAGCGCGGCGAATCGAATCTGGAGCCCGATCCGGCGATCTCCGAAAGAATCCTGCGGGAAAACCAGGCTGTCTTTCGCGGCATGCGGGCCTGAATTACTTCTTTTGCGATGCGCCGTCCGCTTTGCGGGCGCCGCCTAGAATATCGGTCAAAGCGTAGTTGCCCTCATGGCAGGCGTATTCGTAAATGGGACCCGACGTCGCCCGGAACGGATATTCGAGAGTCCAGACCTTGCTGAACGTCGTGGGATCGTCGATGGTCACCCGATACAGAATTGTGCCGGCGTCAACGCGCTGGAACCGCTCGATAACATGTAGATTTTCGGAGGACCCGCGAAATCGGGTTTGATCCGTGAAGTTCGTGGTATCGACGACCAGAGTGTCGCCCTCCCAGTGCCCGATCGAATCGCCGAGCCATTGCCGCACGTTCGCGGGAGCATGCGTGCCGTTGATTCGCACAATCCGGACATCATGGACCATTTCGACCAGGATCATCACCGCGCTCGGCGTTTGCACGATCTGATAGTTGTTGTTGTACAGGACGGGCATCATCGGCGGGCCGGATGTCGATCCGAATCCCAGCAGACAGCGCTCCGCAAGCGGACGCTCCTGCACGCTGTCGTAGCGGTTGAAGCCGCGCATCATGGCCGCGATCCTTTCGCGCGCCTCAGGCGTCATCGGCGGAACCTTTCCGTCCGGTGGATCCACGACCAGAGAGGTGCGCTTCACGCCATCCACCCGCGCCAGCTCCGATCCACGGTCGATGAAAAGGACGTTGTATCCGCCGGTTCCAGAGGAGCCTGCCGCCGCGAGAAGGGGTCCTTCTGACTTGCCGTCCAGGTTATTCAGCTCGTCGGCGGCACGTTTTTCGAAAGCCGTGGCTTCGGCATCCGTGAGCGTCGGCTTGTTGGCAAGGGCGGACGGCCGCTCCATCGGGGTAATGGTGGCATTCGTCCAGATCCCCTGCAAATCCGGATGGCCATCCGCGGCGCGCGGCATGGTCCAGGGCTTTTTCTGCCCGGCATTCTGACCAGTGACGGGGGTTACGGCAAACACTGCCAGCACGCCCGCTGCGACGAACAGTTGATGGCTCACATAGCCTCCTGACGACCCAGCTATCTCAACCCAGCTATCAAGCCAATTGTAAGCCCGCAGGCCTGGGCTTTTCATGGCGCTCTGGCGGATGCGAAAGCCCAGCCCGGAGCACGTCCGAGCTGAACTCGACGAATTTCGTGCCCGCGCCCGACGCACTGAGATCGGGCTCCAGCCCGAGCATGCTGATCCCGTGGACTTGCGCCCAGGCCATTCGGGCGAATGTGACCGGGTCCCCTTCGCGGACTTCGCCCGATTCCTGCCCCGCCCGAATAGTTTCCACCAGAATGGCGAAAGCCCTCTCGCCAGGGCCGCTGCCGGCGGGAACATTCGTATTCGAAGGTTGGCCGAACATGACTTCAAAATGGGCGCGATGGGCGGCCGCGAAGCGAACGTAGGCCAGCGCCAACGCGCCAAACCGAGACGGAAAATCCGGGAGCGCTTCTCTCCATGCTTCTTCCAATGCCTCGACAAACTGAACGAAACCAGCCTCGCGGATCGCGACTAAGAGGTCCGCTTTGTCGGAAAAGTGCCGGTATGCAGCCATCCGGGAAACTCCCACGCGAGTTCCAATTTCGCGCAAGGTGAGAGCTCGAACTCCTTTTTCCTCAATCAGCTTGAGTCCGGCATCGATAAGCGCGGCCCGTAGATTTCCGTGATGGTAGGGTGCCTCGCCCGACCGCTTCATGAACGTAGTCTCTCACAAAAGTGTTGACAACGTCAACATGTACTACTAGAATGTGGACATGGTCAACATAATCAAAAAAGCATGGGCCTCCAGCCCGCCCCTAACCTTTACCGCCTTGCTGATGCTGGTCCTCTTCCCGGTGTCGGCCGCCGGCATCCTTTTGGACCCGCGCACGATTACCGGCGTGCCCGCCTGGCTGAAACCCACTAAGTTCGCCGTCTCCACAGCGATCTACTGCGCAAGTCTGGCATGGATCTACGGCTACCTGAACGTTTGGCCGCGATTCCTGCGTCTTGCGGGATGGGCGACGTCGATCATTGTCGCCGTCGAAGTGGCCCTGATCGACGTGCAAGCCGTGCGCGGCACCACCAGCCACTTCAACGCCTCCACTCCGTTCGATGCAGCAGTGTTCGGGGTTATGGGTGCGATGATCGCCTTGGCGTGGCTCGCCAGCGTGGGCATTCTGGCCGCGTCTTTCAAACAGACGTTTCAAGAGCGCGCCTGGGGATGGTCTTTGCGCCTGGGATTGCTCGCCACCGTGCTCGGGTCTGCGACCGGGGGCTTGATGGTTCGGCCCACGCCGGACCAAATGGACCGGATGCGCAATCACGAGGTGGTTACAACCGTCGGCGCGCACACGGTCGGGGGTCCGGATGGCGGTCCGGGAATTCCAGGCGTCGGCTGGAGCACTTCGCACGGCGACGTCCGCATTCCGCACTTCTTTGGACTGCACGGATTGCAGATCATCCCGTTCCTGGGCTGGCTGATTCTGCGCCGCCGCGGCGGGGACCAAGTGAGGCTCATTTTCGCGGCTGCGGCGAGCTATTTGACCTTGGTTGCCATCCTGGTCTGGCAGGCCCTGCGCGGACAGTCCGTCCTGGAACCGGACTCGACGACGATGATCGTATTCGCCGTCTGGGTTAGCGCGACTGCGGCCGCGGTGCTGGCCTTCCGCCGGACGCCGGTAGAGGCACTTGCATGACTCCGGAACGAATTTTTGCGATCGCGAACTCGACGGCGCTTCTCGGATGGCTGATTCTTGTTTTCGCCGGACGCATCCGGTGGGCTGCCGCGCTGGTGACGGGCGCGGTACTCCCACTGATCTTTGCGCTGCTTTACGCCGGCCTTATCGCCGCGCACTGGGGCGAAACGCAAGGCAGCTTCAGCACACTCGCGGGTGTCGCCACACTCTTCGAGAATCGCTGGCTCTTGCTGGCCGGATGGATTCATTATCTGGCGTTCGATCTTTTCATCGGAAGCTGGCAGGTGCGTGATGCCGCACACCTCCAGATTCCGCATCTGGCAGTGATTCCCTGTCTGATTCTGACGTTCTTATTTGGTCCCGCCGGTCTGTTGTTGTATTTCCTGATTCGTTCCGCGAAAACGAAGTCTTTGCGCGTCATGTGCTAACCAACTGGCTTACAAGACGTTTAAGTCGGATAATGGGAAAGTTATGACCACTTTGACGTCGGACCACCGCAGCGTCGCGCTGGCCCCCGGAGATATTTTCCAGGCCGTGGAACAGGAATTCCACGGCGCCCCATGGCTGGACGTACACACGCACCTGTTCATGCCCTCGCTTGGAAAGCTCGGGCTGTGGGGAATTGATGAACTGATCACATACCACTATCTGGAAGCCGAGTTGTTTCGTTCCTCGAACATAAGGCCGGACCAGTATTTCCCGCTTTCGAAGCGCGAAAAGGCCGACGCCATCTGGCAAGCGTTGTTTATCGAGAATGCTCCGGTTTCAGAAGCGACGCGAGGCGTAATCGCCGTGCTGCAGGCGTTCGGTCTGCCCACCGGCGCAACCGGACTGGCGGAGGCGCGGAAGTTTTTCGAGGCGCAGAAGATCGAAAGCCACATTCAGAAGGTGTTTGAATTGGCCGGGATCAGCGAAGTGGTCATGACCAACGATCCGCTGGACCCTGAAGAAGCGCCGCTATGGGAAGGCGGCGCGGCGCGCGACAAAACGTTTCATCCGGTCCTGCGTCTGGATCGCATCCTGAACAAGTGGACCGAACACGTCGACGTACTTACGTCGAAGGGTTTTTCCGTGGACCGGAATCTGACCGGCAGGTCCATCGCTGAGACGCGCCGGTTCCTGGAAGAGTGGTTTACGCGGATGCGGCCCGTGTACATGGCGGTTTCGCTCCCGGACACGTTCCAATTTCCCGAAGAGAGCGTTCGCGGCCGCCTGCTGGCGGAAGCGGTTCTCCCATCGAGCCGCGAATTCGCGATTCCGACGTCTCTGATGATCGGCGTGCGTTATCAGGTGAACCCGGCGCTGAACCTGGCGGGCGACGGCGTCGGCAAAGCCGACCTGCGCGCCCTGGAACACATCGCGGTGCAATTCCCCGACAATCGATTCCTGGTCAGCGTGCTGAGCCGCGAGAATCAACACGAGCTGTGCGTTTACGCGCGCAAGTTCGCAAACATCATGCCGTTCGGATGCTGGTGGTTCCTGAACAATCCGTCGGTGGTGGAAGAGATGACGCGGGAGCGCCTGGAAATGCTCGGCACATCGTTTATTCCGCAGCACTCCGACGCACGCGTTCTCGAACAGGTGATTTACAAATGGCGCAATACGCGCCGGACGCTGGCGCCGATTCTCACGAATACCTACAAAGTGCTGGCCGAGGATGGCCGTCCAGTGACGCGCGAAGATATCCATCGCGACGTGCAGCGGCTATTCCGCGGAAATTTTGAGCGCTTCGCAGGCTTGTCGTAACCCACCAATAAGGCATTTTATGAAAATCCAGATGGCATTCGGAAAAACGGGTCTCGCGGTCGAGCTGCCGGATAAATTCCGTTACCGGACGTTGGAAGCTCATTCCGCGAAACCCCTGGCCGACCCGAAGAGAGAGTTGGAAGCAGCGCTGGAGCGTCCAGTCGCGTCGGCGAGCCTGCGAGAGCTTGCGCGGGGAAAGCAGAGCGCGGCGATATCCGTCTGTGATATTACGCGTCCGGCGCCCAACCGGCAAACGCTGCCGCCGGTATTGGCGTGCCTAGAGCAGGCCGGAATTCCGCGGGAATCGATTACGATTCTGATTGCAACGGGTCTCCATCGTCCGGCCACGGACGCGGAGATTCGTGAGATCTGCGGCGCGGAGATCGCGTCGAAATATCGCGTGGTGAATCACGACGCCCGCGATCTCAAGTCGCATCGATTTCTGGGGGAAACGAAGTCGGGAACGCCGGTTTACGTTGACGAGCGGTTCGTTTCCGCGGACCTGCACATCACTTTGGGCTTCATCGAGCCGCATCTGATGCTGGGATTTTCCGGCGGGCGCAAGCTGGTCGCGCCAGGGCTCGCTGCGCAGGAGACCATCAAAGTTCTGCACAGCCCCAAGTTCATGCGCAATCCGCGCTCGGTGGAAGGAGTCATCGAAGACAATCCTCTGCACCATGAGTTGCTTGAAATCGCCGCGATGGCCCGGCACGATTTTCTTCTCGACGTCGCGTTGACACGCGAACGGGCGATCGCGGGCGTCTTTGCAGGCAATCCGGTGGAGGCGCATCGAAAAGGCGTCGCGTTTGTTTCGCAGGTGATGCTCGAAACGCTCGAAGAACCGGCGGACGCAGTGATCACGACATCGGCGGGCTACCCGCTCGATCTGACGTTTTATCAGGCGATCAAGGGAATCACAGCAGCGTCGCACATCGTGAAACCCGGCGGCCGCATTCTGTTGATCGCGGCGTGCGAAGAGGGCGCCGGCGCGCCAGAGTTTCGAGAGATGCTGCACACGTCCACATCCGACAGCGAGTTCATGAACCGGATTCTCAAGACTCCGGTGATCGTGGATCAATGGCAGCTCGAAAAACTGGGGCTTGTGACGGCGAAGCAGCGGGTGTTCTTCTATGTCCCCGGCCTTCCGAGCGAGTATCGGGAATCTCTATGGGGCGCGTCGTTTGAGACTGCCCAAGCCGCGGTGGAAGCGTTCACTCACGGACTTGCCGATCAGTCGACCATCGCGGTCATTCCGGAAGGTCCGTACGTGCTGGCGAAAACGGCAAGGGCGGAGTCGCTGGTATCGGCGTGATCGAAATCACTCCCAGCTTAGATATGACAAGCTGGTGTTGTCTTTGATCACGATTCCCTTCCCCAGCATCAGCGGGTTGGCGTAGGTCGCGCTCTCGGCGACCTGATAGGTGTGAAGCGGCTCGAAACCGGTCCCAGTGGCGCGCGCAACGATCATTTCAGCGCTGTCCTTCAACAGAAACAGAAGA
>DATGGL010000124.1:0-16432 GCA_035308605.1 Bryobacteraceae bacterium
ACCGCCCGCACTGCTGTCGAGGAAGTGAAGACGTACACGATCAGGAACGTAGACGCCAAGGGAAAGACGCTGATTATAGAGCACCCCGAGCGTTCCGGGTACAAGCTATTGAATCAGAAGCCGGCCGAAACGACAGTGAACGCTTATCGATTTGAAGTGAAGCTGGCCGCTTCCGGGAACGAGACATTCCCCGTCCGCGAAGAACGGGTTTACGATCAGACAATTTCGCTGACCAATATGACCCCGGATGTCCTGGCAACCTGGATCCAGAATAAGGCTCTGAGCGACGCGGGCCGCCGCCAGCTCGAGCAGATTAGCCAGAAGAAGAGCGATATCGCCTCAAACGACGCGGCCCAGAAGCAGGCCGATAAAGATGTGACCGATCTGACGCAGGATCAGGGCCGGATTCGGAGCAATATTCAGAGCCTGAACAACGTCAGCGGACAGCAGGAACTGGTGCAGCAATACGCGCGGCAACTGGCAGCGGTCGAGACCAGACTGGCGGCGCTGCGCGACACGCAGAGCCAACTGCGCCGGACGCGCACTACGCTAGAATCGGATCTCAGCGCGTTGATGGAGAAAACGGACTTCTAATTTGAAGCTCGCTCTGTTCGGCTACGGAAACGTAGGACGGGCGTTCGCGCGTCTTCTCGCCGCACAGCGGAAGGCGTACCCGTTCCGGATCGTCGCGATCCAGACCCTGCGCCATGGCACCGCCTTCGATCAACGCGGCCTGCCCATCGAGCCTGAGTTCGGCACGCACGTCCCTTCGATCGATGAGTTCCTGGATCGGGCGCGGCCGGACGCGGTCGTCGAACTGACCACGCTCAATCCGGCGACCGGCGAGCCGGCGATCTCGCATATTCGCGCTGCTTTCGCGCGATCGAAGCATGTGGTGACGGCAAATAAGGGTCCGATTGCGCATGCCTACGCGGCGCTGAAGGAAGAAGCCCGGCGTGCGGGCGTCGAATTCCGGTTCGAATCGACGGTGATGGATGGAGCGCCGGTCTTTAACCTGGTCCGCCACACGCTTCCGGGATGCAAGATCCGGGGATTCACGGGAGTTCTGAATTCGACGACCAACGTGGTCATCGAAGCTTTACGCGCCGGGCGGACGCTTCAGGAAGGGATCGAACAGGCCCGCCGCATCGGGATCACGGAAGCGGACGCGGCGTTCGATATCGACGGCTGGGATGCAGCCGCAAAGACGGCTGCGCTTGCAAATGTTCTGATGGACGCTGGGCTAACGCCTCTGGAGGTCGACCGACGGGGCATCGGGCGGCTGACTCCTGAGAAATTGCTGGCGCTAAAGGCTCAGGGGAAGACGATCCGGCTGGTAAGCCGAGCGCGGAGGACAGCGGACGGCATCAAGTTACGCGTGCGCGCCGAAGTGATTCCCGACACAGACGTCTTGGCCAGCGCGCGGGCAACGTCGAGCCTGCTGCTGCTCGACACGGATCTGATGGGGACGCTGGGGATGCTCGAAATCGACCCGGGTGTGGATCAGACGGCTTACGGGGTGTTTAGCGATCTGGTGGATATCGCCCGCCGGTAGAGTTGCCTTCCCGCGTTCCTTACCCGGCCAACTTAGCGCTCAACGAAGAGGGTCCGTGCCCTCGTTCAAAATGTCCAGATAACTTCCGTAAGTGAACAGCCTATGCCGCTGCTTGCCTGTAATCTCGCGCATGATTCCCAAATGCTGCATGTGCTCGATGGCACCCGCCACGGTTGGAAATGTACTTCCAATTGCTTCGGCCGCTGTTGCGATCGACAGTATCGGATGAGTCTGAGCGTACTGTAAGACACGCAGCACGGAGGCCGCTGGGCGCCCCAAGGTTTCGATTTTTCGCCGGTCGGCTTCGAGAAGTGCAATGATGCGACGGGCAGCGCTAACGGCTTGGTCGGCTGTCTCCTTCACTCCCCGTAAAAAGAAGTCGAGCCAGGCTTCCCAATCGCCTGTCGCACGCACTTGCGTCAGGAGGTCATAGTAGGTCTGGCGATGCGCCTTGAAGAACAGACTCAAATAGAGAATTGGCTCGTGTAGCGCACCACCCGCGCAGAGCAAGAACGTAATGAGGAGGCGTCCTAGTCTGCCATTTCCGTCGAGGAATGGGTGGATGGTCTCAAACTGTACGTGAGCAAGCCCCGCTTTGATGAGCAGAGGAATGTCGGGCCTATCCTCGTGAAGAAACAACTCGAGTTGGCCCATACACTCCATCACCCGTTCCGGCGGAGGTGGAACGAACATGGCGTTTCCCGGACGGGTTCCTCCGATCCAATTTTGACTCTGACGAAACTCGCCCGGTTGTTTCTGGCTGCCTCTTCCCTGAGAAAGGAGCACTTCGTGGATCTCACGAATCAGGCGTAGTGAGAGCGGAAAACCGCCGCGCAGACGTTTCATTCCGTGAGATAAGGCGGCGACGTAGCTTGAGACTTCTTGGACATCTTCGATGGGAACGCCAGGTGCTTCGGCGTTCTCGAAAAGAAGTAGATCCGAAAGCGAAGATTGGGTTCCTTCAATTTGCGACGAGAGCACGGCCTCCTTTCGAACGTATGCGTAGATGAAAATGGAAAGATCGGGGAGAACTGAAGCGAGTCCGTCCAAACGGCCGAGAGCTTGATTGGCCTGTTCCAAAAGTACCTGGAGGGAATCGAGGCGGACCGGTGGATCGGGCGGAAGTGCCTTGGGGATCAGAGCGCGAACTGTCTCGCCGCCAATTATAGAAATTGCGTACTCGCCAAGTCTCTGATTTTGAAGCCCTTCTGGCATCACTAAGCGAACCTTTAATAACGGATCTGGTTATTAAAGGATATCTCGTTTTGCTTTAATAAGCTAGAACCAGGGCAATTCCAGGCCGATTGACATCTGGTCGAAGCTGCCCATCGTGGAGGAACGCGAATCGGGCGCTCGCCGCGGAAAGTGCGTTTATCGATCCGCTAGTGAGCTAATTTCGGCCGCAAAGCCCCGGAGTCTGGCACATTCCGGACGGGCACGAGGGCATCGAGGCTTCCTTCGAAACGCCGTTGGCGTGGGCGGAAAACGTCGAGTATTGGGTTTGTAGGTGGCTTTCGCCGCAGCCGGGGCAAAGCACCTGATCGTCGGCGCGGCGCACCAGCTTTTCGAACTTGGTGCCGCAGTCGTCGCAGAGATATTCAAAAATGGGCATCGTCTTACTCCGTTAAGGCTGTAGCTATTCTATCAATCCACGCGCGTACTTCGGAGGACGGCGTCGAAAAGTCGTTGACCATGATCGAGAACGCCAGGCGTCCGTGGGTCTTGCTGTCCGCGTATCCGGAAAGGGCCAGTGCGCGGCTGAGCGATCCGGTCTTGGCGCGGACGATTCTCCCCTCGGACATGCAGCACAGACGGCGGCGAAGGGTGCCATCTTCGCCTCCGACCGGCAAGAGCGACATCCAGTCGTCTTTGTACTTCGTGCCATTCAAATAGGCCAGCAGCCGCGTGAATGCTCGCGGCGTGACCAAAGCGTTGCGCGACAGGCCGGATCCGTCTTCCATCCGGGTTTCGTCGCGCGAGACGCCGATTTCGGTGAGCATCGCGTTCAGCTCTTCCAGGCCTGCTTCGCGCGTGCCGGAATGCCGCGAGAACCGGCCGACTTCGCGCAGCATCAGCTCCGCGTGCAGGTTCTGGCTGACTTTGTCCATCATCTGGAGCAGGTGTGTCAAGGGCGGCGATGTGCGCGTGGCGACGACGGCGCCCGAAGGAGGTTCGGAATCGTCCATGGCCTGGCGGTGGCGCGCGATGGCCCGGCCTGAGATCGTAATGCCGCGCCGGGTCAAGGCGTCATAGAGCGCCGACGCGGCGAAGAGAGCGGGATCATCGATGGCCGTTTCTTCGACGATCGGCGCGTGGTTTTCGGGAATGCTGCCCCACAGTAGAATCTGGCGCGAGCCGGATTGGCGCGCCATGCGGATCTTTGCTTCGCCTCCGCGGGCGACAGTGGCGACGCGATTGTCGATGGCGTAATATTCAACCGCCGGTTCAAGAGTCAACTCCGCGAGGTCGCCCGAATGCGCGCCAGGGCGAATGGTCACGGTGAGGATGTTGTCGTTCACGGTCAGCGCGCTAACGGGAGCGCCGAATTCTCGCAGTTCGTCGTCCTTGGTCCAACTTGGAGCATAGGGAATCCAGGGGTATAAACGGTCGTCGCCGACGATATCGCCTTCGACTCGTAAGATGCCGCTTGAAACCACCTGGTCGGCGAGTTCTTCGATCGCCTTGAGCGCGGGTCCTTGGGTCGCCTCTTTCTGATAGGGAAATACCCGGCCGGAAAGGGATGGATCGCCGCTGCCGGCCAGCACCAGATCGCCCGAAGGATCGCGCACAATTTGCGTGACGAAATGATACTCGGGGCCGAGCCGCACCAAAGCCAGAGCCGAGGTGAACAGCTTCATGTTCGAAGCGGGAAGGAATAATTTGTCGTCGTTACGGCGATAAATGGTTCTGCCGCTGGCTAAATCGACGACGTGGATTCCGGCGAATCCGCGGCCGATTGGGCCACTTGCTTCTACCAGCGCATCAATGCGATGCTCCAGGTCTGTGGCCCAAAGATCCGAAGCAGGGCCGCACAGCGCCAGGAGCAGCGGGACCGCAAATCGCATGGTAATTCGAGGATCGCATACCGGGGAGTGGCGTGTGCCTCTGCTGCTGCTGCTCGGCGTGTATTTCTTCTCAGGCCTGAGCCCGATCGCGACATCGTTCGATTCGCGCTGGAATGTATTCGTCGCTGAAAGCTTGTGGAATCAGCACAATACTAACCTGGACGAGTACGCCGATGCGATGGGCCGCGACGCATATTACGCGCTCGAATGCGTGGACGCGAACGGCAACGTAGCTGCGGGGCCGCGGGAACATTGTGACGGGCACTGGTATCTCAGCTATCCGGTCGGCGGTCCCGTGCTGACGATGCCGCTGATCGTGGTCGCGATCGAAGGGATGAAGCTGCTGCAGCCCATCACATCGCATCTGCACTCGTCGCAACCGGTGATCGCCGGTTTTTTTCGCGGCGATTGGATCATCGCGCACGCGATTATCGAAGAAGAGGTCGCGTCGTTTCTGCTGGCGGTTTCGACGGTCATCCTCTATTTCATCGCGCGGCGCTTCCTGCCCGTGAAACGCGCTGTATTGTTGTCGCTTCTGTTCGCGCTGGGAACCTCGGCGTACAGCACCGGGGGGCGGGCGCTGTGGCAGCATACGCCTTCGATGCTCTTAATCACGATCATCATTTTCTTGTTATTGGGCGCCGAAGAACATCCGGCTTGGGCGGCGTGGGCCGGACTTCCTGTGGCCCTCGCCTATACGGTTCGTCCCACGGATTCGCTGTTGGTTGTGATCATCTCGACGTACGTCGCCGTCCGTCACCGGAGGTATTTGCCGGGCTATCTGTTGGCAGCGATCCTCGTGGCCGCAGTCTGGCTTGGCTACAATTTTTCGATTTACCACGCGCCCTTTTCTCCCTACTATCAGACGCATCTTGACGGACTGTATCCGCAGTATTGGCCGAAGCTTGCCGTGGGTCTCGCGGGCAATCTGATCAGCCCATCGCGTGGGCTATTCCTGTTTACGCCGGTGTTTCTGTTCGCGCTGTGGAGCATGATCCGCGGAAAGTGGGCGACGCCATTGTCGCGATGGTTGCTCGCCCTTGTGATCCTGCACTGGATTATCGTGTCGTCTTACATCGCGAACTGGTGGGCCGGGCATAGCTACGGCCCGCGTTTCTTTACCGATCTGACGCCGATATTCGTCCTGTTCCTGATTCCCTATTTCAAGGATTGGGAGCGTCTGGCGCGGCCGACAAGGATCGTCTTCGTCGCGCTGGCGCTAGTGAGCGTGGCCATTCACCTGCGCGGCGGCTGGGCGCCCGCGGTGTACCGCTGGAACGTCGATCCCGCGAACATTGACGAGCATCCGGAGCGTAACTGGAACTGGTCCGATCCGCAGTTCCTGCGGCACTGAAATTTATCGCCGGGTCGCGGAGCTCAAGCGCGCTTCGAGCGACACCAGCATCAGCAGCAGGAACACGACGGCACATCCCGCAAGAAGAAGTTCCACTACGATCTGGACGCCCCAAAACGTCGCGAAGTAGCCCAGCGTGCACGGGGCGAGTAAACCTCCGGCGATGGCGAATGAAAAGATGCCGTTGTAGAAACCGGGATGATAATACGGAAAGCGATTTCCAATCTTCTCGACGACCAGGGGATAAATAGGCGCGAAGGCCGCGCCGATCAGTAGAATTCCGCTGACCGCTCCGAACCGGTTGTCAGTCAGCAGTAACACGATACACCCAAGTAATGCCGCGATCACGCTACAGGTCAGGAGCCTGGCGTGGCTGACGCGCGGCAGAATCCACTGCGCGACGATGCGGCCGACGAGGAGCGCCAGCCAGTACATGGCAAGCAGCAGCAGCGATGTGGCGGGGCTGATTCCCAGTCGCTGGCTGAGGAACAACGGCAGCCACCCCGCGATGGCCCATTCGTTTCCGAACTGAAAAAACAACAGCAGGCTGAATAGAACCGCTCCCGGGCTCCGCAATTCGGACAGAATCGCTTTGGGCGACGGATGGTGCGGCACCGGCGTCGAAGCAAATTTGGTGCGCACGAACATCCACCCGAATAGCGCCGGGATCACGGCGATCCAGGTTTGAATCGCCGGCGCCGTATATACGTAGAACGTTCCCGACACCAGCAGGGCTACCGTCAGGCACCCGAGGCCAAACAAGATTCCGGCGAGATTGATGGTCGCGGCCGGGTCATGGCGGTACATGGGCGATATCGCTTGAAATACCGCGGTGTGAAGGACGCCGGCGGCGAGCCCGATTACCACCAGCCCGGCGACGCGCCACCACGGAGAAAACGGCGGCGATACGAACGCGAGATACAAGAATCCGGCTGACGCGACGCCGCACGCGAATGCCAGCGTCCAGCCGACGCCCTTCTGCTCGAGTAAAGGCGGCGAAACCCACACCGAACCCAGAATTCCCGCGATCAGGCCGAAGAAATACCAGGCTATGGTGGAGTAGTCGGATGAAAGATGATGCTGCCAGGAGGGTAGAATCGCGCCCAGAAACGCCAGCATCAGGCCGGAAACGAAGAATCCGGTGAGAGCTCTCCGCGATCCGGCGGCGTCGAGAGTGCCTGCTTCCACGTGAGATTGTCGCGACGGGGGGGCTTCGGGCAGACTCACCTGGACAGTTTACCGCTCAGGCCGAACGCTCTGGGGCTCGTCAAATCGGCCCCTCAGGGGCCTCGCCAAGCTTCACTTTGACGTTCATCGTACGGCCGTTGCGATAGATTGTGAGATCGATGATATCGCCGGGCCGTTTGTGCGATACAGCTCGGGCGAGCGTGTCATTCTCGCTGACTGGTTTTCCGTCCACGCCGGTAATGAAATCTCCGCCGACGCCGAGCCGCGCGTTGCCGACCCGCACTACGTCGCTGTAGCCGCGAAGACCCGCGGCTTCCGCGGCCGAACCACGGCTGATTTCTTGAATGAGCAAACCGCCGGAGGACGGCAGCTTCAACGCCTCCGCCAGATCGCCGGTGATGAACACAGTATTCGCGCCGAAACGCGCCCGGCCGAATTTCTTGCCGGCGCTGAAATCCGTCAGCATGGTTTTCGCGCGATTGATCGGCATGGCGAAACCGATTCCCACGTTGCCGCCATTGGGACCGTAGATCGCCGTGTTGATTCCGATGACGTTGCCCTGCGAATCGAGCAGCGGGCCGCCGCTGTTACCCGAATTGATCGCGGCGTCGGTCTGGATCATACCCTCGAGCTGCTGGTTATTTTCACCCTCGATGTCGCGCCCCAGGGTGCTCACCACGCCCGTCGTCAGCGTGCCTTGCAACCCGAACGGATTTCCGATCGCCAGCACTTTCTGGCCTACCTGGAGATGATCGGAATCGCCCAGATTCAAGTGCGGAAGCTTGGATCTCGGCTCGATCTTGATGAGCGCCAGATCGTCCTGACGGTCTCGCACCAGCACCTTGGCTTTATACACGGTCTGATCCTGCATCTTCACTTCGGGATCCGAACCGCCGCTGATCACGTGATAATTCGTGAGGATCTGGCCGTCGGCATTTACGATGAATCCCGACCCCAGCGCTTTACCCTGCTCAACGAAAAAGAACGTCCGCTGATAGACGGTGCTGGTGATGTAGACGACGCTGTCTTTCGACGTCTTGTAAATGTCGATATTATTCTGCTCGTCGGTCAGCAGACCGGCGGAATGCGTGACCTCAGGACCGCTCCACAGCGGCCCGGGCGTCGGCAGGTTCCGGCGCAGAAACGAATTCGGCTTGGCGGTGATATAAACAAATCCGCCCACCAGCAGCGCCGCAAAAAGCAAGGTTCTAGCTCTCATAAGGCCAACCTCCGAAGGGACTGATACACTTCGCGCGTCTGTTCGAGCGTGTGTTCCTTTGTCCCGGATGTATCCACGACGTAATCAGCGTACTTCACCTTCTCTTCGAGGGGCATTTGCCGGCGCATCCGGTCCAACACCTCTTCGCGCGTCAAATGATCGCGCGCCATGGCCCGCTCGATCTGCTGTTGTTCGCCGCAAACGGCAACGATCAGCCGCGTATAGCTTTTATGGCGGCCAGTCTCTATCAGTATGGCAGCTTCCGTAACGGCAATGCCACCTGGAGTGCGCTCCGCAAACGCGGCCGCCAAAGCCTCTTCACGGGCCCGGACGGGGGGATGGACCAGAGCATTCAGTTTCTCCAGACGCTGTGGATTTCCGAAGACCTGCGCCGCCAGAAACCGGCGATTGATGGTGCGGTCCGGATTCAAAATCTCCGTGCCGAATTCGCGCACGATGCCCTCGTATGCTTCGGCCCCCGGCGCCATCACGAGATGGCCGAGTTCATCCGCCTGAATCAGCAGGCATCCCAGATCCGCAAGCGCATGTCCGACGAAACTTTTCCCGGTGGCGAGCCCTCCGGTGAGCCCGACGCGCAAAATTCGTGGCGGTTCGCCACTTAGCACCCGTGCTTCTCCGCCAGTTCCACGGTGTTCGACATCAGCATCGCGATGGTCAGCGGGCCCACGCCGCCGGGAACCGGCGTGTATGCCGCCGCGCAGTGCATCACTTCCACCGGATTCACGTCGCCCACTAAAGCGAACTGCTTGCGGTCGAACTCTGCAGCCTTACCGAGCCGTTCGGCTTCGGCGCGATCGGTGATGCGGGTTTGTCCAACGTCAATCACGGTCGCCCCGGGCGCAATGAAATCGGAAGTAATAAACGCCGGACGTCCCAGGGCCGCGACCAGAATGTCGGCGCGGCGGCATTCTTCGGACAGATTCGCAGTGCGGGAATGGCAGATGGTCACTGTGGCGCTGTTGTGCAGCAGCATGATCGCCATCGGTTTCCCGACGATATCGCTGCGTCCGACTACGACGGCATTCCGCCCTTCGATGGGCACGCGGTAGTATTTCAACATCTCAATAATGCCCGCCGGAGTACACGCGCGGGGCGCGGGGCGGCCGGCGACCAGGTGGCCGACATTCACCGGATGAAAGCCGTCGGCATCTTTATCGGGCACAACCGCTTCCAGCACGCGCCGCGAATCGATCTGGTTCGGCAGGGGCATCTGCACCAGGATCCCGTCGATCTCCGGGCGGCGATTCAACTCGTCGATGATCGCGAGCAAACCCTCGGTGGAGATGGATTCGTCCGGAGTCAGCTTCTCGCTGTGGATTCCAAGTTCGGCGCAAGCCTTGATTTTGCCGCGTACGTAAATCTCAGACGCCGGATCGTGGCCCACCAGGACGACGGCGAGGCCGGGAGGACGACTCAACTTACGGATTCGCGGCTTCAGCCCGGCAAGGATATCGGCACGCACTACCGTGCCGTCGAGGATCTGCACCCTACTATTGTAAAAGCTACTTTTATAAAAGCTACTTCTATAAGAGCTACCGGGGTTCGAGAACGATCTTTTCGTCGAGCGCGGCTTCCACGGCTTTGCGGGAAAACGGCATCGGATGATAGCGGCCGGCGGCCCAGTCGTCGAGAAGATCGCGATAGTGCTTGCTGGCCGGGTCTCCGGATTCGCCAGGCGTGTTGGTCATCACCGAGCGGTCCCAATCGGCGACATCGATAATTTCGCGATAGGACGCGCCGCTCGCGCCGCCGGTCCCGCCGGAAGCATGCACGGTATTCGCGTCGCCGGGGCGCGCGACCACCGGAAGATTTAACGTCTTGGTGTTCAGAAGATGCCGGAGTTGTAGCGAGTGCGCCGCGCTCCATTTCCACATCTCCTGCCTCGGCAGCGCTCCCCGTAATTCGTTGAGGGCCGCGTCGAGCGCCGCGGCCAGCGCTCTAGGATTCGGCTTTTCTTCGAGAAGCTTTAACAACACTGAAACACTCGCGCGAGCCTTCCACTCGCCGGCGAACACCGCGTCCGGAAGATGCGACATCCACATTTCATAGATGAGCGCCGTCCTCGAATCCGGCGTCACGCGAGCGTCCCAATTCAAGAACTCGTCGACAATTTCCTTATTTCCTTCCGGGCGCGACTTTCGCACGATCGCCTGCAGGCGCTTCGCCGGCAGACTGGTGACGTCGTACTGCATGCGCTCGAAATCCCCGATGGTGAATTTCTTGCTTTCGCTGAGGATCTGCTCGATGCGGTGGACGCGAAACGGCTCCGCCCAGTCGTAACCGATCTGTTTTGTGTAGCCGGGCGGCAGGATCTTGTTGTTCGCGGTCGCGATGAAATGCTTCGCGGGATTATAGGCATGCGGCATCTCTGCCGCCGGCAAGTATCCGCCCCATTCGTATTCGCCGGAGTCGCCAGGGACGGGCAGAAGACCCGTCCAGTTCTTTCGGATCGGATTGAAACCTGAGGCGATCCAGCCGATGTTCCCGGTGACATCCGCGTAGACCATGTTTTCGGAGGGAACCTTGTAGCGCGCCATCGACGCGACGAAATCGTTCCAATTCTTCGCGCGAGCCACGGACAGGCCTGCCAGATACCCTGCCCCGCCCGCTTCCGATCCAACCCACTTCAACGCATACGCGAGATGGCGGGCGGGATCTTCATAGATCACGGGGCCGTGCTGCGTGTATTTCAAATCGACACTGGCAGCGCCTGCGCCCTTCACTGCTATCTGCTGCCGCTCGACGTCCATTGGCTTCCAGGCGCCTTTGTAAGAATACTGATTCGCGTTCGCCGGATTGGTCTTTTCGACGAACAAATCCTGCTGATCCACTCCGACAATCGTGAATCCGTACGCCACCACTTCGTTATGCCCGAGCGCAATTCCCGGCAGCGCCGGCTCGCCTGCGCCGATCACATTCCATCCGGGCGCAACCAGGTGCACGGTCTTGCGCAGACTCGGCAGCAAAATAGGGCGATGCGGATCGTTGGCCAGAAGCGGTTTACCGGTGGCGCTCATCGATCCGTCGATCACCCAGTCATTCGAGCCCTGCTCGCCTGGAAATCGCGGGGCGCTGGTGGCTGCCTCATAATCCTTCAAGATGGCCGCAGTGATCGCCTTGATGTCGATTCCGGCGGGAACGGTCAATTTCACAAACGGATCGGGCGGCGCATATTTCTCGACTCGTTCGACCCCGTATTCGTTAATTTCGAGGGATCGATTGATCTCCTGCATCAGATTGCCGGTCATACTGAGTCCGGCGATTCTGGCGGCCACGTCTTCCGGACTCCACAGGCCCGGATCGTAGCCGGCTATCTTGAATTCCATGGGCCGTTTGCCATCCAGCGATTGAATGTAGGCGTTGATTCCCTTCACAAATGCGGCGACGATCTGACGTGCGTCGGGGGCATAGCTCTCCCACTCTTTCGTCCAATCGCCGCGGTAGCGCACCAGCCGCGCGATCCTGTCCCGCCCGACAGCGGACGGCCCGAGAACTTCCGCCAGTTTGCCGGTACCCGCGCGTCGCCACAAGTCAATCTGGAAAAGCCTGTCCTTCGCGGTGATCCAGCCTTGCGCCAAGAACAAATCGTCGGTGTTTTTCGCATAGATATGGGGAACACCCCATTTGTCCCGCAAAATCTCGACGGGCTCTTTTACACCTGCAACCTTCTCTGCCGAGAGCGGCGGCACAAGCATCAAGACCAGCCAGATGGCGTTCATTCGCGTCCATTCGCGGCCCATGACTAGTCCCCCAGATACTTCGCGACCCAATCCATGTGCCTGTTCATGATGTCCAGAACGAACTTCGGTTCCTGCGGACCATGCGGCGTGCGCGGGTACACGACCATCTCCGTCGCGACGCCCTTGCGCTTCAGGGCGCGATACATCTCGTATCCTTGCGAAGTCGGCACGCGAATGTCGGCCTCGCCGTGCAAAACCAGCTCCGGCGTCGTTGCATTCGCGATATGTGCGAGCGGCGACATCTTGATGTAGCGGTCGGGTTGCTCGAACCAGGTTCCGTCGAAGTAGTCGTCGAGCACGGTGGGAATATCGTTGGTTCCCCACATCGAAATCAAATTCGAAAGCCCTGCGCCAGCGGCGGCGCACTTGAAGCGATTCGTCTGCGTCACCACCCAATTCGTCATGTATCCGCCGTAACTCCAGCCCATCACGGCCAGTTTGTTCGGATCGGCCACACCCATTGAGATTACGGCGTCGACGCCAGACATCAGGTCCTGATAATCTCCGCCGCCCCAGTCGTTGAGATTTGCCGCACGAAACGGCAAGCCGTAATTGACCGAGCCTCGGGGATTCGGCCGCAGGACGGCCCATCCGCGGGCGGCAAAAGAAGCGATCGGATACAGCCCGCTCGCGCCGATGAAGGTTTCGTTGAACGCACCCGACGGGCCGCCGTGAATATTCAAAATCAGTGGATACTTCTTCGCCTTGTCGTAATTCACCGGCAGCGTCAGCAGGCCTTCGATTTCCTTGCCATCCTTGGCCTTCCACCGGATGACGCGCGTCGCGCCCAGGCCGGTCTTCGGGAGATCCACGTTGGCCGCGCTCACGCGCACCGGCTTCATCGATGCGACTGGCATCATGTAGGATTCCACGGGCTGATCCGGCGCCTGTATCGCGAGTCCGGCGTAGCTTGCCGTGCGATTGAACGTTACGCCGAACCCGAAGGTTCCGTGTTCCGGCCGGAATACGATTGCCGGGGGACCATCCACGGGCATGGCATACAACACGCTCTTGGTGTGCAATCCCTCCGTGAAATAGACTCGCGAGGAATCGGGAGCCCACGCCGAAAGCGCCGGCGACTCATCGGGCGTTGCCGGCAGTTCCCGCGCTTTCAGATCCGATAGAGAGAGCAGCTCGATCCGCGTGCCTTCGATTCTGCGGGCGTTGTTGGTTCGCACAAACGCCAGATACCGGCCGTCGGGCGAATATTTCGGTTCGCTCTCGGTGGCCGCGGTTGCAGCGAGGGGCCGAATATCGCCGGTTTCAATCGCGACTTCATAGATGTCCGCCCGGCGGGAATCGTCCGCATCCGGCGTGGGCCGAGTTTCATACGCGATCCGCTGGGAATTCGGAGACCAGTCGAATCCGCCAACATGATACGGTCCGGCGGCAATTTTCTTGGCCGCCCGCTTTCCACCCGCATCCGCCTCGACCGGAATCAGCCATAGCGATTGATTGTGCGGATTCTCATCGATTACCCGGAGGTCCCGCTTCTCGCGCCGGGCGCGATCTTCTTCGGGGTCGGCTTCGCGCGCCGTGAATGCGATCCACTTGCCGTTCGGGGAGACGCCGAACGCACCCAGCGCTCCCGTCCAGTTGGTCACCATTTCGGCTTCACCGCCGTCGACTGGAATCCGATAAATATTCCGCTTGCCGTTGCGATCGCTGGCGAAAAATACCCAATTCGAGTCCGCGGAAAATGCCGGAGCATTCGCGCTCTTATCGCCGCGCGTCAACTGTAGGCGACCGCTGCCATCCGCGCGAGCCAGATAGACCTGCGTGAGCGCTTCGCTCTTTTCCCCGTCCATTACAGGATGCGTCTCGGTCCAGGCCGCGAGTTTTCCGTCGGGCGATGGCACCGCGGCCGTCACGGTTTTCACTTTCATCGAAAGCTCCGGCGTCCATTGCGCGTAAAGCGCCGGCGCGAGAGTGAGCCATAACAGCCGCTTAGCGAACATATTTATCCACCCAATCCAGATGCCTTTGCATGATGTCGAGAATGAACTTCGGTTCCTGCGGTCCATGCGGCTGCCGCGGATACACAACCATCTTGGTGGTCACGCCTTCGCGCTTCAACGCGTGATAGTATTCGTATCCCTGCGACGTCGGCACGCGCACATCGGCTTCGCCGTGCAGCACCAAAGTCGGCGTCGTCACATTCTTTACGTACGTGATCGGCGAATGTTTCTGGAAATTGTCGAATTGCTGCCAGGGCTCCCCGCCGAAATAATCGGGCAGGAATCCGGGAATATCCGCCGTTCCCGTGAAGCTCCACAGATTAGTGACGCCCGCGCCCACCACGGCCGCCTTGAAGCGGTGGGTCTGAGTGATGGTCCAGGACGTCATGTAGCCTCCATAGCTCCATCCCATCACTGCCAGCTTGTCCGGATCGGCGATGCCCATCGCGATGACGTGGTCGACGCCGGTCTGGTCATCTTCATAATCCTTGCCGCCCCAATCGTTGTAGTTGGCGAAGCGGAACTGCTTGCCGTAGGCGCTTGACCCGCGCGGATTCGGCCGAAAGACTGCATACCCGCGGGCCGCGAACACCGCGATCGGATACAGCGCACTGCGGCCGATGAAGGTTTCCCCAAAAACGCCGGTCGGGCCGCCGTGAATGTTCAGGATGAGCGGATACTTCTTGCCGGCTTCATAATTCACCGGATACGTGAGCATGCCCTCGATTTCCAGCCCGTCTTTCGACTTCCAGCGTATGGCTTCCGTCTTTCCCAGCGGCAATTTCGGGAGATCCACATTCGCACGGCTGACGCGCACCGGAGCGGCTTTGTTTACCGCCATCACGTAGGCTTCCGGCGCTTCCTCCGGGCTTTCGATGGGCAGCCCGAGGAATGTTCCGCTGGCGTTGAGATGAGTTCCGGCCGCGGTCACCACGCCTCGCGAAGGCTCGAACAAGGTTCTGGGAGGCCCGTCAATCGGCATTGAATAAATCGCTGTCCGCGTGTGATGCGATTCCGCGAACAGGAGCGCATCGCCCGCCCACCCGAGAACGTCGGGCTGTTGATCGTAGGTGGCCGGCAGATCGCGGGATTCGCCGGTGGAACGGTTCAGCAATACGATTCCACCGTCAAACGCCCACCGGGGCGGCTCGGAAAGCGACTTCACGAACGCCAGATACCGCCCGTCGCGCGAATAGGAAGGATGTACTACCTCAGCGTGCGGCGTTGCGACATGTTTCACGGTTCCGCTGGCGACGTCGACTTCCGATAGTTCAGAGGTGGGCCAGTTGTCCGCGCCGGAGGTCTGCCAATGGCTGAAGGCGATTTTCGCGGAATCGGGCGACCACTCGAATTCGCTCACGTGCCGCTTTCCATCCGTCAGCTTCTTGGACGCGCGCTTCCCATCGGCGACGACTTCCACTGGAATCACATAGATTGCGAGATTTTCCGGATTGGCGTCCACCACGCGATAATCCCGTTTCTCTTTTTTATTCTTCTCTTCGTCGGCCGGAGGCTCATATCCGGTGAACGCGACGGTTTTGCCATCGGGCGACAATTCATAAGCGCTTAGCGTGCCTTTAAAATCGGTAAGCTGCTCCGCTTCCCCGCCCGCGATCGAAATCCGATACACATTGCTCTTGCCGGATCGCGCCGACTGGAAATAGAGCATCTGGCCATCGGGCGAAAACGACGGATCGGTCGCGCTCTTCTCCCCGCGGGTTAATTGAATCCGATGGGAGCCATCGGCGTTCGCCACGAATATCTGCGTGCGCATTTCGCTGTGTTCCGCGTCCATCACCGATTGCGTTTCGGTCCATGCGACTTTGGAGCCGTCGGGCGATGGCATGACTCCAGAAACCGTTTTGAACTGCATCGAAAATTCCGGAGTCCAGGCCGTGGGAGCCTGCGCCCAGAGAGACCCCAGCGCTAGCGGCAGAAACAGGAAAGCTTTCATATTTGGATCTACTATATCCCAATAATATTGGCCTGCCGCGCCGGCGGCGCCGAACTCTACACACGGAACCGCGCGCGCAGCAAGCGGATCACGACGCGCAGTGAAGAGGTTGCGCGACCCACACTCGCTGCCGCTCGTGGCCAATCGTGACTAGGAATCAAACAGACGCTTTGGCGCCGTGTTTCGCCACGCCGCCAGGAGCGCACGTTCGAGATCCGCCTTCTTCACTTTGCTCAGGCGCACGGAGGTCGCACCGCGCGCCCCCCATGCGCCCTTCACCGGAACGAATGCCTCCGGAAGTTCCGCGGCAAACGACTCCTGCTGTTTCGGCGTTAATTTGACCATTCCCCACGCGTGATCCGGATACCCGAGCGTCGC
>DATGGL010000125.1:0-6444 GCA_035308605.1 Bryobacteraceae bacterium
TTATGTCGATGTGAATGGCGATGGCCGCTTTTCTCCGGACGAGAAGTACGACCTCAGCTCGGGATGGGCGGAAATCCGATTTCCACTGCCTGGTCCGGTTTACAAAACATATCCAGTGAACGTCTACCGTGGCCCGCAGAAGGCGGGAGAGTGTGTTCTGGGCGAATCGCCTCGCGCATTTGT
The DNA here is from genome assembly GCA_035308605.1 of Bryobacteraceae bacterium. Lineage (GTDB taxonomy): Bacteria > Acidobacteriota > Terriglobia > Bryobacterales > Bryobacteraceae > Palsa-187. The sequence goes on from DATGGL010000125.1 coordinate 184, forward strand.
TCGCGGGCAAGCTGCGGTCGGCGGAGTTCAGGTGACTGCTGGATTCGCGTTCGATTGGAAAACTAACTCCGTTTCGCCGAACAACGGCTGGCAGGGCTTGGACGGCGAATACAGTTTCGTGGACGACCGGCGCGTGTACCACGCAGGCGATGCTTACGTCCGGGTTCGGTCCGTAAATCTGGAAGGCCGCGAATTCTTGCTGGAGGCCGCCAATCCGGCTGACTATACTCGGATCGATCTCAAGGTCGGCGAGCGGTTCCCGGACTTCGCCTACGTGGATTTCATCGGGAAGACGCGCCGGTTATCCGAGTCCGGAAGAACGCTTCTCGACTTTTGGGCCACCTGGTGCGCTCCTTGTATATCCGATCTTCCGCGACTTCGTGAACTGCATGCGCGTGGGGTTCAGATCATCGGAATGAACGTAGATCAAGATCAGAACAAAGTTCGCGCTTTGAACCTGCCGTGGCCACAGGCGGAATTTTCGAGTATCCGCGACCTGGTGGAGCATCGCGCGCGTATCCAGTCGTATCCGACTTATGTTCTGCTCGACGAGCAGCATCGCATCGTGGCCATCGGCGAAGATGCGCTAGGCCTTTCGGTGTCAGGCCGTGCTTTATACTGTGACGGATGCGATCCATCCAGCTCGTCGCGCCCCGGACATTAGAAGAACGTGAAATGCCGCAGCCGCCCGATCCGGGCCATGGCGAAGTCACGGTACGCATCCGCGCCGTCGGAGTCTGCGGGAGCGACCTCCACTGGTATCACGACGGGCGTATCGGCGATTTTCCGGCGTCTTATCCGCAAACACTGGGGCATGAGCCCGCCGGTGAATTGATTGCGGTCGGCCCCGGCGTCCACGATTTCGCCATCGGCGACGGCGTCGTCATCGAACCGAGCCTCACTTGCGGGCACTGCGAGCACTGCCTCAAAGGGCGCCACAACAACTGCGTCACGACCATATTCATGGGCGGGCCGCAGGCTCCCGGAATGTTCCGTGAGTTTGTCACGCTTCCCGCCGGCAACTGCACGCGATTCCCGAAAGAGTTCAGTTACACGACCGCGACGCTTGCCGAACCGCTCGCCGTTATGATGCACATGCTGGAACTGGTGGACATTCACGTTGGCGATACGGTGGCGGTTACCGGGGCTGGTCCCATTGGAATGTTGTGCGCCGCCGTGGCGCGGGCAGCCGGAGCCAGCCGGGTGTTCATCGCCGATCGCCTTCCGTATCGTCTGAAGATGGCGCTGACCATGGGCGCCGATGTAGCCGTCGACACCACCGTTCAATCGCTGGTGGAAACCGTGCTTGACGCTACGAACGGACGTGGAGTCGACGTGGTTCTCGAAGCCGCGGGATCGGTGGAGACGGTAAACGCCGCGATCCGCATGGCGCGAATGGCCGGCACGGTGATGCTGATCGGAATTTTGACCGAGCTGTTTCCGAAGATCGATATCCATGCGGCGATGGCGAAGGAGCTGGATCTCAAGACGCTGAAGCGTTCCAATCATCGCGCGCAGGAGGCGTTGAATCTGCTGAGCGGCGGGCGGATTTCGACGTCGCTGATCACACATACGCTTCCCCTGTGCGAGACTCCGAAGGCGTTTCAGATGCTGACGGATTATACGGACGGAGTGGGCAAAGCAGTCATCGAAATTCCCTAGAAAAAGGCCGGCCGGGGGCCTGCCCTACTGTTCCGGTACAATCGTTTGCATGCGACGCATTACTTCTCTGCTGTGTCTGGTTCTGTGTGTCGTTCTGTGCCTGGATGCCCGCCAGCCTGTTCGCGCGCGGCACGCGATGGTGGTGGCACAGGAACCGATTGCAGCCGAGGTCGGCGTCCGCGTTCTTCAAAGCGGCGGTAATGCGGTCGACGCGGCAGTCGCCGTCGGATTCGCGCTGGCGGTAACCCATCCGTACGCCGGAAACCTGGGTGGTGGCGGATTCATGCTGGTTCGGCTGGCCGATGGGCGGACGACGTTTATAGACTTTCGCGAGCGGGCGCCCGAGAAAGCATCGCATGACATGTATCTGGACGCGCAGGGCAAACCGACCAAGGACAGCATCGAAGGATGGCGCGCGGCGGGCGTTCCGGGAACTGTTCGCGGGTTCGAACTTGCGCATGAAAAATACGGGCATGCGAAATGGGCCGACATTCTGAAGCCCGCGATTACGCTCGCCGAAAAGGGCCTGGTGCTCAGCTACGACGAGGCCGAGTCGATGCGGCGCGCAAAGAACCTGGGGAATTTCGCGGAATCGAAGAGGATTTTTCAGCACGACGGCAAATTCTATGAGCCCGGCGATACCTTCACGCAGCCGGAGCTGGCGCGAACGCTGGAACAGATCTCTAAAGGCGGGGCGAAGGAGTTTTACGAAGGAGAGATCGCCAGGAAGTTCGCCGAAGAAGAGAGCAAGAACGGCGGGCTGATCACCCTGGCCGACCTCAAGAATATGGCCGCGGTCGAGCGCAAACCGATCACCGGGAAATACAAGGGCTATGACGTGATCACCGCGCCTCCGCCCAGTTCCGGCGGGGTCGGCATGCTGCAAATGATGGGAATGCTCGAAGGGTCGGGGTATGAGAAGACGGGAGCTGGGTCGGCTGCTAGCATTCAATACTTAGCCGAAGCCATGCGGCGCTATTTCGCCGATCGGAATCAGTACATGGGCGATCCGGATTTCGTGAAGAATCCGATTGCCGGCATGCTCGATCCGGCGTACCTTCAAAAGCGGCGATCGACGATCACCCCGGGGCATGCGACTCCGAGCGATCAAGTGAATCCGGGCCGTCCCAAAGGGAGTGAGGGCACAGAGACCACCCATTTCAACGTCGTCGACGCCGATGGAAACGCGGTCGCCGTGACGTATACGTTGAACGGCGGATACGGATCGGGTGTTACGGTTCCAGGGCTCGGGTTCCTGCTCAACAATGAGATGGACGACTTCGCCGCGAAGCCGGGCGAGGCGAATATGTATGGGCTGGTGCAGGGCGAAGCGAACGCGATCGCGCCGAAGAAGCGCCCGCTCTCTTCGATGACGCCGACCATACTGGCCAAGGATGGCAAGCTGTTCATGGTGGTGGGGGCGCCGGGCGGTTCGCGCATCATCACGGGAGTGACCGAAGTGGTTCTGAACGTGGTCGATTTCGGGATGAACGCGCAGGATGCAGTCGATTTTCCCCGGTTCCATCATCAATGGAAGCCGGACCGGCTCGAACTGGAAAAGGGCATTTCGCCGGATACCGCGAATCTGCTGCGCGGGATGGGATACGACGTCAACCAATCAGCCAGCGTGTCGGTGGCGCGCGTGGAAGCGATCGTGAGTGACGGTGGATGGTTGCAGGGCGGGTCCGACGGCCGCGGCAATGGTAAAGCCGCGGGTTATTAGCCGCGGATATTAAATGCTTCACGCGCTTTCCACGCATCTCTTCGTCCGGCATCGCCTGACGACCGTATGGCTCGACCGGATTTGGGACGCCGGCATTCCTCTGGTCGAGATTTTCTGCGCGCGCCAGCACCTGGATTATCGCGATCGCGCACAGATCGCCGAACTGGGACACTGGTTTCGTGATTCTCCACTGAAGCTCCATTCGCTCCACTCGCCGATGTATTCAGACGACGTCTGGGGCCGCAGCGGCCCGGATTCGGTAATCAATCTGACGGAACCCGTGAAGATGAAGCGCCTGCAAATGCTGGACGAAATCAAGCGCGCGCTGGACATCGCGGAGATTGTTCCGTTCCGGTATCTGATCCAGCACCTGGGCGTCTTTGGCGAGGAGTACGACGAGCGAAAGACCGACTCGGCGTTTTCCGCGCTCGAAGAGCTCAGCATTTTTGCCCGCCAGCGGGGAGTCGAGGTTTTGCTCGAAAACACGCCGAACGCGCTGTCGAGCGCCGAGCGGCTGCTGATGTTTCTCGAAGCGACGCACATGGATTTGAATTTCTGCTTCGATACGGGACACGCCAACATGAAAGAGGGAGTCGACACCGCGTTCCGGCTGATGAAGAGCCGTATTCGTTCCACGCACGTGCATGACAATAATGGAACAGAGGACTCGCATGTGTTTCCTCTGGTGGGCGAAGGCGGCACCATTCCATGGGCGCGTACCATGGATTTGCTGCGTACGCTCGACGCCGAATGTCCGCTGCTGCTCGAATTGAAGGAAGTGTCGACCATGGCGAATCCGTTCGATGCCGTGCGGCAATCGCTGGAACGACTGGAAGAAGTAACTGTCAAGAATGAGTCCTGAACTAAAAGCGCCGCGCGTTACCATCGCCGAGGCCGGCCGGCACACGGGCGAAACTGTCGAGATCGCCGGATGGCTGTACAATCTGCGGCGCAGCGGCAAGATCTGTTTCCCGCAACTGCGCGATGGCACCGGCATCCTGCAGTGCGTGGCGGTGAAGAGTGCGCTGCCGGAGCCGCTATTTGAATCGTTGAAAGATCTGACGCAGGAATCGTCTCTGATCATTCGCGGCAAGATTCGCGCGGAGCAGCGCGCGCCGGGCGGATTTGAGCTGGATGTGGAAGGCGCGGAAATCGTCCAGCGTGTTCCCGAGTCAGACCCGTATCCGATCACTCCCAAGGATCACGGCATCGATTTTCTGATGGATCATCGGCATCTGTGGCTGCGCAGCCGCAAACAGCATGCCGCGCTGGCGGTTCGGCACGAAGTGATCAAGGCCATCCGCGATTATTTCGATTCGCACGGTTTTGTTTTGGTGGACACGCCAATTTTCACGCCCGCGGCCTGCGAGGGCACGTCGACACTGTTCGAGGTCGACTATTTCGAAGACGAAAAAGTCTATCTGACGCAGTCCGGCCAGCTCTATAACGAAGCGACCTGCGCCGCCTTCGGCAAGACGTATTGTTTCGGCCCGACGTTTCGCGCGGAGAAATCGAAGACGCGCCGGCATCTGACCGAGTTCTGGATGGTAGAGCCGGAGATGGCCTACGCAACTCTCGAAGACGTGAAGCGCGTGGGCGAAGAGCTGATCGTGTACATCGTCGGCCGGGTCCTGGAACACCGCCGGGAAGAGCTAAAGGTCCTGGAGCGCGACGTTAGCAAGCTGGAGGCGATCCGGGCGCCGTTCCATCGCATGACCTACGACGATGCGGTGAAGAAGCTGCAGTCGAAAGGCAGCGAGATTAAATGGGGCGGGGACTTCGGAAACACCGATGAAACACTCCTGACCGACGATCTGGATCGGCCGTTGATGATCGATCGTTATCCGACTTCGGTCAAGGCGTTCTATTTTCAGCCCGACGCAGACCGGCCCGAGCTGGCGCTGGGGGTCGATTTTATAGCGCCAGAGGGCTATGGCGAAGTTATCGGCGGCGGCCAGCGTATCCACGATCTGGATCTGCTGTTAAAGCGTCTCGACGAACATAAACTGCCCCGCGAGGCGTTCAACTGGTATATCGACCTGCGCAAGTACGGCAGCGTCCCGCATGGCGGATTCGGAATGGGCGTCGAGCGGTTTGTCGCGTGGATGTGCGGGCTGGAGCATATCCGGGAAACGATCGCGTTTCCGAGAATGCTTTATCGGACGCGGCCTTAGGCAGGTCGGGGACCTGCCCCACCTTGTTGTCAGTGCCGCGCAGCATGCGGACGTGAATCGGTTATTTTGCCGCAGCGGCCGCGATGACACGGATACTCGACTGGCTCTGTGCGATTCCGCCGAGGGACACTACGACCGGTTGCAGGCCTAGCGCCGTAGTCTTTGGGATCGTGAAATTGATTTGCGTCACGCCGACCAGACCCGGTGCGATTCCGGCGAATTGAATGGTGGCTTTTGTGCCGGCCACTGTGACGGTCACCGGCAACCGCGGACCCGGAAGGTTCGCGACGGAGGTGCTGCTCGACGGCGTCGCGCCGGTCGCCAGGAACGGCGTAACGTCGCCCTCGCCGGTGATGTACGCGGTCATCGATTGTCCCGGGCTTGCGGTGCTGGATGGAGTGAGCAGATCGCCGCGCGTGGTGAAAAATCCGGGGGCCGTGACGGCGACGGTCATGAGATACGACGCGACCTGCCCGTTGTTGTTCACGCCCAGCACCGCAGTTCCCGCGCTGGTTTCGTAGGGAATTTGAAGAGCCACCTGTCCGGGCGCAACAGAATATAAAGGCGCGGTAACGCCATTAATCGTCGCGGACACACCAAGGAGCGTCAACGGCAACGGCGTGCCGGGGGCTGAAGCTTTCGCGGGGCTGAGTCCGGATCCGAATACGTTCGCCATCGCGCCAGGCGCCAGAACCGGTTGCG